>JAJYMM010000020.1 GCA_021787035.1 Actinomycetes bacterium
GGGCAGGGCGGCACCTCGGGGCAGGGCGGCACCTCGGGGCAGGGCGGCACCTCGGGGCAGGGCGGCACCTCGGGGCAGGGCGGCACCTCGGGGCAGGGCGGCACCTCGGGGCAGGGCGCCGCGTCGAAGCCGGGCTCCCGCCGAGGCAAGCTCGTGCGTTTTGACGGCCTGGAACGGGCGGTTCACTGGGTCACGGCCCTCCTTTTTGTGATCCTGATCGCAACGGGGGCGTGTCTGTACGTCCCCCAGCTTGTCGGGTTGGTCGGCCGGCGGGCGCTGCTTGTACGGATCCACGTCGACGCCGGCCTCGCCCTGCCCGTACCGCTAGTCGCGAGTTTCGCGGGGCCGTGGGGAAAGGCGTTGCGTGCGGACGTGCGCCGGCTCAACCGCTGGGGCAACGGAGACCGCCTTTGGCTGAGGGCTGTGTCAAGACTGGAGCGGCCCAGGGAACCAGCGAGCGGCAAGTTCAACGCCGGCCAGAAGCTTTTTGCCGCCTTCACCCTCGGCGCCATGGCCGTCATGTTGATGACCGGCTGCATCATGCGCTGGTTTTCACTGTGGCCCTTGTCGTGGCGTACCGGGGCGACCTTCGTGCATGACCTCGTCGCCTACCTGTTGGTCGTCGCCATAGTCGGGCACATAGCAATGGCGCTGGCCCACCCCTCCCTGCTGCGCTCGATGCTGACTGGACGGGTCAAACGCACCTGGGCGGAGCGGCACGCGAGGTCTTGGCTAGAGGAAGCCGATGTCGCAGCCGGTGCTCGCGCCGGCGCCGGCGATTTAGGCTCCGGCAGCGGCGATTTAGGCTCCGGCAGCGGCGATTTAGGCTCCGGCAGCGGCGATTTAGGCTCCGGCAGCGGCGATTTAGGCTCCGGCAGCGGCGATTTAGAACCCGGCGGCGTCGATGCCCCTCGGTAGCCTTTCGGGTGGCCAGCCGAGCAGCTCGACCGCGGTACTGAAGGCGAACCTGTCGGTCATGCCGGCAACGTAGGTGACGGCGTGGCGAAGAGCGGCGTCGACCCCCTCTCCGGCCTCCTCCGGCACCAGAAAGCGTCCAGTCGTTCGTGTCGGGTTCTCGACGAAGTACTCAACCAGCGCGCTCAGCACTTCGACGACGGCGCGACCTTGGGAGAGCGATGCCGCGCTCATGTAAATCCGTTCGTAGTTGAACTCCCTAAGCGCAGCCAGCGCGGCAGCGTAGGGCTGGCGCATACCAACGTCGCCGGTCTCAGTGATGCAGTCGACGAGGGCGTTGATGAAGGAGCGTAGCTGGGCGCTGCGCGTGCGGCCGACCACCTCGGCCACCTCGCTCGGTAGGTCGTCAGGGTTCACGATCCCAACGCCAGCGGCGTCCTCGAGGTCGTGAGCGCAATAAGCGCAACGGTCGGCCCAGCTCACCACGGCACCCTCGGGAGTGAGCGGGCTCGGCAGGGACCAGCTGTGGTGGCGGATACCGTCGAGCGTTTCGGCGCAGAGGTTGAGAGGAGCGAGCACGACGTCGGCGCCCCAGATCGCGTGGTCGTAGCCTCCGGGCAACAGCGGCCCGAACGCTTCCTCGCTCGCATGGCCTCCCGGGCCATGGCCGCAGTCGTGGCCAAGGGCGATGGCTTCGGTGAGCGCGACGTTCAAGCTGGTGGCACGCGCGACGGCGGTGGCGACCTGGGCTACTTCGAGGGCGTGTGTGAGGCGCGTGCGCTGGTGGTCACGGGGGAAGACGAACACCTGGGTCTTGCCGGCCAGGCGCCTGAAAGCGCTCGAGTGCAAGATCCGGTCGTGGTCGCGTTCAAAACAGGTCCGGAGCGGGTCCGGCTCTTCTTCGCGGGCACGCTGGCCCGCCCCATGGGCGAGGCTCGCACCCGGGGCGAGCTGGAGTACCTCGGCCTCCTCGCGGGCCGCGCGGTCGAAGCCCTGAGCTGCCACCCGGGGCCGAGCGCCACTCGCGTGGGCGAGGACCACTCCCTCGGAAGTCGGCGTGCCGGCCATCGTCGCCAGCCAGGAACGCTCACGAGGGCTGGCGCCGGCCCTTCCCACGCTCGCCAAGGTAGCGCGGCGCCACAATCCGTCGAGCCAGTGCCCTGAGGGCCAGTCCTCTGGGCCAGCGACGCCCCGGCGTCGGTAGCATGTTGCCGGCAGCCCGCATCAAGGGAGCTCGCCGGCAACTTCGCGAGAGCCAAGGAGGCTTTTAGGTGGACGTCCGTATCGGTGTTTCCCAGCACCCCAGGGAGATCGAGGTCGAGATGGCCGATGGCGCGAGCGCCGACGAGCTAGTCGCGACGGTCGAAGCAGCGCTCGAGAAGGCTTCGGGCATGCTGTGGCTCGTCGACAAGCGGGGCCGCAGGGTGGGGGTGCCAGCAGCGAAGCTGGCGTACATAGAGCTCGACACCGGTGCCGAGACACGGCGGGTTGGCTTCGGGGCTTCTGTTTGAGGAGGTCCTCTACCTCGCGGTCCATCATGGGAATCCCAAGCACGAGCAGGGACGGGCTGGACAGAGCGGGTGGTCGCCGTGCCTGAGCTCCTGGACCGCAAGCTCCTGTTCGTCACTGGCAAGGGCGGTGTCGGCAAGACCACCATCAGCGCCGGCCTTGCACTGCTTTGCGCGAGCAGGGGCAAGCGGACCCTCGTCTGCGAGATGGACGCCAAGGGGGACTTGGCGTCGTCGTTCGAGGTCGCCCCTACGAGCTTCGAGGAGCGCGAGGTGGCGCCGAACCTTTGGGCGATGTCGATGGACCCCGAAGCATCGCTTCGCCAGTACCTCGCCCTCCAGCTGCGGCTGCCTCGCGCCGCCGGCCTCGGTCCCGTGACGAGGATGTTCGATTTCGTGGCATCCGCGGCTCCCGGCGTCCGGGAGATCGTGAGCGTAGGCAAGCTCTGCTGGGAGGTGCGCGAGCGTCACTACGACATGGTTGTCGTCGACGCGGTCGCGTCAGGCCACGTTATTGGTCAGCTGTCGGCGCCCCAGGCGATCAACAGCCTCGTCCAAGTCGGCCTGGTGCGCCAACAGACTGGGTGGATGCTTGACATCCTCTCCGACCCTTCGACGTGTGGCGCGGTAATGGTAGCAACGCCAGAAGAGATGCCCGTTACCGAGACCATCGAGCTCATCGGGAGCCTCGAGCGCGAGACCACAGTCGCGCTAGCGGGGGTCATTGTGAACCGCGTGCTCCCGGAGCTTTTTGGCACTCGCGAGGAGCAAGTGTTCGAGGCGCTGTCTGCCCCCGGCGCCACGGGGCACCTGTCGGCGGCCCTCGGCGGAGAGGCCACTCCGTTGCTCGACGCCGCACGCTGGATGGTGAAGACGCGCCGCAGCCGGGCTGACCACTTGGGGCGTCTCCGGGAAGCGCTCGGTGACAGGGGAGGGGCGTTGCTCGTGTACGTGCCTTACTTGTTCTTGAGGTCCTACGGTCTCCGGGCTACTCGCCAGGTCGCCTCGGCCCTGTCTGCGGAACTGGAGAGCTGACGGCCCCCCCCGAGCCCGGCGCCGCGAGCACCCCAGGCGCGCGGAGAGGCATGGAGGCCCTCGTAGCCTCGAAGGAGATAGTGGTCGTCTGCGGGCCGGGCGGAGTCGGAAAGACGACCGTGGCCGCCGCCCTCGCTTCCATGTCTGCATGCCACCAAGGGGGAAAGGTGTTGGTCGTCACTGTGGACCCGGCGCGCCGGCTTTCACAGGCCCTCGGCCTCGGGCGGGTCCACAGCGGCGGGGCCAATAGGGTGCCCCCGGAAGCCTTTGCGGCTGCCGGGGTGACCCCGCGGGGAGAACTATGGGCCGAGATGCTTGACACCAAATCGAGCTGGGACGCGCTCGTGTCACGCCATGCCCCAGACGGGGCAACGGCACGAAGGATCCTCGATAACTCCCTCTATAAAAACATCTCCGAGCGTTTCGTGCAGAGCCACGACTACATAGCAGTTGAGCGCCTCTTCGAACTACACTCCGAGGGTAATTACGATTTGATCGTCGTGGACACGCCACCGACGCGAAATGCGGTGGACTTTTTGCTCGCGCCCGAGCGAATGGCCGAGTTTTTCAGCTCGCGCCTCTTGAAGCTACTTACGGTCCCATACCGGAGCCGTTTGGCCGACACCGCGGCGAGACCTTTTTACTACGTGGCTGACAGGGTGCTCGGTACGAAGTTCTTGGAGGATATAACTGAATTCTTTATCCTTTTCCAAACATTGTCGGAAGGCTTTGTGCAGCGCGCCAAAGAGGTCGAGCGCCTGCTCGCTGACCGACGTACGACCTTTGTCGTCGTGAGCTCCCTGGAGACGGTGCCGGTACGCGAGGCGGAAGCGTTCCTCCGGCTCCTACCCACAAGAGGGCTCCACGCCGGGGGCCTCGTGCTAAACCGAGTGCTCCCGAGCTACATGCTGGACGCGGCGCTTGCCACGCGCGCCGAAGAGCTCTCGGCGCGAGCGGGCGCGCTGGCGAGCGAGCTTTGCAGCGCTGGAGGGCCTCTCGCGGGGTACGACCCGTCGCTCGTCGAGCGCGTGCTCGAAGAACTCGGCAGTAATTTCGACAACGTCACTGTCGTCGCCAAGCGGGAGACGGCGCAGCGCTCTGAACTGTCGGGGCTCCAGGCCGTCGTTGCTGATGTCCCCGAGCTCGGGGAGGACGTCCATGACCTCGGTGGCGTCCTCGACGTTGGCCGCTACGTTTGGTCCTGAATGGGATCCGAAGCGAACCTCTGCCCCCTCACTCGAGGGGTGCCTGAGAGGGACAAGTCATGGCGACCCTCGTAGAGCTCCTCCACGACCGGGCGACCGTGCCGACGGCTGTCGTGGAGCACCTCCAGCGGCTGGTGGCCACCTGGGGTGTGCTCTCGGACCTTTCGTTTTCCGACTTGCTGCTGTTCGTCCCGGCTGCCGCCCACCCGGGCAATTTCGTCGTGGTCGGGCAGGTCAGGCCGACCACTAGCCAAACCCTTTACCTGGAGGACCTCGTCGGTCACGAGGTGACAGGCCCCGAGCGGCCAATGCTCCCGCGGGCATGGTCCCTTGGCACGGTGGTTGAGGGCGAACTGCGGGCCGCAGCGCGCGGAGAACCAGCTCGGGTCGTGTGCATACCGGTGCGCTTCTCCGGCGAGATCGTGGCCGTCATGACCCGGGAAACCCCTTACGGGGTGGGCCGGCGGCCCGGCGAGCTGGAACGGGTCTATGTCGGCGTGTTCGACCGCATAGCTCGTATGGTGGCGGCGGGTGCGTTCCCCTTCCCTCTCGAAGAGCAACTGTCGTCCGAGCCGGCGAGGGTGGGCGACGGCGTCATGGTGCTCGATGCCTCAGGCAGGGTGGAGTACGCCTCCCCCAATGCCGTGAACGCGATGCACCGCCTGGGGGTTTACCGGGGCGTGCTCGGGTCCAGCCTGGAGGAGCTCGGCTTGGAGCGCTCTCCTGTCTCCTTGGCCTACAGGGATCTCTCGCCGGCTTCGGAAGAACTCGAGCTCGGCGAGGTGGCCGTCTTTATCCGGTGCATCCCTCTGCTCGACCAGGGCAGGTTGACCGGGTCCCTCGTACTCGTACGCGATGTGACAGACATCAGGCGCCGTGACCGGCTCCTATTAAGCAAAGACGTCGCGATCCGGGAGGTCCACCACAGGGTCAAAAACAACCTGCAGACGATCTCGTCCCTCTTGCGCCTCCAGGCTCGCCGGTTGCCCCAAGGTGAAGCCCGTCACGCCCTCGACGAGGCCGAGCGGAGGGTGCGCAGCATTGCCGTCGTGCACGAGATCCTCTCTCGCGATACTGCTGACGAGTTCGACTTCAACGACATCCTCCCGTCGCTCGTACGGATGGCTGAGGACCTCTCGAGCACAGCGCGGCCGGTCCGAGTCACGTGGTCGGGCGACGCGGGCCTGATGGGCGCCCAGGTTGCGACGCCCCTGGCCGTCGCCCTGAACGAGCTCCTGCAAAATGCGGTGGAACACGCGTTCACCGCCTGCCCTGCCTTGGCCGACGCACAGGTGCACGTCAGCCTCACTCGCCGCCGTGACGAGCTTGTAGTCGAAGTTCGCGACAACGGGGCGGGCTTACCCCCAGGTTTCTCGGTGGACAGCACGACGAGCCTCGGGTTGTCGATCGTGCGCGGCCTGGTCAGCAGCCAGTTGGCGGGAAAGATCGAGATGCTGAGCAACGGGAGCGGGACGCTCGCTCGGTTGGCTGTGCCAGTCACCCGCCCCGAACGCGACGATATCGCGAGGATATAGGCGGCTAGCTTCGCAGCGGCCGGCGGGCCCAGCGGGGGACGGGTCTATATGGCGGTCTATATGGCGTGGCGCTGCCGCGCGAGCCAGGCCTTGCGCAGCTTTCGGCGCTCTTCTTCCGTAGTCCCCCCCCAGATCCCAGACTCCTGATTGGTCGCCAGGGCGAACTCGAGACAGCTCTCGCGCGCTTCACAGGTACCGCACACAGCCTTTGCAGAGATGATCTGCTCGACAGCAGGACCTGTGCTCCCGATCGGGAAGAACAAGTCCGGGTCGGTGTCCCGGCACGAAGCCCGCTCTCGCCAGTCCTCCACGTCCCATTCGATGTTCCTGGTCCAAGTGAGGGCCACTGCTGTCTCCTCCTGGCAATACCGAGCGGTCATTTGCGAAACCTGGCTTGGCTCTAGTCGCGCCAGTTGTTCGGGGTGGGACCGCTTAGCTTGTGAAAAACTTCACTTATTATCTCAAAACATTATATGGGCGTGTTCGTGTGCCCATGGGAGTATAGCCCTGGCAGCTCAGGACGGGAAGGATGGATCGGCAGAAGTGCTGCAAGTATCTGGGACGACGATAAGTAGCTCCTCGCTCGACCAGCTGAGCTCGATGCGCTGCGCCTCACCCGCGTACTCCCCATCGAGCTGGTAGGGGACTGGGCGCGAACCGACAACTGTGGCGCTTTTCAGGTCTCTCAGCGTGGTGAAATGGCCCCCCTCATTCGCCCTCGGTCCCTTTCCGAGGGCCGCCACCAGGACGGGCAACAGCGTGGCCAGCGTCAACTTACCGAAGGTCACCAGGCTCAACGGCCGCCTGAGGTCGGTGCCCGGTGCCACGCGGAGGGGACGGTTGCCGAGGAAGGTATAGGGGTCGCTGTTCAAGCAGATGGAGAAGTACGCTCCCTCGATGGACGCTTCCCCAGCCAGGACTGAGAAGGCTGGGTGCCTGCGGTCGTAGCCGCTGGCCCAGCACGAGAGGGCGGCAGCTATGAACGCCGCCGGTCCCGTGTAACGCTTTAGAGCGGAACGCCTCTCCACGGTCGCGACGACCGCGGCGTCGAACCCGATGCCGGCGTGGAGCAAGAAGTACCTCCCGTTCGCCTGGCCGAGGCCGACTCGCTCGACCGAGTCCTTAGCCAAGGCGGCGAGGAGCTGGTCGGTCGCTTCGACGGGGTCGCTCGCAGTCCCGACCGTTCGCGCGAAGACGTTTGTCGAACCTCCTGGCAGGGCACCTAGCGCTGTCGCCGAACCGGCCAGGCCGTTGACGGCCTCGTTCAGAGTGCCGTCGCCGCCAAGGACGATGACGGCGTCGAAGTGGTCAGCGGCCGCACCTTGGGCTAGGCGAGCGGCGTGCCCCGGCCGGTTCGTCTCCTTGCAGACCACATCGTGGTCACCAGAAAGGGCTCGTTGGACGACTACCCGTGCCCTCGGCGTTACAGAGGAGGCTCTCGTGTTGACGATCAGCATCAGGCGCATTGGGTAAGTGGGCTTTGGACTAGCGCGCCGGCGCTTTTGCTGCGCTGCGCAGCTCGGCCACGCTTCGCGAGAGTAGGCGTGAGACGTGCATCTGGGAGATCCCGAGGCGTTCGGCTATCTCAGACTGGGTGAGGCCATCGAAAAAGCGGAGTTTCACGATGAGGCGCTCGCGTGGCGCCAGCTTGGCCAGCAAGGGCGACAGCGTGGCACGGCTCTCAGCGTTTTCGAGCGAGGCATCCTCTTGGCCGAGGCGTGCTGCGAGCGTTTCGCCCTCTTCGTTGGCCGACGGCGCGTCGAGAGACGCTGACCGGTAGGCCTGTCCCGCCTCGAGCGCTTCAAGGACCTCCTCCTCGGAGACGTTCAACACGTTGGCAAGCTCTGCGATTGTCGGTGAGTGCCCGAGCTCTTGGCTCAAGGTACCGACGACCTTGCCGAGACGCAGGTAGAGCTCCTGCATCCTTCGCGGCGCCCTCACCGACCATCCTTTGTCGCGGAAGTGCCGTTTCAGCTCACCGACGATCGTGTGGGTGGCGTAGGTGGAAAACTCTGCGCCTCGGGACGGGTCGAAACGGTCCACAGCCTTGATCAGACCGAGGGACGCAACTTGGACAAGGTCGTCGAGAGGCTCGCCACGGTTGGCGAAGCGGCGAGCCAGGTACTCTGCCAACCCGAGGTGCGCCGAGACGAGCTTGCCTCTGAGGGCGGGGTCGCGGCTCCTCGCGTACGCGACGAACTGCTCCCGGGGATCCTCCGGGCCACCTGGCTCGCTCACCCGGCCCCCTGGCTCGCTCTCATGGCCCCCTGGCTCGCTCTCATGGCCCCCTGGCTCGCTCACCCGGCCCCCTGGCTCGTTCTCATGGCCCCCTGGCTCGCTCACCCGGCCCCACCAGGCGGCTCCGCCCCCACCTCGGCGCTTCTTGCGGTCGAGCGGGGGTGGAGCTTCTTTACTAGAACGAAGTCCGGTCCGGTGGCCTTGTTGCCGAGTGAGTGCTCGTCGACGAGCGCGCCAAGGATCAGCTCTGACAGCTCCGAGAGGGCAACAGGCCCTTCTACCTGGAAGCGGCCTTCCCCCCGCACTGTGAGGCCGTCGGGGGAGAGCAGGAAACGCACTTCTAGCATGCCGTCGCGCCCGAGGCTGCCGATGAGGCCGAAGCACACCTCGTCGATCGCCAAGCGGAGATCTTCGACCTGGTCGTATGTGAAGCCGAGGCGGCTCGCGAGCCCGGCAGCGGTCACCCTGGCGAGCCCGATGTACTCAGGCCTCGCGGGTACCGCCAAGCGCACCTCGCCCTCATAGCGCATACCTAAGGTCTCCTCTCGAGCGTCCCAGGGACGTGGCCCCGGTCGTCGCCGCCAAACGGCCAGGCCACGGCGGTTGCCACCCTACTACCAGCCCAAACCTGTCGGCGGATGGCTTGGCATGTCCGCCAAGGGGGAAGGATCAGGGCTGCTCAGACGAGGGGCCACGGGTACGGCCATCGCGACGTAGGTGCCGGGTACCTGCCGTGGCGCCGGACGGCGCGGGCGCGCCGTTCCAAAGCGGCCACCTCGGGCGCCTCCAAGAACTGAGCCACACCGCTCGCCACGTCGCCGGTCGCGAGCGGTTCCAGCTCGTCCAGCAGGTCGTCGCTGATCTCCTCACCTGCGAAGTCCCAGATGACCGTACGAAGCTTGGTTTCGACGTGGAAGCACAAGCCGTGATCGATGGCCCAGACGTGGCCCGAAGCGTCGAGTAGGCAGTGGCCTCCTTTGCGGTCGGCATTGTTGGCCACGAGATCGAAGGCCGCCACCCTCCGCAAAGCTGCGACATGCTCGGGACGCTCGAGGAGGGTGAAGTAGTGCTCCTCCTCCAGGGCGTCAACCCAGTACTGGAGGGAACCTGGGCCGAGCGGGCCGTCGGGACGGGCCACCGTCGGCGGCACTATGTCCCAGCCGATCCACCTGGCGAGCTCGTACGCTGCCACCTCGCGCTTCCACAGGTCCCGCGGGAAGTCCGAGAGCGGCCTTTCGCCCTTCGCGGGTTTGTAGATGGCGAGTGAGCTACGTCCCCCAGGCCCTCGTACCTCGGTCAGGAAGGTGGCATTTGAGCTCCAGGTGATCCGTCCTTTCAGCTCGATCTCACCCTCCGACAGGAGGGACAGGACGACGTCTTCGCGCTCTTGACGCTCTTTATGCTTGGCCTCAGGGCCGATGCTCACAGTGCGGGCGCGCGGTGCCCGTTTGTCTTTGGGCAGCTGTGGTCCTCCTCCAGGGGATAGCCGCAGAGGGGGCACGGGGGACGGCCGCGCGAGAGCAAGCGCTTTCCGTGTTCCACCACGCCTGCTGCCTGCTCCCTTGTGAGCATGACCCGCATCTGCCCGCCGTCAGGTCCTGGTACCGCCTCTTCGTCCTCCTCGCCGGCGTCGCGGCGGAACTCGCGCGCCACGAGGACGATCCGGTCCGCGTCGGAGTCGTAGCCAAGTTGCATCGCCCCAACCGACCACTCCGCTTCCACCGGCTCCTCCAGCCGGAGCTCACCCTCGTCAGGGGTACGCGACGGGGCCGCCAGGTCCGCCAAGACTTCCGAGAGCCCGCCGGCCAGTAACAGGACTTGCTGCTTTTCGAGCTTCAATGAAACGACTTGGTTGCCCTGGCGGACCTGGAAGTAAAAGACCCGCTGCCCAGGCGGCCCGACGGCCCCAATCGTCACGCGCGCCGGGCTCGGAAGGTCGAACGAAGTGCTCAACGTGCCTTCCCGCGAGCCCCGTCGGTGCCCTGCGGTGGCATTGGCGCGCCGGTCCAGTTGGCTTCGACCACGCAGGTGCCCGATGGCGAGTAGGTGATCACGCTTACGGAGGCGGGCGACACGAGCACGCGCTGGAACATGTCAAGGTGCATGCCGAGGGCGTCGGCCAAGACTGCCTTAATCGGGTCGGCGTGCGAGACGGCGATGATGGTTGCACCGCCGTGGGCGTCCGCGAGGCTCTTGGCGGCGCCAACCGCGCGGGCGGCCATGGCAGCCAAGGGTTCCCCGCCCGGGAAGCGAAAATCGCTCGGGTGGTGGACGACCGTGGGCCACTCGGGCTTCTTGGCCAGCTCTCTCAAGTCGATGCCGGCCCAGTCGCCGGCATCGCAGTCCGCGAGCTCTGCCATTTCGACGACCTCGAGGTCGAGGACCTTGGCGAGCACCCCTGCCGTCTCCCTCGTGCGTCGGAGCGGTGAACTGTAGAGCCCTGCTATGGGTGGCCAGTACTGGCGCCGGGTAGCGATGTGGAGCGCCGCCTGCTCTGCTTGGCCGATCCCCGCCTCCGAGAGCGATGGACCTGGGCCGCGTTCTGGCATCTCCTTGCCGGTCGTGGGCGTGAGGCCGTGCCTAACGAGGACCAGGGTGGTGGGTGGAGCGGGCTTAGACCGGCGGGACATTTGGCGCCAAACTATCCTCTGGTCGTGACCGAGCGGACTTCGGAAGAGCTCTACCAGGAGATCATCTCATGCCGCCGTTGCCCCCGCCTCGTCGAGTGGCGGGAAAGGGTGGCAGTTGAACGCCGGGCGGCCTTCGCAGGCGAGCAGTACTGGGGGAAGCCGCTCCCGGGTTTCGGCGACCTTTCCGCGCGCCTCGCCGTGGTGGGGCTCGCACCGGCGGCGCACGGGGGCAACCGGACCGGGCGCATCTTCACGGGCGACCGGTCCGGTGACTGGCTCTGGGCGGCTCTCTGGCGCGCTGGTCTCGCCTGCCAGGCGACGAGCACGAGGCGAGACGACGGCCTCAAGGCGAAGGACGTGTGGGTAACGGCGGTGGTCCGTTGCGCCCCGCCGGCGAACCGGCCGACGCCCACCGAGCGGGACAACTGTGTCGGTTTCCTGGAGCGAGAGCTGGCTCTGCTGCCGAGGCTCGGGGCGGTCCTTGCGCTTGGCGGATTCGCGTACGCGGCGTGCTGCCGGCTGTTCGGCGCGAGCCACCCGCCGCGCTTCGCTCACGGTGCCGAGCTGCGCCTACCAGACGGGCGTTGGCTCGTTGCTTGTTACCACCCGAGCCAGCAGAACACCTTTACCGGGCGGCTCACTGAGCCAATGCTCGACGCAGCCATCTCCCGCGCCCTCGCCCTCGCCCGCAGCCGCACCCAAGCGGCCGCCGGCGCTCGGCCCCGAGGCCGTCAGCGCTAGACAGCACCTGCCTTGGGCCCGGCAGCCCGGCGGCACGCGCACCGGGGCATTGCCCGCACCGGCCCCGCGCCGGCCGCCCGGCGGCACGGGCGGCGCACCGGGGCATTGCCCGCACCGGCCCCGCGCCGGCCGCCCGCAGTACAGGGGGGAACAGGGTTGCCCTGCCTCCCCCGTCCACGCCTTCCGAGCCCCGTCCACGTTGCAGCCCGCTTCCCCGCGTGATTGCGAGGAATCTTGCCCGACCCCTACCCGATGGCGCCCGTTGGGTACCGATTGCTATCAGCGCTAGGGCGTCGGGCGTGGATTGCATACGCCAGGAGATAGCAATCCGGGCCCGACGCGAAGGCGGGGCTGTCCGCTAGACGTCCCGGAAGTAGTGGCCCTGCGCCAGGTCAGCGAGCAAGGTCGGTCCAGTGGGTTGCCACCCGAGCAGCTCCCGCGTCGCGGCGCCTGAAGCCGGACTGTCCAGTGCCACGAAGTGGCCCATAAAACCGAAGTGCTCTATAGCGTCAAGAGGGGCAACCGATTTTGCCGGCAAGCCCAGTTGGCTTGCCATGGCCTCGGCGATGTCTCGGAAGGGTACGCCTTCGTCGCCGACGGCATGGAGCACGGAACCAGCTGGTGCTGCCTCTACCGCCAGTCGAGCCAGCCGGGCGGCATCGGATCGGTGAACCGCCGGCCACCGGTTGGTGCCGTCACCCACGTAGCCGGCCGCACCCCGCTGGCTGGCCGTGCGGACCAAGTGGGCGATGAAGCCGTTGTCGCCATCGCCGTGGACCGTCGGCGGGAAACGTAGTACCGAGGAGCGGACGTCCATCCCTGCCAAAGACAGGGCCAGGAGAGCTGTGGCGACGCGTCGGCCGGCTGGGTTTGCCCGAACTTCCGCGCTCGGCACCAAGCCGTCGTCTTCGGTAGCAACCCGCCCGGTGGCGAGCCCAAGCATGCCTGAAGCGAGCACAAAGGGCCGGCCCGAGCCGGCGAGGGCTGCACCCATGGCCTCAACGGCTCGCCGGTCTGCCATGGTGGCGGCCGCAAAGTTTCCACTGAAGGCAAGCTCGTGCTGAAAGGCCAGATGCACTACCCCGTCTGACTTGGCGGCTGCCTTGGCCAAGCCTTCGGGGTCGTTGACGTCACCTCGCCGGACGGTGGCGCCGGCTGCCTCGAGCTGCTGAGCAGCTGCGTCGGAACGGGCCAGGCCCATCACCTGATGGCCGGCCCCCATCAATTCCTGGACGACCGCAGAGCCGATCCACCCAGTTGCACCCGTAACAAAGATCTCCATGAACCCAACCTCCGGGAACTCGTGATGTCAGTAACTGGCATCAGCGTACCCATGATGTCAGCTACTGTCAACACTCGGGGCAAGGGACGTCCGTCACCGCCTCGGCGCGCCTCCCTTGGGTAGGTGTGCTATTTGGCCACGGCGCCCTTGTACAGGCTGTAAGAAATCAACGAAAAGGCTGCCGAGATGCCGGCTGACCACGCCAGGGACAACCATAGTTAGCGGGCCGCGCGGCCACCTTCGAAGAGCGCACGGACGACATTACGAGTGTCCCGATCTCCATCGAGACGATCAAGGCCGCAAACGCAACCGGGTCGGAAACCTGTTTTTTATCGTGCGCTTTGAGCAAGTCCTCGGTGTGGCTCACCATTTTTGTCAACATGCCATGAGCGTCCTGGAGAGCCGTCGAGCAGAGAACGGGCGAAGTAGTGGAGAAATACCAGCATCTTCGTATGGATCGAAGACATGGGCCCCCGAACGGTGTCAGGCACGATTCGGATCAAACTCCAGGACTTGGGTGAGGCGGATGTTGTTGCCGGATGGATCCCGGAAAGACGTGTCAATTCCGTACGGTTGCCTGGTGGGCGGATCGTTGAAGCGCTTTGGGCTCCGACGGCGAAGCACACATCAGCTATCGACCAGTCGGTCGTTCGCAGCAGCGAGGCCGCCCGCTCGAGACGCCGGGTTAGCAGGTACTGATGAGGTGACTCGCCAAAGGTTCTCTTGAACTGGCGGCTGAACTCCGCCCGCGAGAGTCCTGCCGCCGCTGCCATGTCGGAAACAGACAGAGGCTCGAAGTAGCGGCCGTCGGCCAGATCCTTGGCCCGCAGGAGATGGCGAGCAACCGGGAGATCTGGCATCCCGCAAGGCTATCCACGGCCCGAACGGCCCAGGCCCAGGTTTGAGCAAGTAATGACGAGTCGGCGACAGTCCTCCAGCTACCTCTCGACGACCGCCCCGGGGCGGATGATGGGCGGATGGTGGTCCAGATGCTCGCCGCGTTCGCCGAGTTCAGAGCGGGCCACCATCGTCGACCGGGTGACCGCCGGCATGGAGCGAAAGGCCGCGGCCTCCGCACCCGACGCCGAGGTGATCGCCGAGATGCGGCGCAACATCGAACACGCGCTGACCCACGGCACCGTGCCGGCCCGCAAGGCGCTCTTCCACGAGATCCGCGCCGAAGGTCGCGACCGCGTCGCAGAGTGGTTCCGCGTGCCAGGCGGCGCGAACCCGAAGGTTCGCGCCCCGGCGCGATGGAGTGCCCCCGGCCTCCCAGAATGCGAACCTCGAGCCGTTGGTCGAGGGGCCGGCGATCAGCCTGGCGGCTCGGCATGTGAAGGTCCGCCGAGTGGGCTACGCACGATGCCGGCTCAAAGAAGCGCGATGAACTCCGCCGGCGTGAGGGAGGCCTGCCGCAAGATCGAACGCAGCGTGCCGGGAGCGAGCTCACGATGCAGCGGGACGATTACCGTGCGCTCATCCCGGCGAAGCTCCACGTGGCTGCCTCGCTGGCTGACCTGCTCGTAGCCGACTTCGGCGAGAGCGGCGACGACAGCGGCGCCGCTGACGACGGGGAGTGCGGGGCTCACGCAGAAAGCTGGATGGTGGCGATGATCGGCGGCTCGATGTCCTCGGGGAGCGTCTCATCCTCAAAGTACA
This sequence comes from Actinomycetes bacterium, assembly GCA_021787035.1. Lineage (GTDB taxonomy): Bacteria > Actinomycetota > Acidimicrobiia > Acidimicrobiales > Palsa-688 > JAJZYO01. The sequence continues at coordinate 14,749 of JAJYMM010000020.1, forward strand.
GTTCGAGCGCTTCTCGGAGGTTGGCCAGTGCCTCGTCGATGCTTTGCCCCTGGCTGGTCACCTCGACCTCGAGGGTGCGCGCCACGAACCACTCGCCCTCATGCGAGATCGCTGCCGTGAATCGCACGACCACCACTCTACGGTCTGGTAGTTCGCGCCGTGGAAGGCTGCACCGACGGAAGATGCTGGTAGTCGGTCGGCGCCCCCGGCCTCCCACAATGCGAACCTCCGAACGCGGCGAGGACCCCGACACGTCGCGCTGGCGGGCCGACAAGGCCCTCGCCATCAGGAAGTCCCAGCGCCTCCGCCACCTGGTCGGGGTGAACGGGTTCTTCTCGGTCCTCGCAGCCGAGTCCCGGCGACGGGAGGACTGCGACCTCTCGCTCTGGTGGTCCGAGCGCCACTGCGCGAGCCAGTTCGACCGGATCGCCCAGCCCGACGGGCTGGGCGTGTGGGAGGAGGCCGGCAACCGGGTCGTCTTCTGCTTGGAGCACGACCGCTCGACCGAGACCCTGGAGCGCCAGGAGAAGAAGCTCACGAGCTACGAGGACCTCCAGGTGGCCTCGGGGCTCGCCTACCGGATCTGCTTTTGCTTCGGCCACCCGCGCCGGGAGGCCGGCGCCCGCCGGGTCCTGGCACAAGCCGCCGTCCCGGTGGCGACGGCCGCCCTGGGGCGGACACAGCGGCCGCAGGACGCCATCTGGGCGCCGGTCGGCGACGAGGGCCTCCGGCTGCGCCTGGCCGAACTGGCCGCCGTGCCTGTTCCGCCGGAGTCCGAGGAGCGGATCGCAGAGCCCCAGGCGTACCGGCACCGGGCGGCCGAGCCCGTTGCCCCGGAAACGAAGGCTTTTGCTCGACGTAGCTCGAAGGTCGGGGGCGCGATAACGAGCGCCCTATCCGACCGCCGGGAGCGGAGTTCTCCCGAGGGCGCTGGCGGACAGGTAAGCAGGAAGGAACCGCACGATTATGCACCGCTCGTGAGTTCTAACTCACCCTCCTAGAGTCTGTTACCATGCACCACCTGGTTCCTGGCGAGCAGGGTAACTGGGTGGCGCAACTGCGACGAGGTGCGGCCGAGGCCTGCGTGCTGTCACTGCTCCGCGGAGAGGAGCGGTACGGCTTCGAACTCGCCCGGGCCCTGACCGACAACGGGCTCGTGGCCAGCGAAGGAACCATCTACCCCCTCTTGACCCGACTGCGCCAGCAGGGCTTGGTCGAGACGACCTGGCGTGAGTCGACCGAAGGTCCGCCGCGCCGCTACTACCGGCTCACCGATGATGGCCGAATCGCGCTCGCCTCCTTCGCCGACCAGTGGAAGGTGTTCCGGGTTGCGGTCGACCGCATCCTGAAGAGCGGGCGCCCGTGAGACGCAAGGCACCTGCAGACCGGCTCATCGCTCGGTATCTCGCCACTCTCGACCGGGTACTTGGAACGTTGCCCAGTGATCGACGGCACATCGAACAGGCACTTACCGACGGCGCCGTGCCGGCGCGCAAGGCGCTCCTCCAAGCCCTCGTCCACGAGATCCGCGCCGAAGGTCGCGACCGCGTCGCAGAGTGGTTTCGGGTGCCAGGCGGCGCGAACCCGAAGGTTCGCGGCCCCGGCGCGATGGAGTGCCCCCGGCGAGATTCGAACTCACGCACCCGGCTCCGGAGGCCGGTGCTCTATCCCCTGAGCTACGGGGGCGACGCCATCAGCATAGTGGCCCGGCCTACCAGACCGGCCGCCGTGGCCTGGCAACATGGGCGGCGTGATCCCGGACCAACCCCTCAGCCCATCGGCTTCGCCCTCTCCATCCGCGTCCGAGGAGGGGAAGCGCCTACCCTCTGTGCTAGACGTACCGCTACCCTCCTACCTTCTTCCGGAGACGGCCGAGGTTGACTCCGCGGGACACCTGCGCGTCGGCGACGTGGACGTGCTGGAGCTGGTCGGTGAGGTCGGGACGCCGGCCTTCATCTACGACGAAGAGCACCTCCGCCGCCGGTGCCGCGACGCCAGAGAAGCGTTCGGGCCTCGTGTCGCGTACGCGTCCAAGGCGTTCCTCTGCAAAGCCATGGCGGAGCTCGCTTGGGAGGAGGGCTGTTGCATCGACGTCTCGACGGGCGGGGAGTTGGCGGTGGCACTTGCCGCTGGCGTCCCCGGCGAGCGTCTCGTCATGCACGGGAACAACAAGTCGGTGCAGGAGCTAGAGGCGGCCCTTGCAGCGGGTGTTGGCCGGGTCGTGGTCGACTCGTTCGACGAGATCGATCGCCTGGCTGCTGTTTCAAGGTCGCTCCCGCTTGGCCATCCGGCCCCCAAGGTATGGGTGCGGGTAACGCCGGGGGTCGAGGCCCACACCCACGAGTACATCATGACCGGACAGGACGACTCGAAGTTTGGCTTTGGCCTAGCCTCAGGCGCTGCCGCGGAAGCCGTTCGCCGGTTGCGTTCGCCTGAAGCCGGCGTTGAGGTCGTGGGCCTCCACGTCCACATCGGTTCTCAGATCTTCGCCTTGGAGAGCTTCGAGCGTGCGCTGTCGATCGTCGCCCCATTCTTGGGGGAGGAAAGTCTGGCGGAACTGTGCGTCGGAGGCGGTCTCGGCGTACCCTATGTCGTCGGTGAGCACGCCCCGTCGATCGCCGAATGGGCAGAGGCGCTTCGCGGTGTTGCGCGCGCGGTGGGGGTCGCTCCTAATGTGACGCTGTCGGCCGAACCGGGCCGTGCCATCGCCGCCACGGCTGCAATCACCTGCTACACGGTCGGCACGATCAAAGACCTCCGAGGGTTGCGCACTTACGTGAGCGTTGATGGGGGCATGAGCGACAACCCGAGGCCCGTGCTTTATGGCTCTGGTTACGAGGCGTTCTTGCCTCGCGAAACTTCCGCTCCTCGGCCGAGGGTGGTGACCGTCGTGGGTAAGCACTGCGAGTCGGGCGACATTGTCGTGCGTGAGGCGCACGTGCCCGCCGACCTGGTGGTTGGCGACGTGCTCGCGACACCGGTCACGGGTGCTTACGGCTACTCGATGGCGTCCAACTACAACAAGGTCCCCCGCCCGCCCGTCGTGTTCGTGCGGGATGGCGCTTGGAAGGTTGTCGTGAGGCGCGAGACCTTCGCGGACCTCCTCTCCTTGGATGCATAATGCGGTCGTCGGGAACTTGGCGCTGGTACCAGTTCGTAATGCCAACGCCGCCGGGCACTGGGCTAACGCCGGGCACTGGGCTAACGCCGGGCACTGGGCTAACGCCGGGCACTGGGCTAACGCCGGGCACTGGGCTAACGCCGGGCACTGGGCTAACGCCGCCGGGGCACCGGGCTAACGCCGCCGGGGCACCGGGC
>JAJYMM010000157.1 GCA_021787035.1 Actinomycetes bacterium
GACGAAAGGTTGATCGCCAGGTACACGCCGACGTAGTAGGGCCAGCTCGAAACGGCTGCCAGGTGAGGCAGGAGCTGGTCGAAAACCACAGCAAAGAGACCCACGGTCAGGTACGCCACCCATGCGGGGAACCTTCGTAGGGCTGTCATGGCGCGCCCCGCGAGGGGAGCGCGCCAGATGCCAGCGGGCCAGAAGTGAGCAGGCGACGGAACTCGGCTCCGGGCATCGGGCGGGCGAAGAGGAAACCTTGTGCGAGCTCGTAACCCAGCTCTTCGAGCCGGTGCTTTTGCTCGAGGGTCTCAACTCCTTCTGCGATCACGGCCAACTGCAGTGACCTCCCCAGCCCGAGGACGCTTGCCGCGATCGAGTCGTCGCCCCCGGCACTCCCGAGCCGGGTTACGAAGGTCCTGTCGAGCTTCAGCGTGTCGACCGGCAAGCGCTGGACGTAGGAAAGCGAGGAGAACCCCGTCCCGTAATCGTCGACGTCGACATGTACCCCAAGGTCCCGCAGCGCACCGAGCACCTCCGCTGCCCGCTCCAGGTCGCGGATGAGGGCCCCCTCGGTAACCTCCAGGTGCACACGGCTGGCGGCGATGCCGGCTGCCCTGATGCTGCGGGCAATGACGAAGGGGAGGTTGGCGACGCCCAGCTGGGCGGCGGCAACGTTGACCGCAATACTGGCGCCCGAGGCAGAGCCGTCCGGGGACACCCAGGCGGCAGCGTCGGCCAGGGCGTGGCGGAGGACCCATTCGCCGAGGGGGATTATCAACCCGGACGCCTCGGCGATGGGCAAGAACTCCCCCGGCCCGAGCAGGCCGCGTCTGGGGTGGGCCCAGCGCACGAGCGCCTCTGCACCAACGACCTTGAGTGGGCCGAGACGGACGACCGGTTGGTAGTGGAGCACGAGCTCGTCTTCTTCGATGGCCCGCCGGAGCTCGATCTCCCCGTCGAGCCTGGACGACTCGCGCGCTACCGCCTTGTCGTCGGCGACTTGGGGACGGGCACTGCCTGAGGCCTTCGCAGCGCGCATGGCTATGTCCGCCTTTGACAGGACTCGCTCGGCTGGCTCACCCGGCGAAGCTACGGCGATGCCTTGGCTGGCCGAGACGAAGACCCGGGCAGCCGCCAGTTCGAAGGGGACCTCGAGCGCCCAGGCGACCCGCCTCGAGACCGCCTTCGCCTCGTCCAGGCCGGCCACGGCCTCCACGACGATGGCAAATTCGTCGCCGCCGACGCGCCCTACGGTGCCGCCCGGGCCCGCCACCTCGCTCAGGCGCTTGGCCACCTCCACCAAGACCCGGTCCCCGGCCGAGTACCCCTTGCCGTCGTTCACCGTCTTGAAGCGGTCGAGGTCCAAGAAGATGACAGCGGGCACGACGCTGCCCCGCTCGGCGCGGGCGATCGACTGGCCGAGGCGGTCGACCAAGAGGGCCCGGTTGGGCAAACCCGTGAGCGCGTCGTGCAGCGCCAATCGGGCCAGCTCCCGCTCGGCCCTCAGGCGCTCGGTGACGTCGAGCGCCAGCACCAACGAGGCGGGGCGCCCTGAAAATGTGAGGCGGTGGGCGCGTACGTCGACGTCGATCACAGACCCGTCACGGCGAAGGTGGCGCCAGAGACCGCTCGGGCGGAGCGAGGGCCCGGGCTCACGGACGTCGCGGCGCAGGCGCTCCCAGTCCTCAGGCGGCCGGAGCTCGGTTATCCGCATGGCGAGGAACTCCTCGGCGGAATAGCCGTACTGGACTAGCGCTGCCTCGTTCACGGCCAGCACCGAGAGGTCGTCGAGGGCATAGACCCACATCGGGAGCGGGTTGCACTCGAACAACTGCTTGAATGCGTCGTCGGAAGCGGCGCGAGCCCCGAAGGCCCCGGCACCGGTTACCGGTCCGGGCCTGAGGTCGGGGACCGGTCCTAGGTGTTCCTCGCTCGGCGGTGCCACCGCGGTCGCTCTGGGAGGGGGCACTACCACAGTTGCTTGATCGGCTGCTCTTAGCTGTCCATTGAGGATGGAGTATTTCTCGTCCGAGAGCCCGAAGGCGACATGATAGGCCTAGCCTTCGCCTCAGGAGCAGGTCACAGCGGCCGATGCGAGATGCATGAGGTACGCTCGGGCTGCCCCGGCTTTACGAGCGAGCCCATCTCTGCAGCCAGCACCCGCCCGGCGGGGGGCAAAGGTGCAATGAGCACCGCTTTGGACCTCTCCTCGCTCGTTGGCCGCATCATCGACCGCCGTGAAGTGCGCACCGTGTTCCAGCCGCTCGTCCACTTGCCGAGCCTCGAGGTGGTCGGCTTCGAGGCGCTGAGCCGGGGGCCGGAGGGGAGCGAGCTCGAGCCCCCGCTGGCGCTCATGTCCGCAGCTAGTGCCACGGGGCGCCTGGAGGAGCTCGACTGGGCCTGTGCCGCCCAGGCTGCCCGTGCCGCCACTGCCGCTCACCTCAACTCCTCGATGACCGTGTTCCTCAACCTGGAGCCTTCCACCCTTGCCATGCCCTGCCCACCTGACCTGGTCCCCGCCATGGCGCGCGCCCGCCAGAGCCTGCGGGTGGTGGTGGAGATGGGTGAGCGCTCTTTGCTGGACGACCCCTCCAGCCTCCTCGACGCCGTGGCATCGATCCGAGAGGACGGCTGGGGCGTGGCGGTCGACCGAGTGGGCGGCGACGCCAGCGCGCTCGCCTTGCTGCCTTTCATAAAGCCCGATGTCGTCAAGGTGAGCCTGCCCCTCCTTAAGGCCAAGGGCAAGGACGAATGGGCTGAGACGGCCAACGCGGCCCGAGCCTATGCCGAACGTTCAGGTGCGGTCATACTGATGAGCGGGGTGGAGTCGGACGAGGACGCCCGGTTGGCGCGGGCTTTCGGGGCCTCCTACGGGCAGGGTTGGCGCTATGGGCGCCCCGGCCCGCTGCCCGCCGAAGGCAAAGTCCCCTGGCGGCCCTTCCCATTGCTCCAAGGGCTCGACAAGGCCGGTGGCCCCACGCCTTTTGAGGTCGTGGCCGAGCGGCGCGAGCCGGAGGTCGCCGACAGGCACTTGCTCCGGCACATGAGCGTTTTCCTAGAGGAGCAGGCCCTCAAGGTGGAGCCCGTCGTCGTTCTCAGTTGTTTGGGCCGGGCCAGCAACCTGACGGGTGCCACGTTCGAACGTTACCGGCGGATCGGGGCCAGCGCCGTGTTTGCAGTAGCCCTAGCC
>JAJYMM010000130.1 GCA_021787035.1 Actinomycetes bacterium
GGGACCACCACGACCACACCTGCTGGGACGACCACGACGGCCCCGGCCGGGACCACCACGACCACACCTGCTGGGACGACCACGACGGCCCCGGCCGGGACCACCACGACCACAGCACCGGCCAGCGCCACAACCGCGGCGGCGGTGACCACGCCGCCTGGAGGTCCAGGGCCCCCAGGCGGGCCGCCCGGACGCTAGTTCAGGCCCTTCGCAGCTCCTTCTGCCACTCCCGGTAAGAGGGTCGCCACATGAAGTGCCTTAGGTAGACCGCACAGGGCCAGCCAGTTCGCGACGAGCCTGTGGCCGGCTGCGGTCAACACGGCTTCAGGGTGGAACTGAACGCCCTCCACTGCCAGGGCTTTGTGCCGCAAGCCCATAATGGTGCCGTCCGCGGCCCAGGCACTGACCTCCAGGTCCCCCGGCAACGACCCCCGGTCCACCACCAAGGAGTGGTAACGGGTAGCGGTGAGCGGTTGCGGTAGCCCCTCGAAGATCCCCCTCCCATCGTGTTGCACGTCCGAAGTCTTGCCGTGCAACAACTCGGGGGCGCGGACAACCTGGGCGCCAAAGGCGTAGCCGATCGCCTGGTGGCCAAGGCACACTCCAAGCAGCGGGAACCGGCCGGCGAACTCCCTGACGAGCGCCACACTGGCACCGGCGTCTTCCGGTCGGCCCGGTCCGGGCGAGATGACTGCACCCATGGGAGCCAGCCGCTCCACGTCGGCAAGCTCCAAGGCGTCGTTGCGAACCACCACTGGGTCCGCACCGAGCTCGCCGAGGTACTGGACGAGGTTGTACACAAACGAGTCATAGTTGTCGACCACGAGCACGCGCGCGTCAACTCCCACGTACCGAGACGCTAGCGCCAGGGCGGGCGACTATCGGATGGTTGCGCCTCGATCGGGGCCCCTCGAGACTCCTCTCACCCCGAGAAGCGGCCGGAAGTTCCTGGGCACGGGGCTGCCAGCCAACGACCGTCCGCGTTCGCCTAGTCTTTAACCATGCCGCGCCGTACCAAGGACGCCCCCGGGCGGGTCACGCCGAGCGCCCAGGAGCGCCGCACCCTGACCTCATCGAGCGGCCGCTACACCGCGCCGCTTTCTGCCGAATACCGCCACAGCCCATGGTGGGTGCCCGCCATAATGATCACGTTCTTCAGCGTCGGGGTGCTGATGATCGTGCTCAACTACATCAGCCTGCTGCCCTCCGCACCCTCCAACTGGTACCTTCTCGGCGGTTTGGGGCTCATCGTGTGTGGTTTTGCGGTCTCTACCCAGTACCGCTGACCCAGGGGCCCTTTGGGCCTGGGCCTCGCCACATTACGAGAAAGTTACGTTTCTGTAACACTTCGCAGAGTTATCCACAGCTGTGGACAATGGGCCGGCCTCAGGGGACTCGCTCCAGGACACATGCGGTAGCGACCCCCCCTTCTGCCGCGACGCTTACGAGTGCCCTGCTCCCGCTCCCCCCGGCCAGGCAGTGAGCGGCCATGGCGAAGAGGCCGCCACCGGCGGCGCCGGCCGGAGAGGTACTGGCGAGCGCCCCTCCCTCGGGGTTGACCCTCTCTTCTGGCACGTTCATTTCCCTGGCCCAGGCCAAAACGGCAGCCGAGCTGCTCTCGTGGACATACCACCAGTCGATGGCATCCGCCCTCAGGCCCGCCTTCTCTAGGGCAAGCCTGGTAGCAGGCACCGTAGCCACCGGCCAAAGCGCTGGCTCTGAGCCTGCCGTGGCGAGAGAGACGAAACGTGCCTTCGGCGCCAGGCCGAGCCTCCGCGCCGCCGGCGCAGCTCCCAGGAGGACAGCGCTCGCGCCATCGCCCTCCTTGGCCATGTTGGCCGCGGTGGCCGAACCACCTGGAACGTATGCGGGCACCAGCGCTCGCACCAACGAGCGCGACGGGGGATCTTTGAGCCCCTCGTCTCTTTCCACCCCACCCAAGGCAGCCAAGTAGCTCGGCGATCGCGCTTGGGACGAGAGCGCCTTGCGATAGCTGTCGAGCGCCCAGGAATCGAGGTCAGAACGCGTGAGCGACCACCGGCGCGCCACGTTTTCGGCTGCGAGCCCAGGCGGAGGCAGGCCCTCGCTCCCCCCGTAGCGCGCTGCAAGGCGCTTCCCCATGGGCTTGCCGACCGCAGGCTGTGCCAGGCTCGCTCCGAGCGGCACGGTCGACATCACCTCCACCCCGCCAGCAACCACCAGTTCTTGCACCCCCGAGACAACCGCGGCGGCCGCCAAATGCACGGCCTGCGCAGAGGACGCAACGTGGGACTCGATAGTCACTCCCGGAACGCCTTCGGGCCAGCCCGCCGCGAGCACCGCGCGGCGCGCAATGTTGCCGGCCTGAGCCCCGACTTGCGAGGCGCAACCGAGGTAGACGCCGCTGACAGAGCTCGCTGCCGCCCCCGAGCGCAGCAGCAGTCGCTCAAGCAGCTCTGCGGCCAGGTCGACTGGGTGCCAGGCAGCCAGCGCCCCGCCCCGCTGGCCGTAGGGGGTTCGCGCCGCATCGAGGACGAACGCCTGCCGTCCGGCGGTGCTCAAAGCTCAACTGGAGACATTGACGCCGATCAGCGTCCCTACGGCATAAGTGACCCCAGCCGCGACCATGCTCACGGCAAGCTGGCGGAACGCACTGTACACAGGCGAGCGTCCCGTCGCGCGGGCGAGCACGAAACCGACCACCAAGGCAACCACGGCCACGACCGCAACCGACGTCACCACAGCTGGCGTGCCATACAGGAAGAACCAGGGGAGGAGCGGCACGACGGCACCCACCGCGAAGGTGGCGAAGGAGGAAAGGGCAGCCGCATATGGAGAACCGAGCGAGGACGGGTTGACGCCGAGCTCCTCACGTGCGTGCGTCTCCAGCGCCAGCTCTGGGGTCCGCATCATCATGCCGGCGAGGTAGGTAGCCGTGTCGGCTGTAAGGCCTCGCCTCTGGTACACCTGGGCGAGCTCTTCGAGCTCCGCCTCGGGCTCGGTCTTGAGGGCGCGCCGCTCGACCTCGAGCTCCCGTGTAAGTAGCTCTGCCTGCGCGGACATCGAGATATATTCCCCGGCAGCCATCGAGAACGCCCCTGCCAATAGCCCAGCGAGACCCGCTAGCCGGACGTAGCTCGGACCAGGCTGCGCGCCGGCAACTCCCAGTATGAGCGAGACGTTGGTCACCAGACCGTCGCTGATACCGAACACCGCAGCGCGAGCAGCCCCACCCTGCACGTTGCGGTGATGTTTCTCTGCCCTCTGGTGTTGCTCTGCATCCGCCTCGGGCCCATCGCGCTGCGAGTGCTCGGGCTCGGCGGGCCCCTGGGCGCTGCTCGCGAGAGCCAATGGTCGCAACTTCACCGATCGTGGATCCTAGGCCCGCTCCGCCGCCACGGCTATACGACAGACGCCACAGCCAGCAGGTTGAACAGGCAGTGCGCTGTCATCCCCGCTCCGAGCCTGCCGGTCAGACGTGCCGTGTAGCCGAGCACCAAGCCGACCCCGAACATTGCGAGCACGACCGATACGTTGCCGGCCAGCTTGGACGCCTCGCCGAAATGAAGCAAGGCGAAGAGGCCGGCCTGCATCCACACGGCACCGTGGGCCCCGAAACGCTCCTGCAGCGCGTTCCTCAGGAAACCCCGGAAGAAGAGCTCTTCGAAAAAGGGGGCGCCGACGGCGACGAGCAGGCTAACGAGCACCAGCCCCACGTCGTGGCCCTTTTGCTGCGTGAGGATCTGGTCGTTTGTCCCCGAGAACTTCGTGCCCTGGAATGCCGCTACGACAACCGCTGTCAAAAGGAGCGCCGCTCCGGCAGCCACCACCCCAAACAGCAAGTCAACCGGCTTCACAGCCAACCCGTAGTCCCGCCTGAGGCTTCCCGTCCCGTACCTCTTGGACACCAACAGGGCGGTGCCTAGGAAGGCTGCCCAAAGACCAGCCTCGCCCAACAAGTCAGTGAGCCCGTTCGTCGAGCTATGGGTAAGGCCCTGCCCGATGGCCGCCCCGACGGCCGAAAGCACGAACCCGGCCAGCAGTCCTGGCAGGACCCACCACGCCGCCCGAGAAGGCATCCCTCCCTGGCCGTCCCCGCCGGACCCCCCCTGTCGTTGGGGCACCCGAGCGAAGTGTGCTGAGCCGGCGCCGCCTTGTGCCGTGTTGGCGCCGTCTCTGTTATAGGTGGCGTCAAAGCCGCGCACACGGGTCGTCGCGACCTCATCACCCCCATGGCCAGGCGGCCCGGATGGCCATGGGATGCTGGGGGCCTCGGGGGATGTCCGAGGCCACGTCATCGGCTCTGGAGAACTTCCCGCACCCCGCTCTGGCCAACGCCAAGGGTTCTCGCCAGCCACGTCTGGAGAAGGCTACTGCCCGGCGGCGCCCTAACGGCCGCGCTCCTACTAGAGAAGTGCACCCGCCAGAAAGGAGTACCCGCGCCCACACGGCGTAGGTCGAGCTGGCGCCTTTGGCAAGCCGTACTCTACTCTGTCGCGCTAGGCCGTAGGCTGTTCGTTTGACGCGTGCCGGCCGGCTCCGTCCGAGCCCGGTAAGACGCCATTGCAGGTCAGCAGTTCCAGGCAGGAGGCTACTAGTGAAACGCCCTTTTCAACCCCACAATCGCCGGCGCGCCAGGAAGCACGGGTTCCGGCACCGGATGGAGACCCGCGCCGGCAGGGCCGTGCTAAAGGCCCGCCGCCTGAAGGGCCGGCAACGTCTGGCTGCCTGACGTGCCAGAAACTTGGGCGGTCGGCCTTCCGGGCCCTACGCTCTTCCAGGACGGCTCGTTCGGGCCCGGTGGCCGTGTCTTGGCTGCCGGCGGCCAGCCCGGCCAAGCCTTTGTTCGCGTTCGCCATCGCCAAGACCGTGGGCAACGCCGTGGTCCGCAACCGCCTTCGCCGCAGGATGAAAGAGGCGCTGCGCCTCGACGAGAGCTTGCCGGGTGGCGCGTACCTGGTCAGGGCCCAGCCGGCGGCAGCGACGCTCGACTTCTCCACCCTTCGGGACAACCTGCGCCGTGCGACCGACGGCGCCACCCGGCAAGCCAGGCGCGCCGGGGCACAGTCCACGTGACCACCGGCGCGACCCCAGAGGCTCTCGCCAGGAAGCCGGCTACGGTCACGACCCGAGTGCTCTTGGCGCTCTTTTGGGTATACAAGGCGGCCACGGCCAACCGGAGCCCTGCGTGCAGGTTCACCCCGAGCTGTTCGGAGTATGCGTACGAGGCAGTCCGACGCTTCGGTGCTCGTCGCTCACTTCCCCTCGTAGCCAAGCGTCTGGCGCGGTGCAGGCCGAGGGGGCCCTTCGGTCTCGACCCGGTACCAGACACGCTCCCTAATAAGGCGCGAGACCTTCCCAACCCCCATGACGTGAGAGGTAAGGACCAATGACCCAACTCGGCCGCCTAGTCGGGTGGGTCCTGGCTGGCTTCTACTCCCTGATCCCAAACTACGCCGTTGCAATAATCCTCCTTGGCCTCACCTTCATGGTCCTGGTCATCCCGCTCACCCTCAAGTCGACGCGCTCGATGCTGGCCATGCAGAAGCTGCAACCGCAGATGAAGCAGCTCCAACAGCAGTTCAAGGACGACCGTCTCGCCCTCAACCAGGCTCTCACCGACCTGTACAAAAAGGAGGGTGTCAGCCCGTTCGGGAGTTGCTTGCCGACGCTCCTCCCACTACCTCTTTTCTATGTGCTCTTCAACGTCATCAATGGTCTCGGCCACAAGGTGACCAAGGGCGAGCCCGGGTGGGCGGTATGCCAGGCGACGGGGCGCTGCGCCCATCCCTTTTACATCAACCCCCACACGAAGATGTACCACGCCCTGGTCAACAGCGCGCCGCGCAACGCCGGTGCGGAGATGCACGCCTTCGGCTTCAACCTTGCCACGACTGCCTGGGACGCCGTCACCAAGCACATGGGTGTCGCAGCGGTTGCGGGCTCCCTCCTGCTGCTCGTGATCATGATCGCCGCCAACTACTACCAGCAGATCCAGATCACCAACTTGAACCCCATGGTCCGCCAAAACCAGCAGGCCAACCCCCAGATGCAGATGATGAGGTTCTTCCCGATCGTCTTCGGGCTCCTCTGCGTCAGGTTTCCTTCCGCCCTCGTGCTCTACTACGCCGTTTCATCGTTGTTCCGCGTCGGCCAGCAGCAGGCGATGTACCGTTTCGACCCAAAGGTAAAGGCCCTGGTAGCTCGCGATGAACGTGACCTGGAGGTCACCGAGGCCGCCCTTGAGCGTACGGAGCACAAAGCACCCAAGTCAGCGCCGCGCCGCGCTGCACCGCAAAGGCAATCGAGTGCTCCGGTTGGCCAAACCGTCGTCTCTCGCTCGGGTCGGCCCAACCTCGCTCTCAATGGGCGCGCGGGTGGCGGGCAGCAAAACGGCAAGCAACAAAGCGGCGGGCAGGGGGATGCCAGGCAGACCAACGGCAACCAGGTAGGCCGCTACCAAGGGACCGGGAACTCCCAGCGCTCGCGAAGCCGCAGGCGAAGAGGGAGATAAGGCATGGAGTGGGTAGAAACCACAGGCCGAACAGTCGAGGAAGCGAAGCGCTCGGCACTCGAACAGCTGGGCGTTGAGGAGACCGACGCCGAGTTCGAGATCGTGAGCGAGCCACGCATCGGCCTCTTCGGCCGGCTCAAAGAGGAGGCCCGTGTACGTGCCCGCCTCCGGCCTCGTTACCCGCGCTCGAAGGGGGACCGTCGTGACCGCCGGCGCCCAAAGAGCGCCGGCGCCGCGCAGGGGCCGACCGCAACCGAGAAGGCGAGCCCGCGGCGCACCAATGGAGAAAGGAGCACGGTGGCCGAAGATGGGCCCGATCACCAGGGGGACGCCACTTCAGCCACTGCAGCCGCTGGTAACCGGCGACGCCGGAAGACCAGGGCGAACCCCACCTCGTCACCCGAGGGCGCTAGCGTCGCGGACGTGGGGACCATCACAGCTGAAGAAGGAGCACGCGCAGCGGAGGAGTTCCTAAAGGGCCTTCTCGACAGGCTGGGCACTGACGCCTCCGTGAGCTCAACGAGTGAAACTGAGGGGTTCGTCGAGTTGAACGTGTCGGGGGACGGCCTGGGGATACTGATCGGGCCCAAGGGCGCTACCCTGCTCGCGCTCCAGGAGCTGACCCGTACCGTGGTCCAAAGGCGCTTCCCCTCAGCCGAGACTCGCGTCGTGGTTGACGTCAACGGGTACCGCAAGCGCAGGCACGAAGCGCTCGCACGCTTTGCCCAACAGGTCGCAAGCGAAGTCGTCGCGACCAACACCCGGCGAGCCCTCGAACCAATGCCCCCGGCCGACCGCAAAGTCGTACACGACGCCCTGAACTCAGTCCCAGGCGTTATGACCGTCTCCGAGGGGGAGGAGCCCAATCGACGGGTCGTGCTCGTCCCAGTCCAAGACGGTGCGGGTCAGAACGTGCCAGTGCCGAAGGGTAGGGTGCACGAAGGCACCGCGACCGGCACCGCGACCGGCACGCAAAAGGACGCCGGCACGTTGGCCGACGAAGAGCCCGGAGCGGCTGAAGCCGCGGGGCAAGGCGTCGGGTCGCAGCAATAGACGCCCCCGGGGCTGCGCAGCGTTCCCGGGCCGGCCTGGCGTCACAGGTCGTGGAGCTCCCTAGAGAGGTGTCCCCTCTCGTCCAGTCGCTCTTTTCAACCGCACGGGAGCTGGGCTACATCGGTCCTGCACCAGTTCACGCCCAAGTCGAGCGGAGCCTTGCCTTCACAGTTGTTGCCCACCCAGCCCGGCTAGCACTTGACCTCGGGAGCGGTGGCGGGCTTCCCGGGTTGGTCCTCGCCCTGACTTGGAGGGACACGGAGTGGTACCTGGTCGACAGCTCCCACAAGCGGACCGAGTGGCTGAAGTCTGCCGTGATCTCTCTTGGCCTGGCTGACAGCTGTCACGTCCTCTGTGAGAGAGCGGAAAACTTAGGCAGGGGCGAACTGCGGGCTACGTTCGACTTGGTGACAGCACGAAGCTTCGGGCCCCCCGGCCCGACGGCTGAGTGTGCGGCACCGCTCCTCCGGGTCGGGGGTGAACTAGTAGTAGCCGAGCCGCCAGGACCGACTACGACAAGGTGGCCCAGCCGAGGTCTGGACGAACTTGGGATGTCGTGCGTCGCAACCGAGGCAGTCGGCACCCCAGCTGGGCCCGTAACCCTGAGCCGACTGGTGGCCCGCTTGGGATGCCCTGAGCGCTACCCAAGGCGGGTCGGCATACCTTTCAAACGGCCGCTGTTCTGACCTCGCGCTGACTGCTTTAAGCCAGTCTCTGGGCGCAGCCCTTCGCGTGGCGGCCGACGGGACGAGCAGGCCCAGACTGGACGAGCAGGCCTGCGAACTGCGGGGCAGCCAGGCCTGCGAACTGTGGGGCAGCCACCGTTATCATGTTCCACGTGTTACATGACGGTGAAACACCTCGCGGCCCCAAAGCCGGCTTTCCGACCGCCAGCGAGTTTGACGCCGGGTTCCTGGTAGGCCTACTGGTCGGAGAAGGGCATTTCGGCGGAGATGGCAAGCAGCCCCACGTCACCCTGAGGATGCACGTCCGCCACTCCGCTTTGTTCTCCTGGATCGAGCGAACGTTCCCAGGTGGTCGTCTGTACGGGCCATATACGCATGACGGGAGGCACTACTTCCAGTGGATGGCCCGCGGGGCGTTCCTGCGCGACCAGCTCCTCCCTTTCATAGACCAGCGCCTGTCAGCAGACCTTGACGCGCATAGCAGGGAACGGCTGGACCAGATGAAGACCCGCTACGGCCAGAGCCTAGGACTATCCGTGACCAGAGGCGATGGGGAGAGTGCCATACAGTCCACCGGCCCAGTCTCACCTCCGACGTCCTCGGAACGACCACCCTTCGACGCCACAGGTGGTCACCGCAAGCGCGAGCGAGAACCCGTGCCAGCTCGGTTAGAGAGGATATTTTCGCAGCTCCGAACGACCGATGACCTCGAGGGCAGCTCCGAGGCGCGCTCTAATGACAGTGACCCGAGTTAGCCTGCCCATGCACGCTAACGGCCAGTGTGCTGCGTCCTCCCGAGCGGGACACTTGCCCGGGCCATCAAGTGACGACAGGATGGAGGGCAAGATGCCAGAGCCCGAGTACAGCGAGGGCAACACGAGCTCAACTCGCTTGAAAGAACGTCAAGAAAGCCCGCCCGATATCCCGGTAGGCACCACCACCGACCAAGCCGCCGAAGGTGACCCGGATCTCCAGCACCTGAAGAAGGCGGGTCAGCGCCTTGATTCAGCTCACGAGCTCGCCAGTACGGCGAGAGCTAGACCAGCGCTCCCTAGGGTTATGGCCGTCGCCAACCAGAAAGGCGGCGTCGGCAAGACAACGACAGCCATCAACCTCGGTGCCGCCTTGGCCGAGCTCGGCTTCCGTGTCCTCATCATTGACCTCGACCCACAAGGAAACGCAACGACCGGTCTTGGCGTCAATGCACGAAACCTAGAGTCCTCTGTCTACGACGTAGTCCTGCACGACGTGGCAATTGAAGACTGCATCGAACCGACCAACCTACGCAATCTCTTCGTAGTCCCAGCGACAATCGACCTCGCTGGTGCGGAGATCGAGCTTGTACCCGTACTGAGTAGGGAAACAAGGCTGAAGCGGGCGCTGGAGAGCGTGCTGGGGGACTTCGATTTCCTCCTGATCGATTGCCCACCGTCGCTTGGGCTCTTGACCATCAACGCTTTGTCAGCAGCCAATGAAGTGCTGGTGCCGATCCAATGCGAGTACTACGCCCTGGAAGGGCTCGGGCAGCTGCTGAACAACATCGAGCGAGTTAGGACCAACCTCAACCCCTCGCTCAATATCAGCACGATCGTGATGACTATGTTCGATGCCCGCACGCGGCTGGCCGAACAAGTCGTGGATGAGGTGAGGCAGCACTTCGGGCCTCGTGTCTGCAAGACCGTCGTGCCGCGCACGGTGCGCCTTTCGGAGGCCCCCTCGTTTGGTCAGCCAATAATCGTCTTTGACCCGACATCTCGAGGAGCAGTCGCGTACCGAGAACTCGCAAAGGAGGTAAGTGGTGGCGCGGCGTAGTGGGCTCGGACGGGGATTGGGGGCGTTGATACCCACCGACGTCCTCCGCGACCATGGCAGCCTTGCGGAACTTTCGGTTACGGCGATACGCCCCAACCCTCGCCAGCCGCGGGGCCACTTCGACGAAGAAGCGCTTGCCATGCTCACCGCGTCAGTAAGAGAGGTGGGCGTGCTCCAGCCCATCCTCGTTCGCCAGGTGAGCGAAGAGGACTACGAGTTGATCGCGGGGGAGCGGCGCTGGCGGGCTGCTCGTCGCGCCGGGCTTGCCACAGTCCCGGCGATCATCCGCAACGCCTCCCCAGGCGAGAGCCTGGAACAGGCTCTCATTGAGAACCTAAACCGAGAAGAGCTCAACCCGCTCGAAGAAGCTGCCGGCTACCAGCAGCTGATCGAGGACTTCGAGCTGACACATGAACAGCTCTCGGCCAGGGTTGGCAAGAGCCGGGTCGCTATAACCAACTCCCTCCGATTGTTCCAACTGCCGCCGTCGGTACAGCGCCTAGTTGCCGAGGGGAGGTTGAGCGCCGGCCATGCCCGCGCTCTCCTCGCGACGCCGGACCGCGCCTTCCAGGAGGCACTAGCACGAAAGGCCGCGAACGAACAGCTTTCAGTCAGGGCGGTTGAGGAAGCCGTACGGGAGCGGAACAGGACCGGCAGCCCAGAGGTCACAAACGACGTCCCGCCACCACCACGCAAGCTCCGACCACCCGGCATCCTGGAGCTAGAGGAATTGCTGGCCGACCGCCTCAATACGAGAGTCAGGGTCGACATGGGCGCCCATCGAGGTCGAGTCGTAATCGAGTTCGCCACCCTCGAAGACCTTGAGCGCATCTACAAAGCCATGACAGAGACTGCCTCGGAGGCGGTGGAGGAAGCAGATTAATGGTGGCCCGCTTGCCCTGTAACGAGCAGGCGGGCCAGCCGGAAAGCCCTTTTGACAATGTCTCGCAGGTCACGGCTGGGTCAGCAGGGCCGATAAATATCTAGTGTAGGTTGCACCCTCCTCCACCTCATCCACAGCTGTGCATGACGCTGTGGATCACGGACAGGCCCGCGGAACCCGTTTGGCGAAGTGTCAGGCACACATTCAGATGTAACGGCCCAGCTCTTGCAGCAACTGCGCCTTCCCTTTTGCCCCAACGAGGCGTAACTGCTGCTCCCCGTCCTTGAACAAAATGAGCGTCGGCACGCTCATGACGCCAAACCTCCGAACGACTTCAAGGTTGTCGTCGACGTTGAGCTTGACAACGCGGAGCCGCCCCTGGTTTTCCTCCGCGATCTCCTCTAAGACGGGGTCGATCACCTTGCACGGGCCGCACCACTCCGCCCAGAAGTCCACCAGGACGGGCTCCTCGGAACCAGAGATCTCCTCGTCGAACGTCGCGTCCGTAACAGCGGTGTGAGCTGACATCCTCCGCGTTCCACCTTTCTTCTGTCCAGCCTTGCTGGCCTATTTCGCCAACCGGTCTTTTCGACAAGCCAACCCTGGCACCTTTGCCAAGGCTCAACAATTACCTACTACAACCTCCCACGAAGGGGGTGCATTCCGCTCAAACTCGGGCTTCGAGCCAGCGCTCTACGTCGATCGCAGCCATACACCCGCTCCCGGCCGCCGTTACAGCCTGACGGTAGCGCTTGTCGGCCAAGTCGCCGGCCGCGAACACGCCGTCCACGCTTGTTGCGGTGGTACCAGCTCGGGTTACGACGTACCCCTCGGCATCGAGGTCCACCTGGCCCTTCAGGATGCTCGTGCTGGGCGAGTGGCCCACGAACACGAACAGCCCGGTCACATCGAGCAGCTCCTCGCTGCCGTCAGCCACATCGCGCAACCTCACACCCTCAAGCTTCTGGTCGCCCACCAGCTCAGTCACTACCTTGTTCCAGGCAAAGCGGATCTTCGGGTTGGCAAAAGCGCGCTCCTGCATGATCTTGGACGCACGCAACTCCCTCCGGCGGTGCACGATGGTCACGCTCGAAGCGAACCTCGTCAAGAAGTTGGCCTCCTCCATCGCGGAGTCACCTCCCCCAACGACGGCGATGTCCTGGCCACCAAAAAAGAACCCGTCACAGGTGGCACATGTCGAGACCCCATGCCCCGTCAGCTCGAGCTCCCGCGCCAACCCGA
Source organism: Actinomycetes bacterium (assembly GCA_021787035.1). Taxonomy (GTDB): domain Bacteria; phylum Actinomycetota; class Acidimicrobiia; order Acidimicrobiales; family Palsa-688; genus JAJZYO01. The sequence goes on from JAJYMM010000130.1 coordinate 12,170, forward strand.
GCCGGAGCGCCTGCGCACCCATGGCCACGATGACCGCAGACGCCTCAACGTGGACCTCCTCCCCACTAGAGGGGTCGGTGTACCAAAGTGTGTGCGGACCACCATCTTGGAACTTGGCCCTTGTCACCTTGGCACCGACGATCTCGGCGCCAAAACGTTCCGCCTGGGACCTCATCTGGCCCATGAGCACCGGGCCCATCACCCCTTCGGGGAAACCCGGGTAGTTTTCGACCTCTGTGGTGAGCATCAGCTGACCACCGGGTTGATCGCCTGTAGAGGACGGCTCGCCCTCCAACACCAAGGGGACGAGATTGGCACGGGCAGCATAAAGCGCAGCCGTCAGGCCGGCCGGGCCACTGCCGACCACCACAACACGCCTCGGCTGGTCACCCTGACTTGTCACATTGCCCATTCGGCGAACTCCTCCTACTACTTCGACTGGCGGCGCTCATGGTCACCTCGCGCACCACGGAGGTAAACCCGCGCCACTCCATCGCTATTCCGTTACACCCGCCACACCAACCGCTGCTGGCCGGCGCCGCGCAGCCAGTCGCCAACATGGGGCCAGGCCGCGTCCCGCCCTGTGTCCCTCGGCGACGCCGTCAGCCGGCTAAGGCTCACGCCGGGCTCGGCGTTGGCCGATGAGCAAGCCGCCCGCCAGGAACAACAGGCCGCCGAAGACCACGTAGCCAAGCCAGACCCGCGTCCCGACCGGGTGGACGGGCACGTAGGCATCCCATATCCTCACGACGCCGACGGTGAAAAGCACAGCTGCCGTCAAGAGCGCCACAAGTGCGACCATGCCGTAGACAACCGCCCGCATGACGGTGAGGACACGCACTGTCGTGCGGGCCCTCACCCACGCCACCCCATCAATCACACGTTCACTTAGTTCACCGGCCAGCGCAGAGGCGTGAGCGCTCGCGGACTGTTGGTCCTGCGAAGACGAGCCTGGAGCACCGGCGGGCCCCGAAGAACCCGCGGGCGTAGGCCCCGCTACAAGCTCTTGGCTTTCCGGCATGGGAAGAGGTTACCGTGCGAACCTTCGATGCCTAAGCCACGAGGTAACTCTTAAGTAGGTCTGATAAGCCGACGAGCAGGCAGCAGGGTCAGCGCGACCGCTGTCAACCGAACCTTGACGGCACCTCATGTCACTGCGAGCTTGTCCACCTTTGCCTGGTCGGAGGGGCCCGGGTTGAGCATCCAAAGCAGGACCCAGTCGCCCCTCTTCCCCAGAAGGGGGAACGTATGATCCCCATTTATGCCATCCTGGGCGCTCACCGGCTTACCCCAACCGCCCCAGTTGGCAAAGTGACTGGCTACGAAAACTTGCGCGCTCCAGCCGCGCATCGGTGTCTTCACCACAAGGTCGTGGAGCACATGGGAGCCGTCCAAGTGGACCGCAAGCCCAAAGCCTCCGTAGCCACCGAAATCTGCGTACTTATAGATCAAGCTCTGCCAGTACGTCTTAGGATTGGCGCTCGTCAAGTTCGGCAGCTCGCTCAGGTTGTCGTTGGGTTGGTTGCCACCGGTAACGACCTCTTTTACCCCCAGGATCCCCAAATGGGCCCCTTCTACCGCCGAGGCGGACGGCCCTGCTGCTCCGCCAGAGGCCGTCGGGCCACCGCGATGCCGAGGCGAGTACGACAACTGCCCAGGGTAAAGCAGGGCAGCTGCCACCAAGGATCCCACGACCATTAGTGAAGCGACGACGGCGCTGGCAAGCCGCCGCGGCCGTCGACGGCGCGCCGGGGTAGCTTGGGCAGTCTCGGCCACAGGGCCACGCCCTACATCACGCACCGTGGCGCCAGTGCCAATTTCTCTACCTATGGCTGTGCCTGGACGCCCCGCGTGGACCGGTCGGCCGGGCTCGCCACTGGGCCCGGCGAAAGCGCCAGGTCCAAGCTGCAAAAAGGCACCCGGGCCACTTGCCCGAAAGCCGAGCTGTGCCCCCAACTCGGCTAGGGAACGGCCGAGGGCCACAGCCGAGGGGGTGCGCTGCTCCGGCTCTTTGGCCATGAGTGTGGACACGAGATGCACAAGGCCTGGTGGGAGCCCAGGCCGCGTCGCTTCCAGGGAGGGGACGGGCTGCTGGACATGTGCGAGTGCGGTCGCCATGTCGCTCTCACCCTCAAAGGGGGGCCGGCCAGCGAGCATCTCGTACATGACGACGCCGAGGGAGTACAGGTCGGTGCGCGCGTCGGGCTCGCGGCCTTGGACTTGCTCAGGCGCCACGTACTTCGGCGTACCAAGTAGAGCGCCATGGGCCGTCAAGTCCCCGGGGCTCGCCGCGGCCTTGGCGATGCCAAAGTCCGTGACCTTCACCTGGGCAAGGCCGTTACCCCCGTCACGTAACAGTACGTTGGCAGGCTTGACATCGCGGTGCACAAGTCCCTGCGCGTGGGCGTAAGCGAGGGCATCGGTCACCTGGGCGGCGATCGCCACAACAAGGCGCGGGCCGAGAACCTTGTAGCGGTGTACCAAGTCCCGCAAGGTCTCGCCGGGGACGAGCTCCATGACTATAAACGCCGTACTCTGCCCCGCCGCCCACTCTGCCTCAGGCATAGGACCTCGGCCAAGCGCAGCCGGCGACGTGCCGTCGAGGGGCTCCACGCCGGCATCGAAGACGGCAACGATGCCGGGATGGACTAGCCGAGCAGCCGTGACCGCCTCACGCCTGAACCGCTCTCGCAGATTGGGATCCGATGCCAGGTGGGGCAGCAACAACTTGAGGGCAACAGGCCGCGAGAGGACCTCGTCGTGGCCCTCCCAGACTTCTGCCATACCGCCCCTCGCAAGTACACGAACAAGGTGGTAGCGCCCCGCCAAAGTCCGTGGCACTTCAGGTGCGAACCCTGCCACGGCTCCTCAGGCTACCGCGTGCTTAGACATCTGGGCAGCCATCAAGCCTTGGCAGGCTGGCCCGGCCCCGACGGGCGCAGGAGACCGTCGCTTTACTAATCCGCCTCCCGCCTCGCTTCTTCGCGCGCTCCTCGGTCGGCTGCGACCCACGCGACGCCGATAGCGCCTGGGCCAGCATGAGTCCCCACGACGGGGCCGATGTCCCCCAGTATCCTTGGGCGTTCCGGTACGACATCAGAGATAAGACCAACGAACTCGTCAAAATCGGCTGCTTCTGCACCCATTATGGCTAACCACTCGAGCGGCCCTGCAGCGCGCAATTTTCCAGCCATGTACCAGAGCGACCTTGCCCGCGTCCGCTGCCTGGACTCCTGCTCGACGACCCCATTGCGCACGGCGATCACTGGTTTTATGGACAGCAGCGTCCCGAGGGCAGCGGCCGCACCGCCTATGCGCCCACCTCTCTTCAGGTTGTCGAGGGTATCGATCGCTCCGTAGACCGAGACCCGCCGCATTGTTGCCTCTACCACCGAGCGCACCTCTGCCACGCCCGCGCCCCCGCGCGCGGCCTCCGCCGCCGCCATCACGACGAGACCCTCACCAAGGGTGACGCTTTGGGAGTCGACAACCTCGACCGCCAAGCCCTTCACTTCTTTGGCAGCCCCATTGGCGGCCTCGAAGGTAGCAGACAACCGCGAAGACAGCGTCACGCAAACCACGCCGGTTGCACCGTCCCGAGCTGCTGATTCAAACACAGCTTGGAACGCGCCCGGCGCCGGCGCAGATGTCTCCGGGAGCGCGTCACCTCCCGCGCAGAGCCTCCAGAACTCCTTGGTGCTCAGCTCCTCCCTGTCCACGAATTCCCTATCGCCGAAACGCACATGGAGGGGCACGAGCGAGACGCCAAGGCGCTCGGCAATCTCTTGGGGCAAGTCGCAAGCGGTGTCGCTCACTATCCGGACTGTCAAGGGGCTCCTTGGGGGCGACGACTCGAGCGGGACAATGACACGGCGCACAACCGTACAAGAAGATCCTAGCCGGGTAAGGTCTTCACGCGCCGCTGGCACGTCCAGGCGCTCGGGGGCCACCCCTGGACCCGCGCCAACGCCAAAGTGCACCTAACTCCTCCAAGCCAAACCAGCGCGCCGCGGCCACGAAGGCCGCTACTCCCACGATGAGCGCAAGCACGAGCCTGGCGATGCCGAAACCAAGACTGTCAGTAGGCCGCACGAGGTCTAGCGCGAGGGCCACGGCACCCGCCATGACGGCCGTCGCCGCCACAGTCTTCGCGACCCACGGGAGGCTCAGTCCAGGTGCTGCTCGCCGGCGAAGGCGGAACCACGCGAGCGGAAGGGTGAGCGTGTAGGGCCCGATCCAGGCTGCGGCCAGCCCCTTCACCCCGAAAACCGGGTAAAGGGCCAGGGCTGACACCACGGTCAGACCGTTCTCCACGACATACAGCCAAAACATGGAGCGGGCGTCCTGCATCGACTGGAACCCACGGATCACGAGGAGGTACGTGGCAAACCCAGGCAGGCCGAGTGAGAAAATGACCAAGAGGGTCCCGGTGAGATCTGAGGACGCGCTGCTCAGGTGCCCGTGCGCCAGCGCGACAAGCACGGCTGGGTGTGCCACCAGGGCGTAGCCAACTCCTCCGGGGAGCAGCAGGACCACCGTCATCCGGACCGCACGGCTCAACTGCGTCGCAAACACGCCCTGGTTACCGCGCGACCACTGTTCCGCGAGGTCTGGCGCGACGGCGAAGGCGATCGAGGCGCCGACGACGGCATAAGGAAGCAGCATGAACGTGAACGCATAGCTGAAGGCAGAAAAATCGCCTTGCTTGTTTTGGGCGAGCACCGCCACCAGGGCGTAGGAAAGCTGGTTCGCGACGACCGCGCCCACCGTCCAGCCTGACAACCGCCCGATCGCGCGGAGGGCCGGGTGCCCCGGCGCCCACCGCGGACGCACGGGTACCTTCGCCTTCCACAGCGCAGGCAACTGAGCGACGAGTTGCACCAGGTAGCCTGCCGTCGTCCCGATCCCGACAACCGCCACCGCAGCGGCGTCTTGGCGATAGCCGCCGATGCTGCTCGGCCTGACCATTTCGCTCGCGACCACAAGAGCGCCGATCGTGACGAGGTTCGCCAGGACCGGGCTGAAGGCCACGGAGCCGAAGCGGCGGCGGGCGTTGAGCAACGCCGTCATGACCGTGATCAGGCCGAGGAACAACAGCTGAGGTGCAAAGAGACGGAGCCACGTCGTCGCAAGGACGCGCTCCGCGCCCACGTTCGGGCCCCTCGCGTCGAGGAGGAACAACCTCACGATTAGGGGTGCCGCCAGCCAGAACACCACCGTGGCAACGACGAGGACGACGGTTAGGAAAGTCACGACCGCCGGCACGGTGTCGTCATCGTCATCACTTGCTCCAGTGCGGACCAGCGACTGCATCAGCACCGGCAAGAGGGTCGCCGAGAGGACCCCCCCGATTATCAGGTCGTGGATCTGGTTGGGGACGATATTGGCCTGGTTGTAGGCGTCTGCCAAACGGCCCTGCCCGAGTACCCACGCCACTGCTAGCAAGCGGGCGAACCCCGACACCCGCGAGAGGACCGTGCCTGCGGCCATGACCGCTGCGCTGCGGACGGGCCGCGCTTCTGTGGCCGTGACCTCAGCAGGTGACCCGGGTAACACGCCACTGGGCGAAAGGCCAGTGCTAGGAAGGCCAGCGTCGTACAGCCCGGCACCAGACAGCCCGGCACCAGACAGCCCGGCACTGGGGAGGACGGCACTGGGGAGGACGGTGAGGAACGGCGCCACGTGTACTGGCGTGGGCTCCGTCGTCGAACCCGGCCGCGAGAGCGGCGGCTTGCGCCGGGGGGGCGGGGGCGGGGGCGAGCACGG
>JAJYMM010000150.1 GCA_021787035.1 Actinomycetes bacterium
GTCATTACCCCTGGTTGCCGCTTTCCTGGTTGCTTCTCGTGTGGACAGATCCGGCACCGGGCACCGGCTCTGTGGCAGCTCGGGGAGCCGGGCCAGCCCGCGTGCCCGCGTGCCCGCGTGCCCTCGTGGCGGTCGCGCAGGTTGGGGCCCCGGTGGTGGCCTGAGCGTCTCGGTGGCTCCGGCCACGCAGGTGCCACCGGCCTGGATCTGGCCCGCCAGGCGGGTCCGGCCCTTTCGAGCCGTCTCCAGTAGCATCCTGGTTATGCCACTAGAGGGAGAGTACGAGCCGAGCCCGCAAGCCTGGGTTCGCGAGCAGGTCGAAGCGTACGAGAGCTCGGGCGGTGCCCGTGCGAACACACTGGTGACGGAGGCCGGTGACACCGGCTGGCCGGTGGTCGTGGTTACGACGCGGGGCAACAAGTCAGGCAAGATCCGCAAGTTCCCGCTCATGCGGGTCGAGCATGACGGCGAGTACGCCCTCGTGGCCTCGAAAGGTGGGGCGCCGCACCACCCCGTCTGGTACTACAACTTGAAGGCTGCTCCGGGGGAAGTCATGCTCCAAGACGGCCCCACCCCCTTCGATGTCGAGGTGCGCGAGGTGACCGGGGAGGAAAAAGCGCTCTGGTGGGCACGGGCGGTCGCCGCCTACCCTCCTTATGCTGAATACCAGGAACGCACGGCGCGAGAAATCCCTGTACTTGTGGCGCGACGCCGTTAGGGCCAGCTAGGGCCGGCATTGCACCCCGTCAGGGGCTTGGGCGTCGGTTGGCGCCAAACCATCGGCGGCTTAGGTACTACGGATCGCGCTTTCTGGTTACTTTATGGCGCCGGCAGTGAGGCCGCGCTCAAAGAGCCGCTGGAGGCCCAGGTAGGCGACGACCTCGGGGATGGCGGTGATGACCGCCGCCGCGAGGATGTCGGTCTGGTTGTCGTTGAACTGGCCGACGAAGAACGTGGGTACGAGGGTAATGGTCTGCATAGTCTTGGCCTGCTCGAACACGAGAGGCATCAAGTAGTCGTTCCAGGCGGCGATGAGGGTGAAGATGATTACCGCAGCAGCGATCGGGCGGGTGAGCGGGAGGACCAGGTGCTTGAATGTGCGGACGGCACCCGCGCCGTCGACCCGGATCGCCTCGAACAGCTCCTCGGGTAGGCCCGCTATGAAGTTGCGCGTCAAGAGGACGGCGAAGGGTACCTGAAGCGCGGCAAGGGGAAGGATGACCGCCCAGTAAGTGTTGTACAGGCCGAGTTTCTGGTCTGTAGTGAACAGCGGGGCGAGGAGCACGACCTCGGGCAGGGTGAGGCAGGCAAGCAGCATCCAGAAGTAGACTTCGCGCCCGAAGAGCCTCAGCTTGGCGAAGCCGTAGGAGGCGAGCAGCGCGCAAAGGTAAACAAGCGCTACTACGCTCGCCGAGATGATCGCGCTGTTCAAGAAGAAACGGGCGAAGCCTGGCACTTCGGCTACCGCTTTGTAATTCCCAAAGCCCTGGCCAGCGAGGGAACCCTGGAGCATCACGATTACCGGGAACAGGTAGGGCAGCACCATTACCGTGACTACGATTTGTAGTAGGACCCGTTTCCAGCGTTTGCCGACTTCGAACATGGCTATAGCGCTTTCCTTCGGCGCCACATCTGCAGTACGACACCGAAGGCCACCGCGATCACCAGAAGTACGATCGAAAGCGCTGCTCCATAGCCGACGTTGTCGAGCTGGATTATCTCCTGGTAGATGTAGGTCCCGAAGAAGTTAGTGGCGTAGTAAGGGCCTGCCTGGGTGACCAGCCACGGTATGTCGAAGGTCTTCAGGGCTCCGATCACGCTGAGGGTGGCGAGGGCGAAGGTCGTGCCAGCGACGCTCGGCCAGACGATGCTCGTGATCACCCTCAGGTTGCCGGCGCCGTCAAGGCGTGCCGCCTCGAGTACTGACTGGTCGATCTGGCTCATGGCCGCGTAGTAGAGGACGAATGTGAAGCCTGTGAACTGCCAGACGGTGATGGCCATCAGGGCAGGTAGCGCCGTCGAGGTTTGGCCGATCCACGGCTGGGCGAGAGTACCTAGCCCGACGTAGCGCAGCAAGGTGTTGAACTGGCCACCGGGAGCGAGCATTGCTTGGAAAACGGGGGCCATGATCGCAGGGGCGAGGACGACTGGTATAAAGACGATCACCTTGTAGACGACCGCCAAGCGGATCCGCGAGTGGAGTAGCACCGCGAAGGTGAGGCCGAGGAAAGTCTGCACCGTAAATGTGACGGCGAAGAAGATGACTGTGTGGCGGACAGCTCCCCAAAAAAGTGGGTCGTGGAAGAGCTGGCTGTAGTTGCCGAAGCCTACATGCTGCGGGTTGGGGCTGATGCCGTCCCACTTCCAAGTCGAGATCAACCCCGTGTAGCCGATGCAGTAGTAGATGAGCCCTACGCATAGGACGAGGGCAGGCAGGATCCAGGGGAGGCCCGAGGCCAGCTTTACAGTGCCTCGGCGCTGGCGAGCAAGCACGCCCCGAGGCCGATAAGGGTGTGGGAGGACCGAGGAGAGGGGCGCGTCGCCTGGGCTACCGCCGAAGCCTTGGCGGACCGTTGCCATGCGAGGCGCCCGTTCGTTCCTCTCTGGGCCTGCTCCCGTGGGCCTTACTTGAACCGGACTCCAGATGCGACCGCTGCCGCCTGGAGCGCTTTTGCGGCTGCCTGGGGTGTCTCTGAGCCAGTGGCCACCCCCTGGGCGGCCGCAAGGATGCCACCGGTTCCGTTTTGCATCGCCGAACTGAGCAGAGATTCTCGGGGTTCGGTCACGGTGCCGACGGTCTGGGCCAGCCTCTTGATGGGGCCTAGCTGCAGGCTCGGGCTGACTATGCCTGCCGCTGCGTAGTTTGGCGTGACGGACTTGAGCGAGGGCAGATCCTCGAGTTGGTTGGCGACATATTGCTGCCCTGCGACAGAGGTGGCGAGCCACTTGGCGAACGTTTCTGCCGCAGCAGTGTTCTTGGACTTGTTGTAGACCGCGAGCCCGTAGTCCGCATCACCGTACATGGCGCTCGGGTGACCGCCGACGTTAGGGAACGGGACCGGCAAGATGGGGAACGGCTTGGGGTGGCTAACCCCCGCTGCCTGCAAGGCGGAGGTCATGCCGCTCTTCGTCACGTTGGCCGTGTACCAGGTGCCCATCATGATCATTGCGTACTTGCCGGTGAGGAAATCATTGTTTGCCTGGGGGTACTGCGATATCCCAAGGGAGCCTGGTTCCATGATGCCGTCGGAGAAGAGGCCCTTCCAGATCGTCAGTGCCTTGACTATGCCTGGGCTGGTCCACTTGGCGTCACCTTTGGATGCGGCTGTCCAAAGCCCGGGTTGCACCGAGTTCGTGATGGACTGCAGGGTGTCCTGGAGGAAGCCCTCCGTGTTGTTGCCTTGGACGAAACACCCGACCCCATGTGATTTGAAGGCCTTGCAGACGCTCATCCATTGGGCGAGCGTTGTAGGCGGCGAGAGGTGGTACTTCTTGAACAGGTCCTCGTTGACCCAAAGCGTGCCGGCGTAAACCGAGCCAACCGAGAGCGCGGTGAGCTTTCCGTTGTAAGTGAAGCCATCTATACCGCTCGGAGCGATCTTTGACCTCCAGTTGCTCCCGAGTGCTTGCGCGGCGACAGGTGCCATGTCCTTTGCAAAGGACCCGAACTCCGTCACGTAGGCGCCCGGTTGCAGCTCGAACAGGTCCGGCCCCTCCCCTGAAACGAGCGCCGGCCGCATCGCGGTCGGGTAGTTGGCGATCGTGATCAGCTTGAAGTTGACCTTGATGTCGGGGTAGACCCTGTTGAAAGCGGCGATCTCGGCCGTTGCCTCGGCTGAATCTGTCGGTGTCCAGCCCCACCAGTTGATGGTGGTGGTCGTTGCCTTGTGTGCCGGCGTCGCTCCCGCCTGCGAACTGGCTGCGAGCGGCATGGTAAGGCACAGCGCGGCGGATGCCAGTGGGCGTGCCCTGAACCTGGGTCGGCGGATCATTTGTCCCTCCCGTTCCGTTGCTAAGAAAATTTCGCAACGCTCAAGTTAAACTTTATCGGTCGTAACGCTGGCTGTCAAGAGGCTCCCCGAGATCGCGGAGCCCAATCGTTGAGTCCTGTGCTGCTGCCGGCAGCTTTTCATGGGCGGTTGTGGGACAAGATGAGCCCTGGCTGCTCGGAAGGCGCCGAGGGTCCTTGGTTGACAAGAGCTTTCGCAATGATTACACTTTTTTTCGCAGACGAGCTAGCCGGGCCGCGCCTGGGTGTCCAGCGAGTGCCCAGGGCGAAACTTGGGTCTTGGCCCGCTCGGACGCCAACGGAAAGGAAGTGACCAGGATGGTGGTCTCGAGTGGCCGCACGCGGGCTCAGGGGGCACAGCGATGATGCTCCTGGACGGTGGTCCCCTGCGTACCTTGTACATAGGGGGCACGGGCACCATAAGCGCGTCTTGCGTGCGCCTTTCGGTTGAGGCGGGCATGGAGGTGTCGGTGCTCAACCGAGGGCGCAACAAAGCCCTAAGGGAGCTCCCTGCCAATGTCACCCAGCTGGTTGCGGACGTGAAAGACGACGGTTCCGTGAAAGCCGCCCTGGAGGGCCATGACTTCGACTCGGTGGTCAACTTCCTCTCCTACGACGCCGAAGACGCCTTGCGCTGGGCCTCGCTGCTGCGCGGACGGGTTCGCCAGTACGTCCACATCAGCTCGGCGTCGCTGTATGGCAAACCAGTGAAGCGCGTGCCTATTGTCGAGTCAACGCCACTACACAACAAGTTCTTGGAGTATGCCCGCGCGAAGCTCCGTGCGGAGCGTGCGTTGCAGGCCTCCTTCTCTGAGGACGGCTTCCCGGTGACGATAGTCCGCCCCTCACATACCTACGACGACGCTCAGCCTCCGCTCCCGGGGGACTGGACGATGATGGACAGGATCGCTCGGGGTGCAGAGATCCCTGTGCATGGCGACGGGAGCTCGCTTTGGACGCTCACGCACGCGGAAGACTTTGCACAAGGGCTCGTGGGCTTGCTCGGTAACACGGCGGCGATCGGCGAGGCCTTCCACGTGACGAGCGATGACGTCATGACCTGGGACCAGATATATACGGTGCTTGGCGAAGCGCTCGGGGTGGAGGTGAAGCTCGTCCACCTCGCTTCCGAGCTCTTCCCGGTGATCGCTCCGGATTGGTTCTGGTCTGATCTGATCGTCGGCGACCTCTCGCACAGCGCCGTGTTCGACAACTCCAAAATCAGGAGGTACGTCCCCGGGTTTTGCCCGAAACTGACCTTCCAGCGCTCGGCGCTTCGGCTCGCGAAATGGCGCCAGGAACACCCGGAGCTGGCACGGGCCGACCCGGCGGTAAACGGAGTGCTTGACCGGCTTGTCGGTGGGTACCACGGGGCCCGGGAGGTGTGCGCTTCTTGGAGGGTGAACTAACGGCGAAAGAGGGGCACCGAGGTCCTCGCAGCGCGCCAGGCCCCGCCAAGGGCCGTGACCACGGCCTTGGCGGTAGCGGTGCCCGAGGGCGTGTGATCATGAGCGATATCGCCAAAGAGGCGGGCGTCTCGGTGGCGACGGTCTCAAAGGTCCTAAACGGCAGCGATAGGGTCTCCCTCGAGACACGGAGCAGGGTGCAGGAGCTGCTCTCTGAGCGCAACTACGAGCGACGGCAAGGACCACGCACCGAGCCGACGCCCATCGTGGACCTGCTGTTGCGCGAGGTAAGCAACCCATGGGCGACGGAGATCATTGCCGGTGCCGCTGAAGCTGCGCGGAATGCCCACGCGACCGTCGCGGTAAATGTCGTGCCGGATAAGCGTGACCATGGTAGCTGGCTGGAAGACATATGTGCGCGGGGCACGAGGGGTGTCATAGTCCTTCTCGCTCGCTTGAGCGAGAAGGAGAAGGCCGTCTTGCACGCCCGAGGGGTATCGTTGGCGGTGATAGACCCACGTGGCGAGCCCGACCCGAGCGTTCCGACAGTAGGCGCCACCAACTGGGCGGGTGCCTACGCTGCCACCCGCCACCTGGCTGAGCTCGGGCACAAGCGGGTTGGCATGATCACGGGGCCACGCGACATGTTCTGCAGTCGCGCAAGGCTGGACGGCTACCGCTCGGCGATGGAGGCCGCAGGCCTGCCCGTAGACCCGGAGCTAATGCGCTGGGGGGACTTCCACGTTGAGGTCGCCTTTAAGCATGCGACGTCGATGCTGTCGATGGACAGGCGCCCTACCGCGATCTTCGCCGGCAGTGACTTGCAGGCCATGGGAGTGCTCGAGGCGGCGCGGCTGCTCAACTTGGCCGTGCCGAGCCAGCTGAGCCTTGTGGGCTTCGATGACATCCCGTTGTCGCGCTGGATGTCCCCGCCGCTCACCTCAGTTCGCCAGCCGCTGGCCGAGATGGCGGCGACTGCCGTGAGGCTCGTCCTCTCCCATGGGGAGGCGCCGAGCTCCGAGGACCGGAGCGTCGAACTGGCTACCACTTTAGTGGTGCGTGAGAGCACTGCGCCGCCCCCGCGTGCTACGAGGAAGCGGTCATGAACAAGGGGCGATGGCGCGCTTGGGCCGGCGAGCGCAGGCGGGCAGCCGGCCGCCTCCTTGCCAGGGCGCTAAAGTCGTCGACTTTGGAGAAGAGCGACGGTGCCACCTACTCGTAGAGGCACTGGGGGAGGCGTGAAGACATGGATTTGAACCTTGTCCCTCTCGGGACGTCTGGCCTGTCGGTGACGAGGCTGGGTATCGGTACGAGCGCCCTTGGCAACATGCCAAGCGTCTACGGGTACGAGGTCGGAAGAGAGCGAGCGTTGGAGACGCTGCGCAAAGTATTCGACAGTGCTGTGAAGTTGGTCGATACCTCCAACGGTTACGGGGGAGGCGACAGCGAGCGCCTGTTGGGCGAGGTCTTACGAGAGCGGGGCGGGGTGCCCGAAGGCGTCCTTGTTTCGACCAAGGTCGACCCCGACCTTGCGGGCGACTTCTCGGGGGCCCGGGTCCGGCGCTCAGTGGAGGAAAGCTGTGAGCGGCTGGGCATGAGCTACCTGCCGATGCTGTTTTTCCACGACCCGGAGCGGACAACTTTCGAGGGAGCCATGGCACGAGATGGCGCGGTGCCGGCGCTAGTAAAGTTGAAGGAAGAAGGTGCTGTAGGGCACCTCGGAGTCGCCGGTGGCCCCGTTGGCCTCATGGAGCGCTATGTCCGGACCGGGGCGTTCGAGGTGCTGTTGACCCACAACCGTTTCACGCTCCTCGATCGCTCGGCATCATCGCTTCTGGACGAGTGCGCGCGGCTCGGGGTTAGCGTGCTCAACGCGGCTCCCTTCGGTGGCGGCATGCTCGCCAGAGGCCCCGCGCACGATGCCAACTACGGCTACCGCCAAGCGCCGAGAGAGCTTGTCGAGCGAGCGCGCGAGGTCGAGAGGGTGTGCGAAGGGTACGGAGTGCCGCTCGCGGTTGCCGCTCTGCAGTTCTCGATGCGCGATCCCCGAGTCGCCTCAACGATCGTTGGCGTGACGCGGCCCGAGCGCGTCGACCAAGCTATCGAGATGGCTTCCTTCGAAGTCCCTCCGGCGCTTTGGGAAGAGGTGGCGCAGTTGGCGGCGCCCGAGGCTCTCTGGCTGCAGTAGAGTAAGCAGCCTCGGCCGTGGCGAGGCTCAGAGTCTGACGACGCTCGCTTGGATGTCCCCGGAGTGAGGCGGTTAGCGTGAAGGGCGAGGACAATTGCGAGCTGAGAGGCTGGTTCCGTGACGGATGTGAACGTAAAGGTCGAGTGTGCACGCGAGCTCGGGCAGTTGGAGCGGATCTGGATGAGCTATGGCTACGACGAGCTCAACTGGACGGCTACCCCGAGGGGAAGGGCAAACGCGGCTACCCTGCACGACGTTTTCGGGGGGCCCGTCGCCGTGCGCGCGCACAATCTGTTCACGAGTGGAAGTGGGCGTGGCCTTCCGCACTGGAGTAGTGGGAACGTTTACCACGAGGACCGAAACGGAGGCCCCTTTTACGACTGGAGCCAGGCTGACGCCGCGTTTGACCTGTGGGTGGACGAGGAAATGGTGCCCATAGTTGAGCTCGGGTTTTGTCCAGTTCAGCTGAGCAGGGCATCGGACAGGCCGTTCCACCCGACACCGTCTCTCTATGGCCAATATGAAAGCTGGGGGTGGACTTCGGTACCGCGCGACGAGGGCCGCTGGGGCGGGCTGGTGCAGGCTGTCGTGGAACATTTTGCCCAACGTTATGGGGCCCGGAGGACTTCGGAGTGGTACTGGGAGTTTTGGAACGAACCCGACATCGTCTACTGGGACGGCACTTTCGAGGAGTACTGCCAGTACTACGACGTCACCGTGGCGGCCGTGCGCCGTGGGCTCCCTGGCGCCCGGGTTGGAGGTCCGGCGACGACCGGGGAAGGTACGGTATTCCTTGAGCGCTTCTTGGAGCATTGCGCAGGCGCCGCGCGCAGACCTGGCCAACAGGCTGGTTTTCCGGATTTCGTGTCCTTCCATACCAAAGGGGCTCCGGGTTTCCGGCGTACCTACGGGCCAGTTGGGCCATACGGCGTGACCGGGGACGAGGACCGCTCGCCCAGTACCAAGAAGGTGCTCGATGAGATCGCAGCCAACCTCGACTTGGTTCGCTCCCACCGCTCGTTGGTCGACGTGCCTGTGTTGGTCGACGAATGCGACCCCGGGGTCCCTGCGCACATGGGCGTCTTCGACAACCGCAACTACCAATACCGCAACACGGAGTACTACCCGGTCTTCCAACTTCAGTTGATGGGGGCGCTCCTCTCCGGGCAATTGGGTGGAGGCAAGGGGGTCTCTCTCGCGACGGCGTGGGCCTGGTACATGGAGGGCGACCGGTACTTCGAAGGGACCCGGAGCTTCTTTACCGCTTCGGACATCCCTACGCCGCTAGTCAACGCCTACAGGATGCTGGCGATGCTGGGTGACAGGCGCCTTGCGGCCGAGGTCACCGAGGCCGGCACTTCGGGAAGTACTGGAGCGGTCGGTGCGCTTGCAAGCCGAAGGCGAGATGGGGGTGTGGCGGCGATCCTGTGGCATCACGACGACAACCAGTACGCCCGCGCCACGTTGGAGCTCGCACTGGAGGTTCGCGACCTGCCCTTTGCCGGCCGGCCCGTCGAAATCAAGCAGTACCTGATAGACGAGAAGCACAGCAACAGCCACACGGCATGGCGCGAGCTGGGCGGTTCTCAGGACCCGAGCCCCGAAGACGTTGAAGCCATACGCAAACGCTCGATGCTCGAGGTGGTTCACGAGGAAGGGTTGGAGAGCTGCCCGAGCTCGCTTTCCTCCCGGGTCAGCTTGGCGTGCCCGGGGGCCCTGCTCACCGTGGTCGCCCCCGTGTGAGGGGCGTCAATTGGCAACTGGTGGTTAGGGCGACTGTTGCCTTTTCTGATACATTCGCCCCCGACCCGGGGTTGGCGGGCTTTGGCGTGAGCACTGGATGCCTTGGCCTTTGGAGCTGCTGATTGAGTTTTTGGGGTCTTCGCCTCGGCCCCCTTATTCGCCTTGGCCCTCTTAGAGGAGACCATCCTTGCCTTGGCCCTGTTCGACTTATCGCTCTTTGCCTTGAGCCTCTTAGGGGCATTTGGCTTCGAGCACGATGGCTCCGGGGTGGCGGCCTTCGACGTGGCGGCCTTCGGCGCTGGCCGCTTGTGCGAGGCCGGATTAGGCCTCGCCGTGGGCGTTTTGGGGGTCGCGGCAGTTGTTTTGCCGGGGCTTGGTAATATCGGAGGTTGTCCCGAGGCCGTAGGCCCTACGCCAGAGGACGCCCCAGGCGGTGACGCGGGCGCCTGTCCAGAGGAAGGGGAGGGGGCCGGCAGGCTTCCCGAAAGCGCCGGCACGCCTATTGGCACCACCGTTCTGGGGGTGGTCGTAGCCGCCGTGCTGGCCGTTGTAGTTGTCGCCGCCTCAACGCTCGCAGGTGTTGAAGTCGAAGTGGTCCTAGGCGTAGAAGTGAGGTCAGGGGTGGTTGCCGCGGCTACTGACGTCGGCGTCTCATTGGGGGTGCTCGCGATCCCAGGAAAGGATCCTTGGTACGCGATCAGCGATTGCGGCGCATCCGGCAGGTATACGAGGTTGTCGGGCGCCACGGAATAAGAGTAAAAGTACGAGTTGTACTCGACGTCGTGGTTGGCGATGAATGAGCCGAGGCCTTGGACGTAGGTGGGGTCGTCCCCCGCCCCACCGACGCGCGGCGACGCGAGCCCCCACTCGGGGACGCTCAAGGGCTTGCCGTGTGCGGCGGCGAAGGCGGCGACGGCACCGAGGCCGTCTGGTTGGTCATAAAGCTGCTGCCAGCGCTGCTCGCTGGTGAGGCCGCCCTCGTAGATGCCGCTGTCGTAAGCGTCGATACCGATTATGTCGACATAGGAACTGCCTGGGTACCAGTCCTCGAGGGGGATCGGCTGGTAGTACTGGTTGACCGTCCAGTCGAACTGGAAGGCCGCCCCGGGCACCGCCCTCATGGCGGTGACGATGTTGTCCCAATACCTAGCCCAGTCGGCGTACTCGCTCGGGTCGCCAGGCAGTGCGTTCTCGTAATTCGTCGGGTTGTTGGCCTCCCAGCCGAGGCGGATGACCGAGTTCCCCATGCCCTCGGCGACCAGGTTGCTGGCGAGCTGGGTGGCGTAGGAGTCGTAGGCACCCTCGGCCCCGAGCACTGCCCAGTCAGACGGTGCGTCGTTTGGGACCATGGGCTGGCTGATCACGAGCCGCCGGCCGGGCCCGGCATGCAGCCAGCTGAGCCAGGCCGAGTCGGGGGAGGGCGGGCTGGCCCACCAGACGTTGACCCACGTCTGCCAGTCGGGCTTGGCGTCGTTGAAGAGCAGGACGCAGTTGTAGGTCGTCCCCACGAGGCTGCCCAACATGGCGAGGTCCGTGAGGTTGCTGTCTGGGTATACGCAGTTCGTCTTCGAGTCCCCGCTGAGCAACGATCCCGGTGCCTCTGGAGTTGCGCGGAGCGAAGGGCTCTGGATTGAACTGGGGGCGGGCGAGCCGGACGCCGGGGGGAGCGCTACGACCATCCCTGCAATAGATGTCGCCAATGGGAGGGCAAACTTCAACAGACGGCCCTTCTTTCGCCCGCCGGACCGCCGCCCTCTCATCGTTACGAATAATCGTCAGATCTCGCTGAGGCCTTGAGGCTGGATGGTGTTTTAGCCATTGACAGATGTCCCGATGCTTGAGCAGGCCATGACCGGGGAGCGCTTTTTTTCCCACTGAGAGAAGGACATTCCGATCGAGGGCCGGTCGGGCACATCTGAGCCACCTGACACAGAGGCGGGCAACACCGGGGGATTGCTCGCTCCGTTTTTCAGGCGCTCGCGCTCGTCGGCTTCCTCTCGTTCGGTCACCGTCTCGAACCTCTCGTCGAGGCGGGCGCGGCTCTTGCCCGGCCCCTGGGTGTGCCAGACGACCCCGGCCCGGCCGTCGCCCGGGCCCGGGGCCTCGACGGTGGCTGCGACTGCCTTGTTCACGGCGCAGAACTGGTGGTAGGTCCGTAATGCGTGGAAGCGGAAGGACGCCTGGCGGCTTCACGGTTCAGGAGCTCGACGGGCGAGGGCGGCCGACGCCACCCAAGCCAAGCTCGTCCACGCCTACCACGCCGACGCCATCGCACTACCCGCTCTCAGTGAGTTGTTCAGAAGGCGAGCTAGCGGGGTGGCGCGGGTGCACGTCACCCAGGCCTGCTCGAACGATGGCCAGCATGCGCTGCTGGGCTGTGGGGTCTCGTTGTAAGCATGCGGTGAGTAGGGCTTTCGCATCGTCGACCGTGGCGTCGGCGCGCACGGTTCCTCTGGCCTGGGCGGCTGCCAGAAGCTGTCCCATCAGGGCCATGATGTCGTTGTCGCCGGAGGTGAGGGCGCCGAGGTCGCAGCCGGCGCCTGCGAGCGCTTGAGCGAGCCCCAGGTTGGCGGTGCCCTCGGCGACGATCTGCGCGAAGAACTTGAAGAACGCGTCCTCCTGCTCGGTGGCATCGAGGAGCTCGTGTGCGACTCCTGACAGGCGCTCGACGCGGCTGCGGAACACAGCCTCGAACAGTGACTCCTTGGTCGGGAAGTGGCGGCTGACGGTACCGGTGCCGACTCCGGCTCTGCGGGCGATCTCGTGTACGGGCACTGACAGTCCTTGGGTGGAGAACACGTCGAACGCCGTGTCGATGACGCGTTGGCGGTTGCGTTTGGCGTCGGAGCGCAGTGCTCGCTGTCTGCCGCCGGCAGTGGAGTCGGGGGCGGGCTCGGGGTGCGGTGCAGGCAAGGACGGGGCTCCAGGTTGCAAGCGGGATGTTCGTCCCGTATAGTGATTCGGGATGACTATCCCGGATACTAGTGGAGTTGGTCTTGTCGATGTTTACCCGGCGAGCTCACCCCAGTCCGTCCAGACCGCAAGTCTGGTCGATCACCTGCGCCGCACGGTGATCCCAGCCCGTGTCGGCTCGTCACGGTTGCGGGTCTACGTGGGAGGTTCCACCGCCGTCGGCCTGGACTTCGCCGACGCGATCTCCTCTAAGCTCGCACTGTTCATACTGATCGTCGGCCTGTCGGTCGTCGTGCTCGCCTCGGCGCATCCATGAAGAATGGGCTTCGCACCGGGCACGCCCGCTGCGCCGTCCGTGACGGGCTTACGGTCAGTGGTCGTACCATCGCCGCGGCGGGCCTCGGTCATGGTCGTCGTGGTCGCCGCATTCGCCCTCGGCGACTTGCGTGTCCTCAAAGAGTTCGGGATCGCCCTTGCCGCCGGCGTATTCCTCGATGCCTTGCTGGTCCGCAGCATCCTGGTCCCCGCCGCGCTGGCCTTGCTCGGTCGAGCCACCTGGTGGTTCGCGCCCATGCTCGAACGGCGACTGCCGCACATCGCGATCGAGTCAACAACCCCTATCCCAGCGACCGAGGAGTCATGACCAATGACCGATAAAAAGACAACCGCCACGATCAGGTCTAGAGACCATCGCTGGACGGCCGACGACATTCCCGACCAGCACGGACGCGTGGCAGTGATCACCGGGGCGAACTCAGGCGTGGGATTCGAGACCGCCAAGGCGCTTGCACGGCACGGCGCGTCGGTGGTGCTCGCCTGCCGGGACCGTCAGAAGGCCCAAGACGCCGAGCAGCGCATAGACCAGGCCGTACCGGGCGCCGAGACCACCATCCTGGACATCGACCTGGCCTCACTGGAGTCCGTCAGCCGCGCCGCTGAGCAACTCCACCGTACCCGTACGCGCGTCGACCTGCTGATCAACAACGCCGGGCTCGGCTGGCTGCCCCACACGCGCACCAAGGACGGGTTCGAGCTCACGCTCGCGACCAACCACCTCGGCCACTTCGCCCTGACCGGGCAGCTCCTTGACCTGATGCTCGACACCCCCGGGTCGAGGGTCGTCGCGGTAACCAGCCCCGCTCACCGCCAAGCCAAGCTCAACCTCAACGACCTTCAGGGCGAGCAGCGCTACAACAAACAGGCCGCATACAGCCAATCGAAGCTCGCGAACCTGCTCTTCGCCTATGAGCTGCAACGACGCCTTCACGCCGCCGGCGCCCAGACGGTCGCGTTAGCCGCGCACCCCGGAGGCGCACGCACCAACTTCAACCGCAGCTTGCCGCGGCCCTTTCGCGGCCCCAACTACGGCCTCTTCTACCCACTAAGCCACCCGGCAGACATCGGAGCGCTCGCGCTCCTCCGTGCCGCCGTCGATCCCAACGCCCACGGCGGCGAGTACTACGCCCCGGTCCGCCTGAGAGAATTCAAGGGGTATCCCGAAGCGCGCCGGTCAAGCCCCGCCTCCTACGACGCGAACCTCCAACGGCGGCTATGGGAGGCATCAGAACGACTCACCGGGGTCACCTACCGCCTACCGCCGCCCACACCCCCTGAGTGAACCGATCTCAAAGGCGGACGGCCCGTCATCACCCCAAGGCCGAACCCGCGATGGCGCGCGAACCTCACGACGCGGGCCCATGCCCGATGTTGAAACGCACAGACCTGCCTTCAACTGTAGGCTCGACCCAGGATTCCTTCCTCTCGTCACGGATGTCGTCCAGTATCGCCTTCTTTGCACCGGGTAGGGCATCGAGCGCTCCCCGGAGGTGCACAAAGACAGCTGCGTCGTCGCCCGACGCATATGGCCGCTCAGCGTTGTCGAGGTTGCTGACCGCTTGGGCCACGCCCGGTTGAGCGCCTCGTCGTCATGCGGTAAGGCGAGCCCGAGATAGCGGTACTGCTCGTTGCGTGTCGGTGCCAGCACCCGCTCGTACCACTCCGCGCGTGGAACCTGGAGGAACGGCTGAGAGGGCGACGATACCTAGAACAGCTTCTATTGGCCGGGTTCTGGGTCGTTCACCATTCTCTTGTTAGGACGGGGCAGGCGGGCTCTCATCTGGGGTTGTCAGCGGTCACCGCGCTGGAGCCCGCCCGCCGCTTCAGTGACCAGGCCCCCGGGCGCGACCATCGAGCGCGCTGCGTCGAGGTCCTCCAAGAGCTGGGCGAGGCCCCGCACCGAGCGGGAGAACCGCTCGACCCGTTGGACGAGCAGGAGGTCGAAGCGCCCGGCTACCTCACCCCGGCCCCCAGCGAGGCGCCGCCGGCAACCGGGTCGTCTTCTGCTTGGAGTACGACCGCTCGACCGAGACCCCGGAGCGCCTGGAAAAGAAGCTCACGAGCTACGAAGACCTCCAGGTGGCCTCGGGGCTCGCCTACCGGATCTGCTTTTGCTTTGGCCACCCGCGCCGGGAGGCCGGCGCCCGCCGGGTCTTGGCCAAAGCCACCGTCCCAGTGGCGACGGCTGCCGTGGGGCCGACACAGCGGCCGCAGGACGCCATCTGGGCGCCGGTCGGCGACGAGAGCGTACGGTTTGCGCCTGGCCGAGCTGGCCGCCGTGCCCATCCCGGCCGAGTCCGAGGATGTCGCGGATTGCGGAGACCCAGGCGTACCGGCGCGGGACCGAAGAGCAGAGGCAGCAGCTGTAGCGAGAGGCACGCCCTGACGCATCGGAGTTGGCAGTCCGCCCCAGGCAGACCAGGAGACGAAGGCGCAACTCGAGTGCCCGCGAGTCCGAGGCATGCCGAAACGGCCCGCCCGCCCGGCGTGTTTTGGGACGCGTGAGGCGAACGATGGGGGGGACATACAACCTGTCGCGAAGGTGCACCCCGAGGTTGACGAGGAGCCAGCCGGCTCGTTGGGGTGTGTGCTGTGCCGGTCGGTCACATAGCGTCTCGGGGGTGTCGCGGGTGGACGCGGCGAATCAGGTCGACTCGATGTCGGTAGCGAACTGCTAGCGACGGCTCATCACGAGGTCCCTGTGTCGTGCAGGCACTCCTGGGCTGTCTCGCGGGCAGATACGGCGCGCGTCACTGGAGTGGAGGTGAGGCTTCGGACGCTGCCGGTGGTCAGAACGGCGGCGCATGAGACAACGGCCCAGGCTGCGGCGAATAGCAAGGTCGTTCCGCTGCCGAGGAGGGCTGCCAGAGGGCCGACGAGAATGTAGCCAATCGGAACGAATGCGACTGACCCCAACCAGTCGTAGCTGCTGACACGTGACAGGGCTTCTCCGGGTACCTCCCGCTGGAGGGTCGTCTCCCAAAGGGTGCCAAAGATCGACAAGCCGATACCGGCGAGTCCGGCGGTCGCGGCCACGAGGAAGGTGCTGGCGGATACTGCGATGAGGGCGATGGGCACAGCGAAAACGGCGGCACCGCCGGTCGCAACGACGAGGGGGCGACGAACGCGGAGCCGCACCGCGATGAGCCCGCCGGCGATGCTGCCGGCGCCAAATACCGACAGAATCGCGCCCCATGCAGGTGCCCCGCCGTGGTGGTCATGCGCGATGACGGCGCCCAGCACCATGAACGGTGCGATGCTGAGGGCGTTGAACGTCGCAAACTGGGCGACGATGACCCAAAGCCACGTGCGAGACCGGAACTCGTGCCACCCCTGAGCGAGCTGTGACATGAGCGACGAGGGGGGGGACACAGGGCGTGGAGGGATGGCCAGGCGCCAAAGGCAGGCCGCGCTGAATGCGTAGGTCGCAGAGTCGATAGCGATTGCCCAGCCCGCCCCACCGCTGGCGACAATGACTCCCGCCACGCTGGGCCCAAGTATCTGTCCCGTCGAAGAAGCGATGCCACGCAGTCCGTTTGCCGCTTGGAGATGCTCAGGGGAGACCATCTCGGGCATGAGTCCGGTCATCGCCGGGTTGAAAAACGCTTGGCCCGCGCCGAGCACGCCAGCGAGAACGACGAACACCCACAGCCGGGGCGAACCGGTGATCAGCAAGACGGCGAGAAGGCCTTCACTACAAAACCGGACGATATCGGCACCGAGCATGGACGCCCGCCGGGAGAAGCGGTCGGCGACCGCTCCGCCGAGCAGCAAGAGCCCGACCAGGGGAACGGTCTCGGCCGCCAGCACGTAGCCGACATCGGTCGCTCCATACCCTTGGTTCAAGACAGCGAAGGTCAACGCTACGGGGACCATCGCCGCCCCAAAGAGCGAGGCCGTGTAGCCGGTGAAGAAGAGCCGGAAATTGCGCTCGCCGAGCACTCCGAGTCGCTCGCTCAACCGCCTTTTCCGGTTCCTACCCATCATCGTCCGGCGGGGGCTCGACCATGGAGAAGAGGAGCGCACTCACACTGACCCTCGTGGTCCCGGCCGTCCGGGAGGGACAGGCGCGCTCGTGGAGCTCCGTGGTTGCTGCCCGCACCGCTTCGATCGTTGACGACCACACGGTGGGATCGACCCACAGCTCAGCGTCGACCCCGAGCCCCGTGGCGCCGGGGTCGGCGTACTGGCTCCGGCGCCGCAATTCCACAGCGAACGCCTCGGCCAAGAGCGCGTAGCCCTCCAGGTCTCGATGCCCGATTCCCGCCGAGGTGGTCGCCGCCGTTGAGTAGGTAAACCGACGCTCTCGGCCGCCGCGGCGCGCCCGGACCTCGGTCAACTCGACCACGCCGGCTGCGTGCAGCTGTCGGAGGTGATAGCTGGCGAGAGCTTGACTGATCCCGAGCTCCCGGCTCAGCTCCATCGCCGAAAACGCCGCTCCGGTCAACAGCGACAGCATTCGTAGCCGCAGTGGATGCGCGAGGACTCGAAGCCGTGATAGTTCGCTGTCCGCTTCGACCGCCTGGACCTGGTCCGCCGGTTGCTGGCTCACGCGGACACGGTAAGCCGGAAGCTCCCCTACCGTCAAGGACTTCTTTGAGAGTCTCTCTCCAGCGGCCAGCCGCCACAGGACCGTGTTGGGGCTGGTGGGTCGAGTTCTGCGCACGACGAGGCGGATCCAGCGTTCCTTACGCTTGGAGGGGGGAAGCAGCGTCCGGTTGCCTTCGCCATGAGCCCGCATGGCCCCGTCGAGGCGCTGGCGACACGGCGGCCGGCAGTAGCGCACCGGAGGTCCCGACTCCCCCGCGGGGAGGGGTACCCCGCGGGGGAGGGGTCGGCCGCACCACTGACAGGTGAGGGGCCAAAGAGCCCGTCACGTGATGGGTTCTGCCCTACCCCGGAAGTACCCCGCGAGGGGCATCGTCGCTGGTCAGCACGGCCACCCGTGCGCCGGCAACGGCCCAGAGGAAGAAAGTCAGAAATCTTGGCTGGAGGCCTTGACTTCGCGTCGCGATCGAGTCATCGATATCGACCCCAGTGGCGCTTGTCTCCGGTCGCACAGGGCACGACCCATGCCTGCGCACCACCAACCCCACCGTTCCCGCGGCGAGCACGCCGCCGTCTCGTCGCGCCGCCGGCCGTGCCGGACGCCTGTCCTGACCCTGCGGCCCGTCCGCTACGTCCACCTCGACGAGGCTCACGAAGAGGCGGCGGTGTGCGCCCTGGCGGACCTGTTCGCTCCGTACCTCGAGCATTCCGCAGAGGAGGAAGCCGCTTGACTAGCGCC
>JAJYMM010000201.1 GCA_021787035.1 Actinomycetes bacterium
CTCGTGCTGGGCTGGCTCGTGCTGGGCTGGCTCGTGCTGGGCTGGCTCGTGCTGGGCTGGCTCGTGCTGGGCTGGCTCGTGCTGGGCTGGCTCGTGCTGACGGGCCTCGCTGGAAGTGAACTCGCGCGAAACGGACCGGCGGGAAGCGCCTCCTGGCGGAGGCGCCTGCCGGCCTGCGACCGAGGGCCGCTCCCCCTGGACTTCCCCGACGGAGATATCACGGTGTTCCCCGCGCGTTTCGACTTCCACCGATGATGCCGGCTCACCGACGACGATCGTGCCCACAGCGTTATCCGGCATTATGAGCACCCATCCCGGATAGATCCAATGGTCGTCCACAAGGGCCAAGCCATCCGGTTGTGGTCGCCCGAAGTTGAGCGCCTCAATCTCTGTGTCAAGCCTCCAGTCACCGAGGTAGCGCTGCGCTATGACAGAGAGGCAGTCGCCAGGTTGCACCACTACGACCCTTGTTCCCCTCGGTAGGCCCGCAAAGCCGTTTTCTGCGCTCGGTACAACGCCACGAGCTGGGGCAAGAGGTGCTCTGGGTGGGGGAAGGTGTGCCAGATCCCCTGGGTGCGGGAAATGACGGCCTACGACAGTCGAGCTCACCCTCGCCGTCACTGCCTCCAATGGCGCAAGCATGCCCGACCGTCCTGCCGCCGGTAACCGCATCCGCTCTACTCCAAGGACCCTGGTCTTTGTCAGCGCCAAAGACGGCGCTCTTGCAAGCGTTGCCGCAAGCTCATGGACCGACCCTACGGGTGCCCGGTGCCGCGACAGACCTTGGGAGCTCGCGGGCCGTGCGACGACGGGGGCCGATGGACCAGAGGCCGTCGGAGGCGGTGATGCGAACGCTCCAGCGGCCCCGGTACCCACCGTGACTGTCCCGATCGTCGAAGCCGCTACCGTTGCCGCTGCCAGTGCGTCCACCACGCGCCGAACAAACGGCGGCGTCACATGTCTCGACCGTCCAAGCAGTCCTTTGTGGCCCCTAAGCGAAGCGACGGCGTACAGCATCGTGCTACAGACAAGCCACGCCGAGATTCCCAACCCGAGCAACCTGACAAGTGCGCTCAAGGCTCGAGAGGGGTTGGTAGAACCGAGCCAATTGCCAAAATGGCCGAAATCAACTGACCCAAGGAACGGTGCGGACTTCCAGAAAAACGCGAACAACGCAAGCTCGCACACAAAGACGCCCACCGCATCGAGGTAGTTACGCAGCCGACGGTGCCGCACTGTTGTCTCCTTCACTGCAGGACCTTTCATTGTCGATGCCTCGTCACTCGCCTGCCGCCTGAGCCGTTCTCTTTATGGCCCTGGGCCGAACCGGAACCGCTGGGTCGCACCATGCGTACGTGGAAACGCCCGCGCGGCATCCGGACAGCACTCCCGCACGGGAGGAAACCGAACGCTTCGTAATAACCAACAAGTTGCTCCGACCCGGCGTCAAGGACCAGGGACCAGTGCTTCACGTCGGCCTCAACACACACTGCACGAAGCACATCCGCGCCGGCACCACGCCTGGTGCTGGCCAAGGAGTGTACATAGCGGTGCCGACCCGGCGGCGTCTGGCGAGATAGGCGCGCCCGTGCGGGCAGCGCCCACGCGGCCGCGAACCCAAGGGGCAGGAGCATGGACGCCACCACAACTACTAGGGTCACCGCCGCGATCTCTGAAATGGCACTCGCAACGACGGCGACGACGACAAGAACGGCCGTAGTGGCGATCACTCGTCCCCAGCGCAAGCCGACCAGGCACAGCGCCCGGCCACTTTCATGCACGCGCCGGCTGTACCCGAAGAGAGCAACTAAAACATGAGCACGGCGACCCAAACGCCCGAGTGGCCCGCGTGGCTCCACTCTGTCAAATGCACTGGCCATTACGCCAGCAAGCTCCAACAACGAAGAGCTCGATCCTCGTTGCGGGCTACGGTCACCATCCTGGTGCCGTCCTTTGTTGATCCCTCGGCTCCGCAGATCCTGGCTCTCACCAACGCCATCCTCCGGTCCACGCAGGACGCGGCCGCCCGCGACCACGTCAAGCCCCTCTCCGAGCAACGCGTCCCCAGGTAGCCCGTCTCCGGCCATGCACCTCGCGCCTCCTCGAAACGCGCCAAACAAATCGTGTGCCACCACTACCCTGCCGGCACCGGGACAAGTACGGAACGGACCTGCTGGACCGTGTAGCTGAACGAGAACGGCCCCGACTCGTAATCGCCAAGAGACTGCGTCCCGCTGCCGCCAGGTCCTGCGTAGTTGAAGGTGCCCGTATACTCGACCAGCACAGACACCTTGTAGGTCCCAGCATTGCTATAGGTATGGGTTACGGCCGGCGCCGAAGCACTCCCAGCCGTCTTTGACACTGCAGATGCGCCATCGCCAAAGTTCCACTCATATGAGATAGGAAAGGCATCAGTCGTGATCGTATAGCCGCCCACGTCGATGCCGACTTCTACCGGCTGCGCAACACCCCGAGCCCAAAACAGCGTCGGCAGTTGCGTCAATCCCACGGTTTTCGGGTTGAAAGCGATCGTCGCCGATGGCAGTGGTACCTCTGCCTCGACTTCCGCAGCTCTCGGTGGCGGGGGCGGCGGCGGAGGCGGCGGAGGCGGCGGAGCAAGCCTCGTCGAGGAGGAGGGGTTGGCGCAAATGAGCTGAACGCTACCGATAGGATTGCCCTGAGGATCGTACTCTTGGACGTACTGGCCGGCGGTGCCACCAGCGCAGGCACCATACCCTGGGCCTCGAACCGCCTTCCAGTAATCACCCCCCCAGCTGCTTTGGACGTGTGAACTTGGCCGGCGGCGCGCCTGGGCCGGCTTTGGTGGTACCGGCCTGCCTCCGCTGCACTCGCCCCCAACTTGCACCGTCGGGCCAATACTCCCAATCCCCTCACAGTCAGACAATCCTCCCCCATTTCCGCCAACAACGCCCGCGAAAGCCGGCTGAATCATTGCAATCACCGAAACCGCGATCAAGATCAAAAGTACTTCCACTCGCTTCATAGCGTTTTCGCAATCCTTTCTTCCCACCGAGATATACTTCCGTGAACAGTGATTGCGTAAAACCCCTCGATAACGAACTGGCCATTTACGTCCCTCTGCACAAGTGTCACATTCCAAGCTTCAGCACCGTGTCCGCCAGGCGTGTGACCGACTATATGATTAGCCGCATTTAGGTACGGCTCTGTCGTCTCTTCTATGACTACATCTAGCGTGCCCTGTGTATATGCTCTCTTGCCCGCTAACATCAGCAGCCTACCCGACTTCGAGCGACGCAAAGTTGGTTGCTTTATCACTGCTACGAAGTCGATCTGACTCGGGGTGGGCGGTAAGTGCAAATGCCGCTTGGCCATCTGAGTCATCAGGTATACCTGCGCCGAGTACACGTTCGATGCTGGCGTAACATAATTCTTAACCAATTTGGGGTTCGGGTGTGTTCCTACCCAGTCCGAGTACCTGACCAGGGCTAGGAAGGCCGTTTTCATGTTTGGGCTATATGCGCCGGCGAGGCTTGGCGGTTTGGGCTTCGCTGCTGGCCACGTCGACGGGCTGCCGCCGCCCATGACCGTCGTGGTCGTGACCTTCTTGACGGGCCGGTGCGTTGCTGGCTCGCTCTGGCGGGCGAGTGCCCCCGGAGCGCCGGCCATTAGCCCCGTGCTCACCGCCAACAATGACGTAATGAAAAGCGTCGTCCTTTTTCGCCTCATTGCTCTCGTCCCCGTCACGCTCGAGGTCATCGTGAACATCCGGTCCCTGACACAGAACCTGCGGGTTCGGCAGTTGCCTGGGCAGCCACCACTAGGGGCCGGTTTCCTTCCACCAACCTCAGTAACGTGAGGTGTACGTCCTTGCGCAAGACCACGGTTATCTCACTGCCGTTGGGCGCCACCTCGATGTTCGCCGACACAAGCGGTCCAAGCCCGGCCTGAGAAGCGAGGTTCGCACTTGCCAGCTCGAGAGCGGAGCTTGGGTCCAGTACCACACAGCCGCTCTGGCGGTACTCGTTCACGTTGATGCCCGAGGCGCCGGCAGAAGCAGCGTCTTCCGCGGCCGATTGCAGCACTCGCTGTACGGCGATACCGTGCCAGAGGTCGACCGACAGGCCTCCCAGAGGAAGCAACAGCAGTGCCAATAGGAGGCACCAGACGACCATTGCTTCGCCGCTCTCGCTGGAGGCACGACCCGGTCTGCGTCGCTGATCGCCACGCCGGCCCCAAGGACTTCGCCGGGCCCACCGCCGGAGCGGTCGTGAGGGACCATAGCCTCTCGCGAGGCAACTCAGGGGACGTCGCGAGCCAGCCCACTCTTGTGGCCAGAGTCCTTCTTCCATCGAAGCTCCGGCGCTCATGTCGTCGAGTCCTCGTAAGAGTCGACATGCTCGGTGGACCTCGCTGTGTAATGGAGGTTGCCAATCGCACCAAGTCCAGGTACCTGGCCAGCAGGGATCACGACGGTCACCGACGCGGTCACCGAGCCGCCCGGGACGTCTTCGCCCGCAAAACTAAGCGAAACCTGCGTCGAGGGGATCCCATCGCCTTGGAGGACTTCATCCACGGCCTGCTTGGCAGCAACGAGCCCAGTCGCTTCGGTAGAGGCAACCACCATTGCCCTGGCAGCGGCCCGCGCCGCGTCTTCAGCATCGACCGCCCGTTGTTCCCAGACCGGCACCGTCAATATCAGCACCATCACGGGCAGGATGATCAGCGCGACGCCGAGCATCAACGTGAGCGGAGTCGCAGCACCGTGCTCTTGCTCCCCTTGACGTCCAGACGCCGCGTGGCTGCCACCAGCCTCAGTCCGAAGCAGCCCCGTCCATGTTGTGGTGACGGCCACCACTGCGGAGCCACCATTTTCCTCCTGCAATGACCTGAGTGAGCCACGACGGCAAAGCTTTCCCAACTGCTGGCACCGCTCGAGGTCCTGCGAACGGCCCGCCTCGCCAGCTAGGCCCACCAATCCGAGCCGCCGACAGCTCCATCGGGCCGCTGTCATTGTGCGGGTTGCCCCTGCAGCACGGAAACCCCCCTAACGACTATGCGCAACCTCGGGACGGCCGGCAGCAGGCTCGGAAGGCTTCCCGACGCAGAAGCCACCATAAGGCCCCCGGTGCCAGCGCCGCCATCTACCACCCCGCAACTCACCATCACGTCGGCACCGTAACCACCGCGAAGGAGGCCGCTTCGCACCCGAGCCGCCTCGTCCTCGCACGCCGCCAGCGACCCACCAGCGGCTGCTCCGGCTCGAGCCGCCTCGTCTACTGCCGTTCGCAGGGCACCCTTTGCGTACTCATCGAGGACCAAGTTGGTGGCACCATCGAATAACACCAACAACAAGGCGACAGCAATCACCCCTACTATCACGGCGGATCCACGTTCACCACGCCGGGAACGAGACGCGCCCCCCCGCCGTGCGACCATGGGCGGCCATGACCCGACCGTCCCTGAAGACGACCGAAACACGCCGCGCCGCAACTGCCCCGCTCTTTTGATCACGCGCCCGAACCCGTTCCCAGCCCGAGCTGGGTCGTGACCCAATTGAAAACCGTCTTGTCAAGGCCGCTGATGAGACCACCGATCGCTACGATCGCCACAATGCCAATTACGACGAGCCCCAGGTTGTCGGTTACCTGGCTACCCCTTTGGTCGAGCGCTCGTAAGCGCCAGAGTGACAAGCACCAGGCTAACAACGAGCACAGACCTCCGAACCAACCACGGAAGTCACGGCGGGGAGCACGTCGCCGGGGAATGGCGCGGCCCGCCTGGCCGGCAATGGCCGGCCGCTGTCCAACCCGACGCAGGGGGGCCGTACTCGTCCCGCCCTTGGCCGCCCCTAATGGCAGACATCCATGTAGGCGGGCCTCCGCCGTAGTGACCGTCGCGCCTTTGTAGGCCATAGTCCTTGGAGTCCTGTCGGTGAGCATCGTATTCTCCTCTCCTTTTTTTGGTTGTTCGTATATATATATGGCCACTACTTCCCAAACAAGAGATGCGGGAGCGGGGCGAGCAGGAACGCGAAGAGTACGGGCGCCATAAAAACAAGCTGCGGGACGACCAGCGACATCGTGCGGCGGGCCGCGCTACGCTCCACTTCTTCGCGCCGCTGCGCACGGAGCTCGCTCGCTTGGTCGAGCAACGCTCGGGCAACATCCAAGCCCCCACCAGTCGCGGCAGCAAGGAACCGGTAGAAGCGGCTCGCCGCTGGCTCCGCCGACTCGGCTGCCACCAGTTCGAAGGCGCCCGTCTCGCCGTAACCCGCATTGATCAGGTGCACCGAACGGGAGAGGTCGTCTACGACAGGTCCGCTCCCCTGGCCCACGAGGTCGGACACCGCGACGATCAGGCTTTTGTGGCTTTCTATTTTCAGCGCGAGTACGGCCGCAACGGTGGGTAGATCGCTCCGCAGCGCTTCGTTGCGCCGTTTGGTCAGTGCCTTCAGCCTCTCGGGCAACCGCCGCCCACCCGCGTACAGACCTGCAACGAAAAACAGCACAACGAAAGACGCCTTGCCGGTCAGGGCGCCAAGCGCCCCCAGTACAACCGGCGTAAGCGACAGCCATCGCACGTACTGGCGCCGATATTCCTCGACGCTTATCGCAAGGCCCGCCTGGCGCAACGAGATCTCCAGATTTGCCCCAGGCCCATGACGAAGAGGCCGGCTTGCCAGCGACACCGCGGCACCCGCGACCGGGCCGAGCACTCGCCGCAATGCCTCCCCCGCCATCGCAGGGCTCTCAGGGCCGCCCGGGGCCCCGCCGAGCTGGGAACGTGGGGTCTCCAGGTAAAAGGCCATGCGCGCACCGGGTGAGCGCCGTGGCTTGGCCCACCTCAATCCCCAAAGGGCCAGCGCGGAACCGGCAAAGATGCCCGAGAGCGCCGCGTCAAGGCTTACCGGGCCCACCGAGAAGCCCCATCCGCGAAAACCCGCCTCGTCGTGGCCACGGGCCGGACAAGCCGCCGAGAAACAGCGAAGCCCGCAAGGGACATAACCGCACCGAGGAGAACTACTACCAACCCCGCCGGGCGCGAAAAATACCCCCGGTAGGCGCCATTTGTCGTACACAAAACAAAAAGCACCACATAAGGCAGGACGAAGCAGCCCCACGTGGCCGTCCTCGCCTGGGTCTGCAGAGTCCTGACCTTCTCTGCCAGCTGAAGGTCCGCCGTTATCTGCGCACCTAGGTCCGAAAGCACCCTGAGCACGGTGCCCGTCCCCTCCTCTATTGCTCCGGCAAAGGCGAGAAGGACTGGGTCGGAGATGGGGTCGGCGAGCTCTGCCCGAACCGCTTCCAGTGCCGCCCGGTCCCCCACCCTGCCAGACAGCCGCGCGTAGCGAGCCATAGCAGGGCGCAGCGCGAATGGCCCCGAACGTGAGAGCTCTTCCAGTGCATCGTGCAGCGTTGCCAGACCGGCACCGAGCACTCCCACCAGGTAACGCAGCGCGTCGGGCCATGCAGCGCTGCGGGCGATCGCGGCCTTCCGCCTTTGTGAAGACCAGTATGCATATGGTGAAGCGCCCGCGCCCACCGCCGGCAGTGCCGCCACTACGGCCGTCTTTGAGATCGCAAACAGCAGCGCAAATACGGCCAGCGCCACCCCCCCGGAGACGGCAACAAACTGCCCCGGGGTGACCGCAGCACCGGCTTGCGACAGCCAGATCTGGAACGGGACGCGCCCGGCCCCGCCTTTCGCGGTCCCCAACCTTCCCCTGCGCGCTTCGTCTCGGACGAGACGAGCGCCTCGGCGGCGCGGCAGTACGGCCTGGCCCGCTACGACGCGAGCGAGGGCCCAAACGCATGCACCCATGCAGAGCACGGCCAGAACGCTCACCAGACCACCTCCGCTCCTTTTAGGACGTCGCCGAGGTCGAGCCCGTAGCGCGCCAGGAGCCGATCGCAGCGCCGCTCCAGCCTTTCGCCAACGGCGGCGCTGCGCAGTTCGAGCGGCTCGCCGAGGTCGCTCCGGCTAAAAATCGGGGTTACGGCGACTCCTCCCGCCCCCGTGCTCAATTGCGGTGGGACTACGGCGATCTCCGTAACCTGCCGCGTCGCAATGTCCCCCGAATCGTCGATATCGCAGTAGATGACCACGTCGAACATGGCCGCGAAGCGCGCCTCGACCTCAGCAAAAGGCGTGGCCGGGACGGCCTTTGTGGCGCAGACAGCGAGCGCCTGGAACGCGCCGGCGGTGTCCTCCGCATGCACCGCCGCCACCACGCCCACACCCAGCGTCCCTGCCATCAAGAGCTCCCAGGCCTCAGGCCCTTTCAGCTCGCCGAGCACGATGAGCTCGGGCGACGCCACCCGAGCCGAACGGATCAGGTCCGCGAGCGACTCTACCTTGGAAGTCTGCCAATACTCCCCGTTCAGTAAGGGGGCATTGAGCTCTCGCTGTTCTTCCGCGCAAATGACGCGGCGAGCCGGCGGCGACGCCCTGAGCAGCGCCTCAAGCAGCGTGGTCTTGCCTGCACCAGGCGCGCCCGCGACGAGCAACCGGGCTCGACGGATCCGCATCAAAACCTCCAGGAACGTCGCCGCTTCGGGCGTAAGCGAACCAAGCGATACGAGATCGGCGAGCGTCACGTTGGGCTTTTGCGGCACTCTCAAGCTAAACGAGACGGTCCCATCTATCCGTGGGGGGACCGACACCGACAGGCGAGCCTGACGCCCGCCGGGAAGGACAACGCGGATACCGTCAACCTTGGGGTGAGATGCGTCGAAGGTTTCACCGGCCGACGCGACCAGGCGCTGAAGGACGGCGAGCACGGCTCCAGGCTGCGCTGGCACCTCGCTGCAACGGGTGGCGCCGCCTACCATCCTGGCGGTTATTTCCCCATCGGAGCCATAGATTTCCTCTACATCTGCGTCGGCGACAAGCTGGTCGAGCTGTGCACCGATGCCATTTAATTCCGTCATGAGCCGCTGCACAACGTCTGCTGGGTCAACAAAGGGTGCCGTCCCCTCCAACGTGCCCCTCATAAGTTCCCGCTGGAAACGCTCCGTCTCGGATTCGACAAGGCGCCTCGTGACGGCCGGCTCGGAGGCCACGTCAATATCGCGCGCCGCAACCAGGCCTAGCACCCTCCCCCGCAATTGCTCGAAGGCAGTCGGTGTCACGCCGTCCTCACCCTGGAAAAATCCCTGCGCTCCGTGCTGCCAGAGCTCGCCGCGACCGCGGCCGTCCTCGCCGCCAGCGCGCCTACGGACTCGACAAACGGGCCTTTCAGGACAACTTCGCCGTTCCAGCGGGCGCGGGCGACGCGCGGGTCAAGTGGCAGGAACGCAAAACCAGCGTAGGGGTGCCTGCCCGTGTTCGCCTCAACGACCGAGCGCAGGTGCTCCCTCTCGTACTTGCTCGCGCCGCTACGGCCAAACGCTGCGAAAGCCGGCGCCCCCACGCCCGCACCGAGTGCGGCAACTTTCCATTGCACGAGGCGTCCAGCCCCCTCGGGGTCGGCCGTTGCCATGACCACTATGCATGCCGCCCCGCGCAGTACCGCCCGTGCCGCACTAAAACGTTCACGTGCTGAGGATGCGCCCAAGAGCCAGGAAGTCTCGACGAGCACATATTCATAGATCGTGGACGCCTCTGCCAGGAACCTGTCCAATTGAGCAGCATTTACCTCGTGGGCCGCGCTCGGCGCGGCGCAGACCACATCGAAGCAGTCTCTGCCGGCCGGCGCGCCCGGGCGAAGGCGCGACAGGCCTTCGGGCAAAGCGGCGAGGCCCTGGCCGGCGCGCGACAAGGCCCATGGGAGTCCGCCCTCCGGCGACCGGGACAGCCGAGAAAGCAGTACTGGGGCCACCTCCTCTGCCTCGACCAGCAACACCCTGTAACGCTTCGACAGCGTCAGCGCTGCTGCTATCACGGCTTCGGTCAGCCCAGCCCCGCCGCTCGCCTTGGTCCATGCACACACCCAGCCAGACTCCTTGCGCCTGAAGTTCTGTCCGTCTACCCGTGGGCCCCGCACAAAGCCACTAAGCGCCCTGCGGGGCGCACTCAGGTCACGTCCATCTGAACCAGACTCCACTACCGCTGCCAACAACTCGCCCGGTGGGAGGTTGGAGCCGAGCACCTGGTCGACGCCAAGGCTGTTCACGTGCTCGCGGCTCGCACTATTCGCCTGGTCCACGACCGCAATGACGTGTACCCCGAAGCTCTGCGCGCGCGAGACGTCGTATACGGAGAAAGTCCGCATTATGTCGTCAACCACGAGCACGTCAAGATCCGGGAGAGCCGCCTCCAGCCCGGGCCGGTCCATAACGACCTCTACGGTTGCACCTCGGCTGTGGTCCCGCACATAACTGCGCAGGGCGGCGCTCCAAGGTGCCGTTGTGGCAACAACCCCGATCCGCAACGCCTTCAAGGTGCCCCCTTTTGCACCGATGTCCCTGAGCCATAGTAAGAAGCTGCCCCCGAAGGGGAAGTGGGCGCCGCGTATGAAGTGCGCGCGGTCACCGCCTCGCCATTTGAAAGCACCAGCTCGAGGCCACCGGCTGCGCTCCCCCCGGCCGCCTGCGAGCCGAGAGCTGCAGCTAGGCGGAGCGCCGTCTTCTTGCCCACGGCCACCACGACGTAATAGCTGGTGCTCGCCTCGACTAGAGCACCACCCACAGACGTTGGCGCAACTGCTAGTACGCGGAGGCCCTGGGCCACGTAACGTGCCGAGCCGCCGGCGCCGCTCACGATCACATCGACGCGGTCGCCCGCGGCAAGGCGGCCGCCGACCGCTTCGTCAACGGGAACGGCGATGCTCATCTCCCCAAGTTGCGGGCCACTCGCGCGCCTCGCCAGCTCGCTCGCCGTGACCGGCTCGCCTGGGCGTATCGGTACCGCGGCCACCCAGCCCGCCTCGAGGTCGGAGGGGGGCACCAGGTCCTTTAGAAGAGAGCGGTCCGCGGAGCGGATCTTCACGAGGCGCGTGTTACCAGCATCAACCGTCACCCCCTCCGAGACCGCAGAGCGAGCCACCACAATTTCGGTGGTAGCGGCGCGGCTCTGCAGAGCCTCATACGCGAAACCCGCGGCGAGTACACCCAGGGCGGCCGGCACCGCGGCACCGGCAGTCACACGTCTCGGGCGTCGCCGGCGCGCCACGTCCGGACCGAGGTCAGCCCTCGCTGCAGCCTCAGGCGCTCGCGAGGCCGGCGAGGGCCCCAGCGCTGGGCCCGGCCCGGCACCCGATCCGAAACCCAGTTCAGAACGCATTCGTCACCGCGACGGCGATCCCCGACAGTGCCAACAAAGGCCCTAGGGCAACGGCTTTTTGCGCACTGACCCCTTCAGCGGCCAATGACGCCGCCCCCCAAGGAGGCTTTGCCGGCGACCGACCTCTGACAAGTCGCGGTCGCGCCTTGCCCCAAGACGCCCCCGCCATCAGCGAACATGACACCGCCACAAACGTGCCCGCCGGCGAGACGGCACCCGCCCCGAGGGCGACCAGGCAAACCATACGAACATCACCAAAGCCAAGGCTCCTAGGCGAGATGACCGCCCAAGCCGCGAACACTGCCCATGCCACCGCCGCACAGGCTGCCCCCCTCCAGATCTGGCCCCAGTGCCCAGTCTGCGCGCAGCCCGCGAGCAGAAGGACGGCAGTAATTACCGTCGCAGACCGCGCGGCCGGAGTAGGGATGACCCCCTTGGCGAAGTCCACCAACCCGAGAAAGGTGACCATGACGGCCCACGGGATGAGCCAAACTGGCGCACCCAACAACCACCAACCCACAACGGCCGCGGCGCCAAACGCACCGACGGCGAGCGAAACTACATTGCCGCCCACCACCCTGCGACCTCCACATGTGCCCGTACCTCTTACCGGCCAGGGAAGGCCGCCAGTTTCAACGAGTTTCTTGAAGCTCGGCCGCGCCTACCCTCGGCGGAATTCCTACCACGCCTCGGACGCGGTTTCAAGGGAAAACTTCGCCATCTCTAAGATTGAGACGGGGGGACGGGACGATCGTTTCGGGACGGCGAATTTACGACGCGTAATTACGCGGAGGCTGTTTGGGCGGCACCCGGTGCGAGCAGCGAATCGTACAACTCGAGGTAGCGTGTAGCGAGCGCGTCGAGCGAGCGCTCGGCGGCCCGCTCCATCGCCGACTCGCGCATGGCAATGATGTCAGGGCCGCCGGCGAGGGCCTTGTCGAGCGCGGCCGAAAGCGCGTCGGGGTCGCCCGGCGGCACAAGGAGCGCATCGCGCCCGGGGCGCGCGACAGCTCTGTACCCGGGGATGTCGCTCGCCACGACTGCGGTCCCGGCGGCCATCCCCTCGAGCAGCACGACCCCGAAGCTCTCGCCATGGAGCGAGGGGGCTACCATCACGTCGGCACTTTTCAGGCGGCGGAACTTCTCTTCCTCGCTCAGCGTTCCGAGCCAACAAAAGCGCGGGTCTCCAAGAGTTCTCTCGCGCAGTTCTTCTGTCTGAGGTCCCTCGCCGACCACCCAGACGCTGGCGTCCAGGCCAGAGCGGACCACTGCTTCGATCAGCACCCCAAGACCCTTCCGCGGCTCGTGGCGACCTAAGAAAAGTACCGTCCGGCCCTCCGATGGCCAGGGCAGAGCAGCCCTGGCCGCAGCGACATCGACCCCATTCCAAACCAGCTCGTAGCTCCCACCAAGCGCCTGGCGGGCTGTTGCTATAGCTAGGTCAGAAACCGCGCAGCGAAGTGCCAGGCGGGATAGCGCCCAGCGGGCGGGACGCCTGACGGCTCGGTACCAAGCGATCTCACCAGCGCGATGGAATGTCCCGACGAGAGGCCCATCGCTAAAAACAAGTGCCGTTAGGGCAGGTCCCGGAACGAGGGGCTCGTGGATGTGCACGACGTCGAAGCGCTCGTCGCGCAGAGCCCTGATCGTGCGTAGGGCCGCAGCGGGGTCCGGCGCGATCGGGGCCACCGAACCGTTCCCCGCAGCTGGGACCGACGCCCCTAGAGGCGTCACCCAAGCTGCAGGGGGCGGTCCATCGCAAGGCGCAAGGACCTGGGCCTCGACGCCGAGCGCCCGCATCGCTCTCGCTATACCCATCACTTGGCCTTGGACGCCGCCGGGGATGCTCAAGCTGTACGGGCACACCATCCCCACCCGCAGGCGCACGGGGCCGCTCCCCGGTCTCCTCACCGCGACTCGCGCTCTCTGGCACCAGCCGCGGTGAGGCCCCACCGCGAACGTAGCGACCGTAGGGGTGGGTCGTCGGGCCAGTTGGGCTGTAGCAGGTGCCACTGGGTAGGCGCGTAGCTGATGAGCTCTTCCAGTTCCCGCGCCAGTTCCTGGGTGCCGTTGCTGACCTTCTCGCGCAAGCGCACGGGCGCTACGCCGACACCGGGCTGGCCGCGCGTGGTTTCGCTCGGGCCGGTTTCGCTCGGGCCGGTTTCGCTCGGGCCGGTTTCGCTCGGGCCGGTTTCGCTCGGGCCGGTTTCGCTCGGGCCGGTTTCGCTCGGGCCGGTTTCGCTCAGCGGGAGCGAACCGGGATCGTCCGGGTTCAGTTTGAGCGGCGGCCGGAAGACGAGCGTATGGCACCCAGCATCGTGCCCGTCGTACAGGGCCGCCGTCAGGAGAGGTGCCCCCGAGCGCAAGGCCAGCGTGACGGGGCCGGCCGGCATCATCACCTTCGAGCCGAAGAAGTCCACTTCGACGCCAGACGCCTTTCCCACCAGCCGGTCCGAGAGCAAACACAGGACGTGCCCGCTGGCGAGGGCGCGGAGCATGGCGGCACCAGCGCCCGGTCCCACCGGGACAACGTTCATCCCTAGGCGAGTACGGAACTGTACGAACCACTCGAACACCTCTGGCGGCTCTAATGGCTCGACCGCCACGGTGACAGGCAGCCCGCTCATCAAAAGCCGGATGGCTCCCCACTCCCAACCCCCAAGGTGGGGTGCAGCAATTATCACCCCACGACCGCAGGCGATGGCGGCGTCGAGGTATTCGCGGCCAACGATGACGACACCGGCTTCGACTTCGGCCGGCGTCAACGACGGGAGGCGAAAGCTCTCGGCCCAGTAGCGACCGTAGTTGGCGAAGACGTCGGTCACCACTGAGCGTGCCTCTGTGTTCCCAAGAGGTCGCCCCATGACGCGCGCCATATGGGACGCGACCAGAGCACGCCGGCCATCGAGGTCGGGCATAAGCGCGACAGCACCGCCGACAGCGCGACCGAGCGAGCAGCTCACGCCGGCGGGGAGGGCACAGGCGACTGCAGCGGCAGCCCGGAACTCTGCCAACCGGTACTGGCCCCGCCGATCTTGGCCCCGCCGATCTTGGCCCCGCCGACCTTGGGCTGGGCGATCTTGGGCTGGGCGATCTTGGGCTGGGCGACCCTTAAGGAGCCGCGAACCGCGCTGCACAGCGTTCCCTCGCTCCAGTCGGCCAGGTGTGCGCTCTAGCTCTGGTGCCGGCGGGCGGCGCGGCGCTCATGCCAACGCCCACTTCCTCTACCCGGCCGGCGGCTACCGGCGAAGAAACGGGTGCCGGCCGCGGGAGTGCCGGTGCGGGGAAGCTTGGTCCGGCCGGTGGCGTCCCGGCTGGCCATCTCCTCGCGCCAGGCCCGCCAGCGCAACGCCACCGTCCCTCGCGCAAGCGGGCCCCGCTCTAGTTGCGACCGCTCGAGCGGCGACCGCCGTACCGGCGCCGGCGGCTTGCCGGCCTGGCGCCACACGACCACGAAGCGCTGCCCCGCTGTTATGCAGGAAAGGGCAACCACCACCCACA
This sequence comes from Actinomycetes bacterium, assembly GCA_021787035.1. Classification (GTDB taxonomy): domain Bacteria; phylum Actinomycetota; class Acidimicrobiia; order Acidimicrobiales; family Palsa-688; genus JAJZYO01. The sequence goes on from JAJYMM010000201.1 coordinate 14,707, forward strand.
AGAGCCAGAGCATCTCCGCGGAGAACACGAGCGAGGCACAGATCACCACCACCCGCTCACCCCGCTCCATGAGCCCGGACTTGGCATCGATGCCGAGCGCGTCGGCCTTCGCACGTATGTACGACACGAGTTGCGACACACCGAGCACTGCCAGAGGGACCAGGGCAGCGTGGCCACCGAAACGGTCCTGCGCGTACCAGGCGATGCCGGCGAGCACCGCGGTGTCGTTGACACGGTCCCCAACGGAGTCGAAGAACGCCCCCCGCCGGCTGGTCCGCCCGCTCGCCTTCGCCAGGCTCCCGTCGAAGAGGTCCGGCAGGGCAGACGCTATGTAGATGGCCAAACCGAGGACGAGGTGGCCAGTTGCGATCGCGACCGCAGCTGGCGCCGCCAGCACGATGCCCGCTGCCGTCAGGTGGTCTGGCGAAAGGCCCGTACGCCGCAAGGCCCGGCCGGCGGGCGCTACGGCCCGGTCAACCGCCGTCCGGAAACGTGCGTCGAACAAACTACTGCTCCTATCGCGGCCATCTTCACAGGCTCAGTTCCTGGCTGTAGCGTACCGTGTTTTGCCTGCCCGCCTGGGCCCCTAAGCCAAGGTCCCTCCCTGAACGCAGCGGCATCCCTTGTCGCAGCCCACGCCGGCAAGGAGTAGCCTTGCCGGATCGGCCGCACCCACACGGTCGAAGGGGAACCTAACCGGAGGTGCTCGCATGAAGGCCTACCCGCCAGCTCAGGTCCGGAACGTGGCCCTGGTCGGCCACGGAGGGTCCGGCAAGACCACCCTCGCTGAAGCCATGCTCCTTTGCTCGGGCGCTACCAACCGGGCCGGGAAGACAGACGACGGCACGGCCGTGCTCGACTTCGAGCCCGAGGAGCACTCTCACCACATGTCGACGTCCCTCGGCCTCGCGGCGCTCGAGTGGCGCGGCTACAAGGTCAATGTCTTGGACTGCCCTGGTTACGCCGACTTCGTCCCCGAGGCTCTGGCCGGGCTCTCGGCCGCGGACATCGCAATAGTGGTCGTGAGCGCGGTCGATGGCGTCGAAGTCCAGACCGAGGTCCTGTGGAAGGCCGCCGCCGAGCTAGGCATCCCCCGCCTGGTGTTCTTGAACAAGCTCGACCGCGAACGCTCCGACTTTTCCTCTGCGCTGCAGCAGGTACAAAAGGCCTTCGGCGCCGGCGTGGCGCCACTCGAGCTGCCGATCGGCCGGGAGCACGACTTTTCGGGAGTAGTCGACCTCCTCACCGACACCGCGTTCACGTATGCGCCTGGCAAGCAAACCGCGACAGCGGGCCCCATACCAGCCGAGATCGCCGAACGAGAGCACGCCGAGCACGACGCAATGGTCGAGGGCATCGTGGTCGCCGACGACGATCTAACCGCTCGATACCTCGAGGGTGAGGAGATATCTCCCGAGGAGCTGGCCAAGACGCTTGCCAAGGGTGTCGTGTCCAGCCAGGTGTTCCCCGTCGTGTGCGGTTCGGCTGCAAGCCTGATCGGAGTGGACCGGCTCCTCGACGCAATCTGTGACGTCGGGCCCTCCCCCCATGAGCGGCCGCCCGCGCGTGTGCACGCTCCCGGCAGCGACGAAGTCGTGGAGGTCCCCGCCGACCAGGCCGGCTCGCCGCTCGCTTGGGTGACCAAGACGATTGCAGACCCCTACGTGGGCAAGATATCGCTCTTCAAGGTCGTCTCCGGCACACTTCGCCCCGACGCCGTGCTCTACAACCCGAGATCTAAGGCCGAAGAACGGCTTCACTCCCTCTTCACCCTGCGTGGAAAAGAGCAACTGCCACTCACTGAGGTAGCCGCCGGAGACATCGCTGCAGTCTCGAAGCTCGCCTCCACCAATACCGGTGACACCCTCGCGCCGCGCAACATGCCTGTGGAGCTCCACCGTTCCGCCCCTGGCTGGCTCGCCGAGCTGACAGCCCCAGCGTTGTCCATTGCTATACGCCCGAAGAGCAAGGCCGACGAGGACAAGCTGATGACAGCGCTTCACCGCCTCCAAGAAGAGGACCCTGCGCTCACGGTGCGCCGGGATGATGAGACGCACCAGACCGTTCTCGGAGGTACAGGCGAAACCCACTTATCCATAGCCATGGAGCGCTTGTCGCGAAAGTTCGGCGTTGCCGTGGAGTCCGAGGAGCTGGCCATCCCCTACCGGGAAACGGTCACTGCCACGGCCGAGGCCGAAGGCAAGTACAAAAAGCAGACGGGAGGCCACGGCCAATTCGGTGTGGCGTCGCTGCGGGTCGAGCCGATGGAACGGGGTAGCGGCTTTGAGTTCGTCGACAACGTCGTTGGCGGCGTCATACCCCGCCAGTACATCCCGGCGGTGCAAAAGGGCGCCGAGGAGGCGCTCGCAGAGGGCGGCGCGTTCGGTTGGCCGGTAATGGACGTCAGGGTTACCTGCTTCGATGGCAAGAGCCACCCAGTCGACTCGTCCGAGATGTCGTTCAAAATGGCAGGCGCTTTGGCCGTACGCGAGGCGCTCGCCAAGGCAAGCCCTGTCGTCCTCGAACCGCTCACCATGCTCGAAGTCACGGTTCCTGATGCCTACCAGGGCGACGTCCTCGGAGACCTGAACAGCCGGCGCGGCCGCGTCCAAGGCACGGAGATCGCTGGTACGGGCGAGTCGCTCATTACGGCCCTCGTTCCGAGTGCTGAGCTCGTTCGGTACGCAATCGACCTCCGGAGCCTGACCGGCGGCCGTGGACGATTCAACGCACGCCACTCCCACTACGAGGTCATGCCCTCCAACCTGTGGGAAAAGGTCCGTCGGGAGCGGGCAGGGGGAGAGAAGTAGCGGGAAGCTATGCCGGCTGGGCAGCGCCGGCTGGGCAGCGCCGGCTGGGCAGCGCCGGCTGGGCAGCGCCGGCTGGGCAGCGCCGGCCTGGGC
>JAJYMM010000215.1 GCA_021787035.1 Actinomycetes bacterium
GCCCTTGGTCGTGGGCTGCCTGCAGGCGGGCCACCCACTCGGCCGCGGTCGCGAAGGCGACCCGGTAGCCGGCCAGAGCGGCTTTTATGCCAAGCGCTATCGACAAGTGAGTTTTGCCGGTGCCAGGGGAGATAGCGACAGACTGCAACATTTGCGGGCAGTCCTGCCGTGCGAAGTACGAGTAGTCTTGCCTGGCCACCCGCTTCGCGGGAGGCAGCTAGAAGCCACTGGTTTCAAGCACTGGGACGGCAGGCTGGTGCTGGTGGTCACGCTGCCCGACGGCACGCCTGGCACCGTCAGTGCCGATGCCACCGACGTTTTCGGCGGTCCCCCGGCTGGGCTCCCAGCGACGGTGCTGAGCGTGGCCGGTGCCCGCCGCTTCAGGGAGCTGCTGACCTCGACGAGGCCGCTGGACGGGTCACCCATTCGGGCCAGGGCGCGCAAATAGGCTCGACCAACCCCTGTACGCGCCAACGGACAAAGGAAGGTGAGCCTCTTTGCAAACACTGAGGATAGCAGCACCGGCCCAGCTACCCCTGGGCATAGCCGGTACCCCAGCTGAGCGCTGGTGGTCGCTGCCGGAGGAGGTACGACAAGCCGTGCTCCGCGCCCTGGCCGCCATGATCGCCTCCGGCGTCACCGGAGAAGGGCTCGAGGCCGGCGATGTCGAAAATTGAAGCAACTTCCAAGCTGGGCCCGGCTCATCTCGAACGAGCCCCTTACATCTATGTGCGCCAGTCGACTCTCGCCCAGGTGCAAGAGAACACCGAGAGCTTGGAGCGCCAGTACGAGCTGGCGGCCAAGGCGGTGGAGCTCGGCTGGGCAGCCGATCAAGTGGTCGTCGTGGACGAGGACCTTGGCCGTTCGGGTGCCGGCTCGAGCGCCCGGACGGGGTTCAAGGGCCTCGTCGCCGACGTCGGGCTCGGCAAAGTAGGCGCTATTTTCGGCATCGAGGTCTCCCGGCTCGCCCGCAACAGCACCGACTGGTCGCAGCTCCTGGACCTCTGCGCGCTGACCGACACGCTGATAATAGATGCCGACGGCGTCTACCACCCCGGCGACCACAATGACAGGTTGCTCTTGGGCTTAAAGGGGACCATGTCGGCATACGAGCTCCACTTGATCCGTAGCCGGCTCAACGGAGGGCTGAAGCACAAAGCAGCGAAGGGAGAACTTCGTCAAACCCTGCCCGTCGGCTTCGTCTACGACGACAACGACCATGTCGTGGTCGACCCCGACGAGTCGGTACGGGAGGCTATCGCGACGGTCTTCCGGCGCTTCGACGAGACCGGCTCAGCTCGCCAGGTACTTTTAAGTCTCTTGGAGGACAACGTCTCCCTGCCCCGTCGACGCCCCGGGGGCCGGCGGGTCAGCTGGGAGCGGCCGAACTACCCGGCCGTCCACCACATCTTGGCCAACCCCGCCTACGCAGGGGCGTTCGTTTTCGGCCGCAGGCGCACCGAAAAACGCCTCGACGGCGAAGGCCGGCTGGTAGCGCGCACCAAGCAGGTACCGCCAGGCGAGTGGGAGGTGGTCCTGCCCGGCCACCATGAGGCATATATACCTTGGGAACGTTTCGAGCAGAACCAAGCCCGGCTCCGGTCCAACTGGCGGGCGGCACGCGGCGGGGCGGGCGGCGCGGTACGCGAGGGGGCGGCGCTCCTCCAGGGGAGGATCCGCTGCGGGCGCTGCGGCCGTCCCATGCAGGTCGGCTATTCCGGTGCCAACGGCGACTGCCCGCGCTACACGTGCAACCGGGCGCTCATCATGTACGGCGCCGAGCGTACCTGCCAGAGCCTCGGCGGCAAGAAGCTCGAGGCACGGGTCATGGAGGAGGTCTTCGCCGTCTTGGAGCCGGCTGCCATGGAGGCGACGCTAAAGGCGCTCGCCGAGGTGGAAAGCAATTACCAAGCCCGCATGGCCGTCTTCGAGCTCGCAGCCGAGCGGGCGCGCTACCAAGCCGGACGGGCGCGGCGCCAGTACGACGCCGTGGAGCCCGAGAACCGCCTCGTCGCCCGCAGCCTGGAAGCGGCTTGGGAACAGGCTCTCCAAAACCAGCGCCAGGCCGAGGCAGATCTCGCCACCCAACGCGCCCGTAAACCGGTCGGCCTGAGCCAAGAAGAGGTGACCTGGCTGAAGTGCGCGGGGGCAGACCTGAAGGCTGTCTTCTACGCGAAGACCACGACTTGGCGCCAGCGCAAGCAGCTCCTCCGGGCGCTGGTCGCCGAAGTGGTGGTGACCGTGCGCTCAGCCGAGCGCGAGGCTGACGTCGTGGTCGTCTGGGAGGGCGGGGCAACGAGCAGCTTCGTGCTCGCTTTGAACAAGCCCGGGCGGCATTCCCGGGTGACCGGCGAGGGCACCGTCGAGCTCGTCCGCCGGCTGGCCGCCCGCTACGACGACAAGACGATCGCCCAGGTGCTCTCCAAGCAGGGCCGTCGCACGGCGACCGGCCTGTCGTTCAGCCAGCGGCGCGTCCAGTACCTCCGTGTGGCCAATGGCATCCCCGCCTACAAGCCAACGGTCACCGTCACACCCGGCGAGGACAATGGTGAGGTGGTCTCGATCAGCGCAGCCGAGAAGCTGCTCGGGGTCTCACGCGCCACGCTCTATAGGTGGCTGGCCGACGGGTCTGTCTCCGGCGAGCAGCTGACCCCGGAGGGCCCTTGGCACATCCGGGTCACCGACGAGCTACGCAAGCGTGTCGTCCCCGAGGTGCCAGAGGGCTGGCTCGGCCTGGACGAAGCGGCCAAGGCCCTCGGCGTCGCCCGCCAGACCGTGTTGCACAAGGTCCAACGCGGCGAGCTAGAAGCGGTGCACGTGAACCGGGGGAAGAGGAAGGGCCTGCGTATCAACGTAAAAGCACCCGCCATTGGACTGTTTGAGACAGTTGGTTGAAAGGAGTGCGCAGTGTCAACCAAGTCCTGGCGGGCCCAAGAACACGACATTGGCGCGCTCGGCGACGAAGTCCAGCTGGCCCAAGTGGGCGACCAGCTCCCTCTTCACCGAGCGCTGGGCGTCGAAGTCGAACTCCTCCAAGGTCTTGGCACCGGGAACGCAATCAGCCATCTGAGCTTCAAGACCGTTCTGGACGTCGACCGCGAGAACCCGGGGATCCGT
>JAJYMM010000017.1 GCA_021787035.1 Actinomycetes bacterium
GCGGCTTTGCCGATTCCAACGTGGTGGCATTGGAGGGCAGGGGCACAGGTTTCGCCAGCGCGAACAGCTGGAAAACGTAGCGGTGGGGTCCGTGGCTCTTGATCGGGGCTGGCCCGAGGTACCCGCGCCCCATGGTGGAACGGAGCAGACGCACGCCGGGCGCCGGGTTATGGGCGTTCAATGCCCCGTCTGGCAAGCTGGTCACCGACGGCTCGATCAAGGCGACGCAATGGATGAACGGGACGCGCATGGGCACGTCCGGGTCCTCGATGACGAGCAACAGTTGCTCGGTGCCGCTTGGCACTTGGGACCAAGCCAGGGCCGGCGACTGGTCTCGTCCACCGGCCCGTTTCGAGGCATAGGCCACCGGGATCGGCTCACCGTCTGCGAATGCCGGGCTCGTGAGGCTGAGCGTTCTCGCGCACGCGAAGTTCGGTGCTTCCCAAGCCAGGCGTTCACCCCCAGCGCGCCGGCCTTTCAGCAGCCTGCCGATCAGAGCCATTGGGTGCTCCTTGGCGGGGTGGCAGGGCTTGGTGCCACGCGGAACGGGTAAGCCACCGCTGCTCCCGTCACTTCGGCTCGGCGGCTCGGCGCCGGTTGTAGAGGCGGATGGCCCACAGGTAGGCGACGGTGGCGATGCCAACGCTCCAGGCGACCGCGACGATCGCGTGGTCGCCGAGCGCGCCGCCGCTGATCAGTGCCCGCACGGCGTCGGCGACAGGGGTCGAGGGCTGGTACTCGGCGAACTGGCGCAGCCCCACCGGCATCGTCTGGGTCGGCACGAACCCGCTGCCGAGGAACGGCAAGAGCAGGATGAACATCGGGGTGTTGCTGGCGGTCTCGACGCTCTTGGCAGCCAGCCCGAGCGCGACAGCCAACCAGATCAGCGCGAAGGCGAACAGCACCAAGACGCCGAGCGCCCCCAGCCAGCCGACCGGGCCGCCAGCCGAGCGGAACCCGAGGCCGAAGGCGACCCCGATCAGGACACCGAGAGCCAGGAGGGTTTGGATCAGGCTGCCAACCACATGGCCGGTGAGCACCGAGGCGCGGCTGATCGCCATCGTGCGGAAGCGGTCGATGATCCCGCCAGTCATGTCGGTGGCGACCATGATCGCCGTGCCCTGGACGGCCGAGCCGAGCGTGATGAGCAGCAGACCCGGCACGACGTAGTCGAGGTAGGCGTGGCGGCCGCCGTGGGCGCCGAGCCCGGCGCCGAGCTGGGCACCGAAGACGTAGACGAACAGCAGCAGGATCACGATCGGCGTCGCAACGAGCATCATCGTGAGCGACGGGTAGCGCCGCTGGTGCTTGAGATGGCGACGCAACATCACCGCCGAGTCACTAAGGGTGCAGGCGAGCGTAGTCATGGGTGCGATGGCTCCTTCTCTTTGGCATGGCCCCCGCCTGCTCCGGGCGCGAGGTGGCTGCCGGTCACTGCGAGGAACACGTCGTCGAGGTCGGCGGTGTGGATCGACAGGCGCGCCACGTCGATGCGGGCCTCATGCAGCTCGTCCAGCAGCTCGCGCAGCGAGTCGACGCTGTCATCGCTGGCAACTCGGAGAACGAGCTCGTCCTCGTCGGGCACAGCCGCCGGGAGAAGCGCGCTCGCCGAGCACAGCAGGTGGGGATCGGAAAAGTGCAGTCGGACGTGACCGCCGGGGATGCGGCGTTTCAGGTCGTCGGGGGTTCCCTCGGCCACGATGTGGCCCTGGTCGAGGACCGCGATCTGATCGGCGAGCTGGTCGGCCTCGTCGAGGTACTGGGTGGTGAGCAAGATGGTGGCCCCGCCCGAGGCGAGCTGGCGGATGTTCTGCCACATCGTCAGGCGGCTCCGGGGATCGAGGCCGGTGGTGGGCTCATCCAAGAAGATCACCCGGGGCTCGCCCACAAGGGTCATCGCGAGGTCGAGCCGCCGGCGCATCCCCCCCGAGTAGATCGACGCCAGCTTGTCCGCAGCGTCGGTGAGCTCGAAGCGCTCCAACAGCTCCGCGACCCGTCGCCTGCCGGCCTGGCGGCCGAGGTGGCGGAGCTCGGCCATCATCTGCAGGTTCTCGGCCCCTGTGAGCAGGTTGTCCACGGCCGAGAACTGGCCGGTCACCCCGATGACCGCCCGTACCCCGTCGGCGTCGCCGACCACGTCGCACCCGGCGATGCGCATCGAGCCCGAGTCGGCGGGGATGAGCGTGGAGAGGATGCGGACCATCGTGGTCTTACCCGCCCCGTTCGGGCCGAGCAGCGCGAGGATCGTCCCCTCGGGCGCGGTCAGGTCCACCTCGTCGAGCACCACGTGGCCGCCGTAGGACTTGCAGACGCCGCGGGCGACGATGCCCGGGGCAGCCGAGAGACCAGTCATGGCCTTCGGCCCTCTCGACGTGTGGCCGGATCCTCAGAAAGCGTGCCCGCTGATCGCAGCGCCTCCCGGCGTGCCCACCACTGCTTTTCGAGGGTGGGCATCTGCTCCACGAGGAACTCGGCGAACGCGGCCCACTCGAGCAGGATCGCCTTACGCTCTAGCGGGGCGTCGGCCAGCACGCCAAGACCCTCCCTGGCCAGCTCGGCCTGCTCCTCGTACTCGGCGACATCGAAGCCCATCGCCTGGGACGAGGACATGTCGAGGCGCACCCGGTCCATCCGCTCGCCTGCGGCCCGAGAGCGCTCGACGAGCCTGAGGGTCTCCAAGACGTTCACCGCGCCGGCGATGGCGCTCCGGCTCGCCAGCAGCGCGTCAGCCAGCTCGGCGATGCTCTGCTCGCGCGGGTCGCAGACGGCGAGATAGCCGATCAGGCGGCCAACCATCGGGGCGAACCCGTAGCGGCGGGCGTAGAAGCGGCCGACATGGTCGGCAAAGGTGATCTCTCCATCGCTCGGCATGGTCGCCATATTACAGGACATCCTGAGATTCCACAAATCTGTGTCATCTCAACACGGATGTTTTCGTTGCCAACAACGTCGCGCACCGCTGAGCAGCTTCGTCGCTTGCACTCCTGGTTCCGCGTTGCCAATGGAGATGCCGAGCGCTGCTTCTCACCTAGACGAGTAGCTGCTTCTCACCTAAACGAGAGGCGTCCAAGCACCCGCAGCACCGCCTCCAGGTCGGCATCTGGTACG
>JAJYMM010000231.1 GCA_021787035.1 Actinomycetes bacterium
AGCAAGTGGCTGCCGACCAAGGCGTTGGCGAAGCGCCAGCACCGGCCGGCTGCCTTGCCGAAGCGTCTGAGCGCACCCGCCCAGGCCGCCCGGAGCGCCGCGACGGCCGCCGCCACCGGCTCCCCAGACACCCTACGGTCGGAAGTGTCAAGGGCTTGTGGATAACTTTTTTCCATTGCCATTGCTCCTGCTTTTCAGTTGAGAGGCGCGACAGGCCATACCGTCGGCGCCCGGCGGTTCGAACGAGGTCAGTTTGTTGTGGTTGCCTACGCGGCCTTGGCGGCTTTCCAGTGCCCCCAGGCCGCCTCCTCGTCGTAGAGGACGTGGCGGCGTAGGCAACAGTCGAGGATGCCGACCAAGCGGTTGGCAACGACCCTCAGGGCTGCGTCGTGGGCGATCTTGCGGTCACGCAGGGCGTCGTAGTAGGCCCTGGCGCCCGGCGAGGCGGAAAGGGCCGAGAACGCCCATAACTGGCAGGCGTCCCTCAGGTGGTCGTTGGCCACCCAGCGGGCCTTCACCGTGCCCCTCTTGCCCGGCGTCCTCTTGCCCGAGGAGACCGTGATCGGCGAGGTGCCGGCATAGTTCTTCCTTGCCCTAGCATCTACGTAGCGGTCGGGGTCGTCCCCGAACTCGCCGAGCACCCGGGCGCCGAGCACCGTTCCTAGCCCAGGCTGGCTGTAGATGACCTCGGCGTCCGGGTGCCTGTCAAGGTGCGAGGCGAGTTCTGCCTCCATGGCCTTGAGCTGGCGGTTCATCTCGGCCACCACCGCGACGGCGGAGCGGACGATGGCCCCGTAGGCCTCTGCCATGGCGTCGGGTGGGGCGAGCTGCTCGCTCCGGAGGGCCTCGCGGACCTCCTCGGCGCGCCGGGCTACGTTGCGCTGGCGCCCGGCCCGCCGTAGTGCAGCCTCCGCCGCCGCCTGGGTGAGGGAGCGCCCGGCTTTCGGGGTCGGGGCCTTCCCGAGCACGGCGAGGGCGTCCCGGTCGGCCAGGTCCTCCCCGAAGGCGGCGAGGGCAGCGGGGTAGAACTCCCGTAGCGTCGCCCTGAGGGCGTTCAGCTGGCGCCGGCGGAGCCATATGAGCCGGTGGTGCGCCCGGGCGAGGGCCTTGATGCCCTGGGCCTCTGGGCTGTCGCCTGCCACCTGGCGGTAGTTGTGGCGGTCGGTGCGGGCCAGGTCGGCCAAGACTTTCGCGTCGGCTGGGTCCGATTTGGCCCCCGAGGTGACGTAGCGCTCCTTGTAGCGGGCAACGGCCTTGGGGTTCGGGGCGTAGACCTGGTAGCCCGAGGAGACGAGCGCCGCCACCCAGAGCCCCCGGTCGGTCTCGATCGCGACAGCCACCTCCTCGGGGCCGTCGGCGAAGCCGCCGACGAGCTCGTGGAAGCCTGCCACCCCGGCCACCCCCTCGGGGAGCTGGCGCCGGGCGAGCACCCGCCCGGCCTCGTCCAAGACGCAGACGTCGTGGTGCTCTTCCGACCAGTCGTCTCCGACGAATATCAACTCTAAGCTCCTTTCTCTTTGTCCCTGCTTGGTTCCCTGTCCTTGGGCACCTGGCCCCGGGCCACGGGGAGACCCCAAAACGCCCTAATGGCAGTGCTCTTTGGCACGACACCCTGACTGGTGGTTGGTCTTTCCCGCCTGTGGCGGCCAGGTGGGGCACAGTCTGTTCTGAGGCTCGAGGCCTTGGTTCGGGAGGGTGCTCACCACCTGGCGGCCTGGGCTTATAGGCACCAGGGCCGATACTGCCCGGTCTGGCGGCGGCTCGCACATGGCCTCCTCGGGCCGGCCGGGCGGCACGGTCTGGGGACAGGGCTCGGGCGGCCCGGGGGGGAGGATGGTGCTCGCCTGGCCGGCCTGGGAAAGCCACGGTCTTATCGACAGCAGGCAGTGTTGGGCTCGGCAGGTGGCACGGTCTCCCTGTCGGGGCTCGCCGGCGCCGGGTAACAGTAAGTGCTCACCTGCTCAGCCCAGGTCTTCAAGCTGCCGGCAGCCCGGGGACCGGGCTCCCCAGCCCCAGCAGCTCGGCCAGCCGGTCAGCGAGGCTCTCGGCCGACTTGCGGCTCAGGCCCCAGCCGACGATGACGGAGAGCTCGTCACGGCGCACCCTGACGAGGAAGGAGCGCTCGACCGGCCGGTCCCACGACGTCGCCGAGCCCGCCGTGACCTCGACGTGGACCCGGCCCGGAGCGATCATCCTCGCCAGGCCCTCATTGTCCACAAATCCACAGCGTGCCTTGGTTTCTCCCCCCGCACCCCCCTTTTCCACCGGGTAAGCTGCACGGCGAGGTACCTATACGGGTCCTTTTCCGTGCAGCTCCCCTCCGAACCACGCGGGCACCTTTCGGTGCACGTAGCTCTCCAGTGACTTACGCCGTGTCTGCAGTAGGGTGCCCGTCATGTATGGCTTCGTGGCAGGGGTGGCAGACCACGAGGGTCTTGCGCCGCCTCTTGGCCATGAGAGCCGCCCATGCGGGCTGACCTGCGCCGGGTTTCCCTAAACTGGCGAGTTTTCGGACCTGGTGGACTATCACATGGCCCGGTTCCCCGCACAGCTCGCACCTCCGAGCCAGGAGCCGGCGGACCAGCTCCTTCCTCGGGTAGGTGACTTGCTGCGAGTGAGCACGGTCGATGAGGACCGCCTCTTTCTTACGCACCAGGGGTATCCCGCCGAACCGTGCGACCAGTGGCTGCTTGCCCTTGCGTTCGACCCTGGCCTCGTAGCACGTGCGTAGCCCGTACGGTGTCTCGACCTTGGCCTTGTGCTTGGCCGCCATCTTGGACACCGTGGACTGGTGCTTTGCTGCCAGGGTCTTCAGCATCGATACCTCGGCGTCTCGGTGGAACTGAGAGAGGCGCCAGACGTCGTAGGCAAGTAGGTAGTACTGGACGACACCCCTATATTCGGCCCCATAAGCCTTCACGATCTCGTAGTCGTCAAGGTTCTGCATGGCCGACCTGTGCCACGGCTTCCCGCGGCGCAGGTAGGGGGCGCACTTGGCCTTGATCACGTCGAGCGGCACTCGTAGCGCGACCTTGCCGTTGACCGAACGTAGGCCACCGGTGATCTTGCTGTCCTCGTGTTGCACG
>JAJYMM010000088.1:0-9523 GCA_021787035.1 Actinomycetes bacterium
AGTTTGCTTGCACTTCTGGTCAAGGCCGAAAGCACTACACGTAGTGGTGAGGGTATCACTCAAAACGGTGGGACTGGTTCCTCCGCCTGACCTCGCCCACGCCGGACGGCCGTTTCCGGACCGCAGGCACTGCTCAGGTTTGCCGATCAGGTTTGCCGACGCCAGGCGCCAGTGGGCCCCCGCCAGTGCAGTGGGCCTCCGCCAGTGCAGTGGGCCTCCGCCAGTGCAGTGGGCCTCCGCCAGTGCAGTGGGCCCGGCGGGGGCATGGGCCCGGCGACCCGTACGCCGGGGGCCCGCCGGGTACGGAGGCTGGGGCCGCGGGCGTAGGGCGACAGAGGCTTCCGTCTCTGGCGATCTATGGCGATAGGGCGTCGGTCGCCGAGGAGCGGCCGAGCTCGGCACCTTCTCGGATGTGCACTTCGGTAACCTGTACCGGTACAGGTAAAGCGGCCGGGACCTCTGCATGTCGCAGTAGAGCGTGAGTTTTGGTCCGAGAGCCTTGACACCGGGGGGATGTACTGGTACGGTACTCAACAAGCTACGGTACGTACCAGAGCAAGTGGTCTAGGGGTACGGGTGGCCGTAGCGGTATTAGGGGGTCTGGGGACGGGGTCGCCGCGTAGCGGCTTCGCCATCGAGAAGGTCATTCTCAGGGAGGGCAAGAAAGCAATGAACGGGGTCAAGACAAAGGCGCTCGCGGGCGCTGTTGTCCTAGGTATGGTCGCGGTCCCCGCGGCCCCGAGCTGGGCCAGCCAGCGCGGCGCCAAGTCGAGGGACGCGACGTCGTCTTATGTTCCCACGGTGCCGATCGTGGCGGCGCAACCGGCGATACAGACGCTGGACCCATCCGATTGGGCCGCGCAGATCCTCGTGGACCAGGGCACCTTGATGGAGGGTCTCTACGGCTATAGCCCGACGGGCCAGGTCGTGCCCAAGATCGCCACGCACTACACGGTCGCCGACGGAGGTCTCGTTTGGACCTTCTACCTGCGCAATAACGCCAGATGGTCCAACGGCGCCCCTGTCACGGCACAGGACTTTTACTACTCCTGGATGCGCACGGCGTCGCCCAAAAACAGCTCCGACGCCATGTGGGCGAGCGTGATGAACTATGTCGCCCAGTCCTACGCGTACCACGCCGGTAGCGTGCCGGCTAGCGCGGTGGGCGTGAAAGTCGTCAACCCCTACGAGATCCAGCTCAGGCTCTCGGCACCCCACGACATCCTGGGCGAGATGCCGATCAGCGGGTCGATGCCGCTCTACCCCCCATCGCTCGAGGCACACCCGACCAATTGGTACCTGCCGAAGTACTTCGTGGGGGACGGCCCCTACGTCCTCAAGACCTTCGTGCCAAGCGGCGGGATGACGATCGTCCGCAACCCCTACTACGTCGGGGCGCCGGGCGAGGAGAACGTCGGCAACATCCAGGAGATGAAGCTGATCACCCAGTCGAGCGTCCCCGTCGAGGACTACCTGGCCAACAAGCTGTCCGTCGCAGACGTGACGACACCGTCAGACTACAAGTACGTGCTCGAGCACCCGAGCTTGAAAAGAGAGCTCCACGTCTCCACCGATAACCAGGTCGAGTACCTTCAATGGGACAAATCGACCGAGAGCTCGCCGCTCGAGAGCCTCGCCGTCAGGCAGGCAATTGCGATGGCGGTCGACCGCCAGCCGATCGTGAACAGCGTGCTCGCCGGTATGGCCGGGGCGACCAACGTCTTCGGTTTCAAGGGGTGGCCGACCTACTCGCTCCAGCACCCGCTCACCTACAACGTGCAAAAGGCGCGCCAGCTCCTTGCCCAGGCGGGCTACCCGGGAGGCAAGGGTTTCCCGACCCTCACGCTCTATGCCGAGGTGACCAGCGTCAGCCCCGAGAGCGTCCCGATCGCAGAGGCGGTCGCTGCGGAGCTCCAACAAAACCTCGGGATCAAGACCGAGATCACGCCAGAGAACGCCACCTTGTTTGGCGACATCACCTACGCCGGCCTCAGCTCGTTCGTGAAGCCGGGTTACGTGATAGGTGGCGGCACCCCCAACTGGAACGACGTCACGAGCCTGCCGATCGAGTCCAACCAGGACCTGGACAACCCAGGGACCGTTGGGCCGCTTTCGTACCGCCAGCACGTATCCGCCTATTTCTACAATAGCTACAACCCCTCCGATGTGGCCCTAATGGGCAACCCCGCCAACGCGAGCGAGGGGACAAAAGCCTCTGACTGGGTGCCTCTCGAAAAGGCCGCCAAGGCAGATATCGCCTACCTCAACGCGTGGACTGCGAAGCAGCCGCCCGCTTACCGGGCGGTGCTGGAGGTCCCAGGCACGGAGACCAACCAGCAGGTGTGGGACGGCTTGTTGACGGCCTACCACCAGGCCAAGACGCCAGCCGCCCAGCACACAGCGTGGGTGAACGCATGGAAGTTCCTTGGCGCCTACAGCACTGGCAATGCCGGCATCGGCCTCCCCCTGGGCCTAAACGACCAGGTGTGGGACGACCAGCACATGACCCAAGCGCTCCACAACGTCTATATGTGGAACACCGAGCTTGGGGGTACCGTCAACCAGGAGACGGCCGTCGTCTTGGCCTCCAAGATCGACAACTATATGCTCCAGCAGGGATACGGGATCCCCCTTTATTATTACGAGACCTTCTACCTCGAAAAGCCCGGTTTGAGCGGCGTCGAGGCGAATCCCTGGTCGTGGACTGGCCTTTACCAGTTCCAGTACCTAAGCCAAAACGGTTAGGCGCTTCGCACCAAGGCACGACTGTACAAGTGGAGATGCGACGGCGAGGAGGAGGGGCCCGGCATTTGGGCCCTTGGCACCGAGGTTGCACGGGCAACCCCGGCGACAACCTCTCTCGCCGTTATCTCCACCGCGGACCGCCATTTTCGGTACGCGTCCTCACCGCCCAACTTTCTGCACTACCCCGTGGGGGGTACGCTGTGCAAAATATGCCAGGACGTAAAACAGGTCCGGACGGCCTCGGGTACAGTCCCGAGCCGGCGGCCCTCACGGTGCGCGAGCTCGCTTCAATGGCTGGCGTTTCTCCCATGACGGTTTCGCGGGTGTTAAACAAACGCCCCGACGTGGCGCCCGAGACGCGCGAGAAGGTAGAGCGCATGATCGCGGAGTCGGGCTTCGTGCTCACGCGCACCTCTAGCGCGAGGCGCGAGGGCCGCCACGGCTTGATCGATTTGGTGGTGCCGGCGCTCGACACCGGGTACTCCTTGGAGATAGCGCGGGGCGTCGAAGCAGCCCTGGAGCCGACGGGCTACCGCCTGGTGCTCTCCTGTACGTACTCTTCGAGCCGCGACCTAGTAAAGCAGGAGCGGACGTGGTTGGCCAAGCTGTCCCAGGGCAAGACCGACGGTGCGATCCTGGTGCTCTACGCCGACCAGTCTCGCCGGCTCGGGGCCCTGCGGCGCCGGCACATACCCTTTGTCGTGGTGGACCCCGTCGGGGACCTCGGGCCAGACGTCCCGTCGGTCGGGGCGACCAACTGGGCCGGCGCGAGGGCAGCGACCGAGTACCTGGTGTCGCTCGGCCACCGGAGGGTGGCTTTCATAGGCGGGCCGCCTCAACAGCTTTGTGGCGCGGAACGCCTCTCGGGTTACCGGTCCGCGCTCGAGGAGGCCGGCATCGCCGAGTCGCCCGAGCTCGTGCGCCCGGGCAACTTCATGGACGACATGGGCTACAAGCAGACGTTGGCCTTGATGGAGCTCTCCGAGCCGCCGACCGCCATCTTCGCTGGGAGCGACAACCAAGCCCTCGGCGCCTACGCGGCGCTCAGGCAACTGGGCAAGCGGGTGCCAGAGGACGTGAGCGTCGTGGGCTTCGACGACACGCTGCCCGCGCCGCTCGTGACGCCCGCTCTCACGACCATCCGCCAGCCGCTTGCAGAGATGGGGCGCCACGCCGCGCGCGACCTCCTGCGCTTGATCGAGGGGAGGCCTCTGTCCAGCCTGCGGGTCCAATTAGCGACGACATTGGTGATCAGGAGCTCCTGCGCGCCGCCAGGGCAGGGCGCGTGACGGGCCCCTCGACCAGCGTCGAGTGCCGGCGGTCGGGGGTTGGGGCGTCGCGGCGCGACGTGACGGCCGGGCTTCGCTCGCTCGTGGTAGCCGATGCGAGAGTGCCGGGGAGGCGGACGCCTTGGGCTTGGTGAAGTTCCTCTCCAAGCGGCTTGTTGCGATCGCCATCACCATCTCGGCCGTCCTCGCCGTCGGCTATGTCCTGATTTACATTTCGCCAGGGACGTTTTACAGCTCTACCAACATGGGCCAAGGCCTGAGCCAGCTACAGGTGTCGGACCCGACGCTTTACAACCAGTACATCAACAGCCTGAACAGCCGCTACGGGCTCAACCACCCGCTGATCGTGCAGGTAGTGGACTACGTTTGGCACTCGCTCAGCTTCAACTTCGGTACGTCCTTCGAGAACCCCTCCGTCCCCATCATCCACCAGCTCGCCTCGGCGCTGCCCATCAGCGCCCTGCTCGCAGGCGGCGCGGTGACCCTGGCCGTTGTCTTGGGCGTGCCCCTCGGCGTTCTGGCGGCGCTCAAACGCAACACCTTGGTCGACTCGGCGCTGACGACGGTCTCCATGGTCGGCCAGGCCGTCCCGTCCTACGTGCTGGCGGTGCTGCTCGTGCTCCTCTTTGGCGTTTGGTTCCCTGGCATTTTCCCTGTGAACGGCTGGGGGACCATCGGTGAGGCGGTCCTGCCCATAGTTGCGCTGGCGGCGGGCAACGTGGCGATCGTCACGCGCTACACGCGGGGGAGCATGGTCGAAGCCCTCCGCCAGGACTACGTGCGCACAGCCGAGGCCAAAGGAGTTGCCCGCCGCCGCGTCGTCTTGCGCCATGCCCTCCGCAACTCGCTCGTGGCGCTCGTGACCGTAGTGGGCCCGACCTTTGCCTTCACCGTCATCTCGACCCTTTGGGTGGAACAGATCTTCTCGATCCCTGGCATGGGGAGCCTGCTCTCCCAGGCCTTCCAGGACAAAGACGTCCCGATGTCGATCACCTCTGTGTACATCTTGTCGCTGCTCGTGATGGGGATGAACCTCGTGGTGGACATGCTCTACCGCTTCTTGGACCCGCGGGTGAAATTGGAATGAAGCCCAGGGCGGTCGTAGTTAGAAGGGAGGGCCTTTAGTGGCGGTGGTAAGTGCGACGGTTGGGCCAGGCGTGCGCGTGCCGAGGCGTCACGCGCAGTGGTGGCTGGCTTGGCGGCGCTACAAACGCAACAAGTTGGCGGTCGCTGGTGCCGCGTGCGTAGCTGTTTACCTCGTCCTTGGCCTGATCGGCCCGTGGGTGGCCCCTCAAAATTACGCGCAGGCCAATTTCTTGTACGCGAACCACCCTCCCTCGCTGCGTTTCCCTTTCGGCACGGACGGGCTTGGCCATGACATGCTGTCCCAGGTGCTCTGGAGCATGCGCAATGCCATAGAGATCACCTTCGGGGCGTCGCTGCTGTCGTTTGCAATAGGTGTCACCCTCGGGCTTTGGGGCGGCCTGCGCGGCGGCGTCGCGGACATGGTGATCATGCGCCTGGTCGACTTCATGTTCGCGATCCCACAGTTTTTCCTCAGCCTTTTCCTCGTCGTCGCCATGGGCCGGACCGTGTGGCCCATATTGCTGGCGATCGGGATCCCTGGTTGGGCTCAGTACGCCCGGTTGGTGCGGGGCCTTGTGCTCGGCATGCGCAACGGGGAGATGGTGGAAGCGGCCCGCGCCTTTGGCGCGTCGAGGGCGCACATCGCCCGGCGCTACCTCCTGCCCAACGTGAGCAACAGCATGCTCGTCCAGATCGCGTTCGGGATCCCCGTCGACTTGACCGTTATGGCAGGCCTCTCGGTCGTGGGCCTCGGGCTGCGCCCCCCCCTCCCGTCTTTTGGCAATATGATCGCCCAGGCCGGCGCGAACGTGCTCGGCTACCCCTGGCTCATGTACTTCCCTGCTGCCATCTTCGCTGTCATATTGCTGTCGTTCCTGTTTGTCGCTGACGGGTTGCAAGAAGCCCTCAACCCGAGGGCAGAGGACGGGGGCCGGCGCGCACGGCGGTTCGGGTTCGGCGCCAGAGGGAGGTTGTTCTGATGGCGGACGAGTTGCTCTCGGTCGAGGATCTCCACGTAGAGTTCGAGCGGGGGGACAGCAAGGTTTACGCCGTGAACGGCGCCAGCTTCTCTGTAGGGCCGGGCGAGACCCTTGGCATAGTGGGCGAGAGCGGGTCGGGCAAGTCCGTCTCGGTGCTCTCGGTCATGGGGCTCCTCAGGGGTAGCGGGCAGGTAACGGGCGGGACGGCCATGTTTATGGGAAAGGACCTGCTGAAGCTGCGCCGCCGCCAGCTCGAGGACATCCGGGGGCGCGACATAGGCATGATCTTCCAAGACCCCATGTCGTCGCTCAACCCGACCATGCGCATCGGCGACCAGATCATGGAGGGGATGCTCTCCCATCAGTACACCAGCCGCAAAGGGGCTTTCAACCGGACGCTCCAGCTGCTGGACGAGGTGGGCATCCCCGAGGGCAAGGCCCGCTTCCGCAGTTACCCGCACGAATTTTCCGGCGGGATGCGCCAGCGCGTGATGATCGCGATGGCGGTCGCCTGCGAGCCGCAACTGCTCATCGCCGACGAGCCCACCACGGCCCTCGACGTTACGGTGCAGACCCAGATCCTGGTGCTCCTGCGCCAGCTCCAGCTAAAGGGGCGGATGGGGATCATATTGATAACCCACGACTTCGGCGTGGCGACAAACGTGTGCGACCGGATAATCGTCATGTACGCCGGCAAGGTGATGGAGAGCGCCCCCCTCGTGGACTTCCTCGCCCGCCCCGCCCACCCCTACACGGTCGGCCTCAAAGGTTCGGTGATCGAGGTGGGCACCAAAGCCCACCAGCTGAGGGCGATCCCTGGGATGGCGACGGCGCTCACCGAGCCGCCACGTGCGTGCCCCTTCGCGGAGCGCTGCCAGCTCGCGGCCGACCGGTGCCTGGAGGAGCTACCTCCGCTGCGGCCCCTCGGTTTGGGCCATTACGTGGCCTGCCACCGGGCCGAAGAGGTGCTAGCGGCGGCCGGTACCACCGTGGGCGCTCAGGTGGGCGGCCCAGTGGGCGGTCAGGTGGGCGGTCAGGTGGGCGGTCAGGTGGCCCAAGGGGTGACAGCGCGTGCCTGATGAGCCGATCCTGAAGGTAGATGGCGTCTCCAAGCACTTCAAGGTCGGGGGGCGAACGCTTCGCGCAGTCGAGCGCGTCTCGTTCGACCTCGGTGCCGGCGAGACGCTCGGGATCGTGGGGGAGAGCGGCTCGGGTAAGTCGACGCTTGGAAGGCTGGTCCTCCGCCTGCTCGAGGCCGACGAGGGCAGGGTCGTCTTCCAGGGCGAAGACTTGGCCAAGCTCGCCTCGAACGAGCTGCGCAGCCGCCGGCGCGACATGCAGATAATCTTCCAGGACCCGCTGGCGTCTCTCAACCCTCGGATGACGGTGGGAGCGGCCATCGAGGACGCAATGGTGGTCCAAAAGATCGGCCGGTCAGCCTCTGAGCGTCGCCACCGCACCGAGGGGCTTCTCGAACGAGTGGGCTTGCAGCCGTCTGCGGTCGACGCCTATCCCTTCGAGCTCTCAGGAGGCCAGCAGCAGCGCGTGGGGATTGCTCGTGCCCTCTCGCTCGGCCCGAAGCTCGTCGTCTGCGACGAACCGCTATCTGCCCTGGACGTCTCGGTGCAGGTCCAGATCATCCAGCTGCTACAGGAGCTGCAGCGAGAGCTCGGCATCACCTACCTCTTCATTTCCCACAACCTCGGCGTGGTCCAGCTCATCTCCGACACCGTGGTTGTGTTGTACCTGGGCGAGGTGGTCGAGCAGGCCGGTGCCGACGAGCTCTTCGAACGGCCGCAACACCCCTATACGCAGGCGCTCATGCGTTCGGTCCTGAAGGTGCCAGAAGAGCTGGAGAAGAGGGCGCCGCTCGTTGCGCTGGCGGGGGAGATGCCCTCGCCACTGTCACCGCCCTCGGGTTGCCCCTACCACCCGAGGTGCCCGCTCGCGATGGACCGCTGCAAGGAGGAAAAGCCGCTGTTGCGGACGGTTTCGGAGGGCCACATGGCGGCGTGCCACAAAGCCGGCGAGGCGGTAACGATGGGAAGTGCGCCGGCCGTGCTCGTGACGCCGTCTGAGCTGGCCGCCTCGTAGCGCCAGGGGCAGCCCCTGGCGGGAGACAACGGAGGTAACAGGGCAAGATGGGCGAGAAGTACGAGGTACTGGGCGAAGAGGAGGCCAGGCAGTTCGTAGAGCGCGGGTTCGTCCGGGTTGAAGGTTGCTTTGGCCGCGATGTCGCCGAGCGGGCAATGGAGGAGATGTGGTCGCGCCTCGGTTACGACCCTGCGGACCCGTCCACCTGGACCGAGAAGCGCATCCACATGCCCTCCCTCAACCGCTTCCAAGTGAAAGATTTCGCCCCCAAGGCGTGGGCCGCGGCCTGCGACCTGGTCGGGGGCGAGGAACGTGTCAAGCGCCCGTGGTTTTGGAGCGATGGTTTCATCGTCAACCTGGGCGTGCGCGCCGACCAGGCTTGGCAACCTCCTTCGGCGGCCTCGCCGGGTTGGCACAAAGACGGCGACTTTTTCCGCCACTTCCTCGACTCCCCCGAGCAGGGGCTGCTCACCTTGGTGCTCTGGACCGACGTCCTCCACCAGGGCGGGGCCACCTTCGTCGCTAGCGACTCGGTCGGCCCAGTGGCCCGAGCACTGGTCGAACACCCAGGCGGGTTGCTCCCGAGCGAGTTCGACGTGCCCGCGCTCGTCGCGGAGTGCCACGACTTCGTCGAGGCGACCGGGCACGCCGGCGACGTGTACTTCCTCCACCCCTTCGTCCTCCATGCCACGGCGCAAAACCTCCTCCGCCGGCCCCGCGTGATCACCAACCCGCCCATCTCCCTCGTGGAGCCGATGTGCTTCGACAGGGAGCGCCCGGAGGAGCATTCTCTCGTCGAACGCGCTGTCCTCCACCAGTTGGGTCGCGAGCGGCTCTCCTTCGTGCCGGCGGCCCCTCGCGAGAACGTCGTCCCAGAGCGCGTGGCGCGCCAGGAAGAGATGCGCAGGGGCGAGGAAGCGAGGCTCGGTCAACGCTTCGCGGCGCTCGGGAGCTTTGCCGGCGGCCGGACATCGGGCTGAGCTGCCCGTTGTAGCGCCGAGCGGTGCCGCGCTCGGCCACGTAACCGGTACGTGAACGAGCGCCGTGCCTAGTTACCCATGTGAGGCCTCGGCGGAGTAGCTGCGGCAGTAGGGATTGAAAGCATTGAAGCCTGGGTACCGCGTACGTTCGTGACGGATCTCACTGCGGAACGGGCACCCGGCAAGGAGTTGCTGGAGGAGCTGGACCTACAAGCACCAACCAGCTTTTACTGGTCGCTCGCGTTGTAACTGTTCAGTAGGTAGTGCGCGCGGAACGCGCGACCATCCACCACTCGGCGCGCGCGGTCTGTGATGCTTGCTATGTGGCTGGTGCCGACCGTGTCGAGGA
>JAJYMM010000088.1:9533-17444 GCA_021787035.1 Actinomycetes bacterium
TCGTGACGGATCTCACTGCGGAACGGGCACCCGGCAAGGAGTTGCTGGAGGAGCTGGACCTACAAGCACCAACCAGCTTTTACTGGTCGCTCGCGTTGCTGGCCACGATCGGCGGGTTCCTCTTTGGGTACGACACCTCAAATATAGGTTCTGCCCTCAATTTCGTGCCCTACCACCTGGCAGGCCTTTCGCTCGGCTACCTCGTGTCGGGCGCATCGCTTGGCGCGGCAGCGGGCGCCATCTCCGCCGGGCCGCTCACCGACCATTTTGGGCGGAAGTCGCTGCTCGTGGTGGACGCCTTTATATATGCGACCGGCGCGGTCCTCTCGGCCGTCACGCCAGACGCGGCGGTGCTGCTCGCCGCGCGGACCCTGATAGGCCTGGCGATAGGGGCAGACTCCGCGATCGCCACCGCCTACATAGCCGAGTACGCCCCGCGTTCGAGGCGGGGGTCGCTCGGCATGCTCCAGCAGTGGATGATAACCGTCGGCATCCTGGTTGCTTACGTCGTAGCGCTGGTCATTTTCAGCGTCGCCCCCCACTCCGCTGGCACCGTTGACTGGCGCCTGGTGCTCGGCCTCGGCGCCGTGCCGGCGCTCGTGGGCGTCGTGCTTCGTTCCCGGATGCCCGAGTCTCCTCGCTGGCTGCTTAGAAAGGGCCGCTTCGAGGATGCCCAAAAGACTTTCGCCCACCTTGGGGTGCATGTGGACATGGCAGCTGTGCGGCGTTCGGCCCAACAGCTGTACGCCAGCGACCGCGGGGCTAACAGCAAGCCCTCCCGTTGGTCGCCGGGTGTGAAGAGGGCCCTTGTCATCGTGTGCACGTTCTTCGTGTTCCAGCAGGTAACAGGGATCAATGTCCCGCTGTACTACGGGCCGCACCTTCTCGGGTCCCTCTTCAGCGGCCATGGCGCGACGAAGGTCGCCAAGACGGTCGCAGGGGTCGAGGTCACCGCCATCATGACGGCTGTCAACGTCACGGCGACGTACTTCGCGTTCCGCCTTATCGACCGCATCGGGCGGCGCAAGCTGGCCATCGGAGGCTACTTGGGCATGGCGGTCTTCGGCGTCGTGTCGGCAGTGGGCCTCGGTTTGCTCGGCGGGATGGCCAGGGTGGTCGTTTCCATGATCGGCCTCGACTTCTTCGTTGCCTCTTTCGCTTTGGGCGTCGGGGGCACGGGATGGCTGATCCAAGCAGAGAGCTTCCCGACAGCCGTTCGAGGCCAGGCGGCCGCGGTCGGGGCCACGGTTGACTGGCTTGCCAACTTTGCGCTGATCGAGGTTTTCCCGATCTGGCAGGCGGGGATCGGCTTGCCCTGGGTGATGGTCTGCTTCGCCGGGCTCTGCCTGGCGGCGTTGGTCTTTGTTGGCAGGTTCTTGCCGGAGACCAAAGGCCGCTCGCTCGAGGAGATAACCGAGCTCTATGAAGGTCACGCGTCAGCGGCCCACGGCCACCGCAAGGACCCCAAGCCAACTGGCCTTTCTTGGCACTTGGGGCAATTTCCCGTGCACCACGCCCACAGGCAGTGAGCTTGGCGGTCGCGTCTTTGGCTATTTGGCGAGGGAGGGGACGATGAGGGACCAGGCGAACGCGTCGCTCGGCCCGCAGGCCGGCGCACCGCCGCTCGGCCCGCAGGCCGGCGCACCCCCGCTCGGCCCGCAGGCCGGCTCGTCTTCCCTGCGCCCGCCCAGTACGGCAGGGCCGGGGTACCCTCGTGAAGAGGTGATCGAACGGTCGCTCGACCGGATCATCGAGGAAGGCCGTGGCCGTCTCTCCCGGCTTTGGCCTGACATGCTGGCAACCGGGATGGTGGCAGGCTTCGAAGTGGGCTTCGGGGTGCTCGCCTTGCTCCTTGTGGCCGCGCGGGCCCACAGCATCTTGCTCGGGGGCCTTGCCTTCTCGATCGGCTTCATCGGGCTACGCCTCGGGCACAGCGAACTTTTCACTGAGGGCTTTCTCGTGCCGGTGACCACGGTCGCCGCGGGCGAGGCGCGGACCCGCAACCTCCTCCGCTTGTGGGGTTGGACCCTTCTCGGCAACCTCGCTGGTGGCTGGCTCGTCACGCTCGTCATCGACGAGGCCTTCCCTGGGCTGCGCGGCGAAGCCGTTCGTGTTGCCAGTTACTACGTTATGTCGGGGATAAATGCGCGGACGTTTTGTCTAGGCGCGCTGGCGGGCGGGGCCATCACCTTGATGACGCGGATGCACAATGGGACGGACTCCGAGGTCGCAAAGCTCATAGCTTCAGTGAGCATTGCCTTTTTGCTGGCGGGTGTGCGATTGTTCCACTCGGTGCTCGATTCGCTGGTCGCGTTCTGTGCCCTCAATACCTTCCACGCGCCCTTTGGGTACCTGAGCTGGTTGGGGTGGTTTGCCTGGGTAGCCTTCGCAAACGTCGTCGGGGGCCTCAGCCTTACGACCTTGTTGCAGTTGATCCGGAGCCGAAGGCGGTTGTTGGACCATCGGGCAGTGAACGACTTGCCTCCCGTTCCCGCGCCCGTGGCGACGCTCCTGCAGCACCTTGGAGAGCCGGCCGGTGACGGGGGGAGGGGCTGACGCCTCAGCTAGTTTGACCCGTTCGGGGCGTGGGTAACAGATGAGACGGCTGAGGCGGAAGAGAGGCTTTTCTCGGGCCTCGGCCCTGGTGCCTCCTTTAAAGCGCGCCCTAGGGTTGTGGGCTCTCTGGGTGGTGAGGACCGGCGAGGCTCGCAACCTGGCTTCGGTGTTTCCTATACGGGCTAAGGCGTTTGTCCGAGCACCCCCGCGTTGCACCTTGAGCATTTAGCGCGCTGAGCCCGGCGACCACATCGGGCTCGAGAAATTGGGGCACCAGAGGTGAGGTACCGCAAGTGCTTGGCGGCTCCGGGCGGCCCGGCGCCGTGTGGGGGCGCGATTGCTGGTAACGTCGGGCGGCGCATGGGAAAGGGCGAGTTTGGTTCGGCGGGCCACCTGGCGACGCGGTTTTTCGTTGCGCTTTGGCCAGGAGGGCCTTCTGCGAGCGGCGAGGCGTGGGCGCTTGGGAACCTCCTACCCGGCGAGCAGGAACTGTGGCACCGTATGTCTGGCCCCGATCGCCGGCACGGTGTCGCCGTAGCTCGTCGCGCCGAGAAGGACTTGGCGAGCACCGGCAGTCCCGTCCCAAGGGAAGTCCTGGCAGCTGCGCTCCTCCACGATGTAGGGAAGGTGGAGTCGGGCCTCGGCACCTTTGCCCGCGTGGGCGTGACGTTGGCGGCGCTGGTGGCCGGACGCGAGCGGCTCGCCAGTTTTCCCAATGGTGGTACGCCGAGCGGGCTGCGCCGGCGAGCCGCCCTCTACCTGACCCACGACAAAGTGGGCGCGCGGCTGTTGCGCGAGGCAGGGAGCGAAGGTCTCACGGCTACGTGGGCCGAGGAGCACCATCTTCCCTCTGACGCGTGGACCCTCGACGGCCGCGTGGCTGGGGCCCTCAAGGCCGCGGACGGGGACTGAGGCCGGCGCGCCGGCGCAGGTGGCTTGGCGCACGGCTCTTCTCTGGCGTTAGGCGTGCCGTACTGTACCGAAAACTCATAGTTGTGAGAGGCGAAAACGCCACGTTGTGCCGCTTTGACCGATAAAACGGGCAATTGTCTCAGGGAAGTGGCGTTTCGTGCACCCACGTCCAAGAGTTTTCTGCACGGGGGGCGCGCTACGAGGGGGCACAGGGGCGGCGCGCGACCCAGGAGAGAGGGGCCACGGGGCGACCCCCGGACAGGCCCAGGCGGCGACGCCGGCGGCCCTACTCGCTGCTTGGGCTGTCGGGGATGAGGCGAACGTCCTCGGTCCCGTAGGGGGGCGTGGCCGCTTCTTCCCGAGCCACTGTCCATGCGGGTCCGCTGAGTGGGCCTCTAAGCGGTGATGGAGGAGTGCGCCTGGCGGCAGGCTGTGAAGCGCCGGCGAGGGAGTGCGAGGAGCCGTACGCGCCCGACGTTGCGGACTTGTAGCTCTTGTAACGGTGGTAGACGACGAAGGCGATCCCGAGCACGGCAACTACGGCGATGACGTAGCCGGCGTCGTTGACGCCGTGCATGATCTTTTTGTAGTTGCTGCCCACTCCGTAGCCGATGAGCGCCATGGCCGAGTCCCATACGGCAGAACCGGCGAGGGTGAGGAAGCCAAAGCGCACGATGGGGACTTCGGCGATGCCGGCGGGGAGGGCCACGAAGTTGCGGATGACGGGCACGCACCGGCTTGCGAAGACGCCCCATGTCCCGTGGCGCTTGTACCAACCCTCGGCGCGGTCGAGGTCGTGCGGGCTCACGAGCACGTACTTGCCGTAGCGCTCTACGAAGGGCCTCCCGCCGGCACGGCCGATGGCCCAAGCGATAAAGGCGCCGACCAGCTCTCCAGCGACGCCGGCGATGATCACGCCGGGGAGCGAGAGCTTGCCCTCAGCAGCGAGCACGCCGGCGAAACCGAGCGTGAGCTCGGAAGACGTCGGGACGCAGCACGACTGGGCTACTGAGAGCACGAAAATTGCTACGTAGCCGGAAGTGGCCACGAAGTTCGTGAAGTTCAGGAGTGCGAGATGCACGCTGTAAGCCTAGTGGCGGATGCTTTCACAAACGTGAAGATCCGCTCCGGCGCCCCTGGATACCGGTGAAGTGCTCGGAAAGAGGACCGACGGTGAGGCCCCGTGCTGCCCAGGTCTCCCCAAGCAGCGGGAGCGCGGCGAGCGTGGCCTTCCACGAGCCCTGCGTCGAGGTGCAGTCGGAGTCGTGGAGGAGCACGGTCGCCCCCCTGACCGTGGTCTTTTCGACCTCTCGGACGATGGAGTGGGCGGTTGCGCCTTCGCGCCAGTCGCGGCCCCAGGTCGTCCAGAGCACGGGCTGGAGGCTCGCTCGCCTGGCTGCCACGAGGGTCGAGCTGGCGAGGGCACCGTAAGGGGGCCGGTACCACTTCGGCTGCGACCCCGAGAGCTCGGCCAGCAGGTCCCGTGCAGAGGTCACGTCCCGTGTCGTCCAGAGATGGCTGCGGAGCAGGTGGTTCGAATGTTCGAAGCCGTGGACGGCTACTTCGTGGCCTCTTTCGGCGACCTCGATCACCAGTTCCGGGGCGGCGCTGGCCATCGTGCCGAGCATGAAGAACGTCGCTCGCCACCCAAGCTCGTCCAGGGCGTCCAAAAACGCTGGCGTCGACGCGGGGTCAGGGCCATCGTCGAAGGTGAGGGCGACGTGACCGCTGCTGCCTACGCCAGCGAGGCAGGGCATGGCGAGGTTGCGCAGGCGGCGGAGGGCAGCTATGCCAGGCAGCAACTGGGCAAGCGCTAAACAAGAGGCCACTGCAGCCCCGCCGGCCACGACGTGGCCGGGGGAGGTCGTCATCGCAGCCAGGAGAGCGGAGCGCCGGTCAGGTGCTGGGCGGACTCCTGCGCCCCGAGGGACCCGAGCAGCATGACGAGCTGGAACGATCTCAAGTTGAAGCCGTCTACCAAGTACACGCCACCGCCCTTTAGCTTAGGGACTAGCAGCTCGTCCCGGGGATAGGGGCCCTTGGGTGCCGCTGGGATGGTCCAGCCCGGCACGACGACCTTGAAGTTGCCCGAACCGGCGTCCACCAGGTCGAAGGCCGAAAGGCTCCGGTCCGGCACCAGGGCGTCTACTGGCTGGCCAGAGAGCCCCGAGAGGCTGTGGACGCTGGCGGAATCGGATTGCGCTACTGCCCAAGGCGCCGTAGGCGTGGGGGCTCCTGGCGTGCCGTAGGAGGCGCCCCCACTTTCCACACTGACATCTCTTGCGGTCAGCTGCCGGACGGCCCCCGGCACCTCCTCCGCCGTCGCTAGGTCGACGACCGCGCTCGCATGGAGGCGGGCGAGCGCCGCCTCGACGGAGGGGTCCAGAAGCTCTTTGGGCGTGAGGCGGGCTCCTACGTAGACGACTGCCCGGTCTTCGTGCAGCGGGTGGGCCACGCCCACGCCCGCTGCCGCCGCCGCCCCTACACCGGTTGTGAGGCCACCCCACGCGAGGGCCATGGCCGTCGCTGAGGCGTAGGCGGCGCGTACCAGGCGTGCGACGGGCCGCGGCCGGGGGAGCGCCGGTAGG
The DNA here is from genome assembly GCA_021787035.1 of Actinomycetes bacterium. GTDB lineage: Bacteria > Actinomycetota > Acidimicrobiia > Acidimicrobiales > Palsa-688 > JAJZYO01. Next base: position 15,590 of record JAJYMM010000088.1, read on the forward strand.
CCGGTGGAGGCTACGGTCGCCACGACTTCGGCGGCGTCGGTCACAAAGAGCCTGTTTGCTGCGTCAAGGACCGCCCGGCGCGCCGGCCCGGGGTGACCGAGGCTGCGAAGGTGCTCCACTAGGTCGTCGCCGGCCTTTGCGAGGTGGCTGACGCCTACCGCAGCCATGGCCGAGGCGCTCTTTTTGCCGTGGCCAGGGATGGGCTTGAACGAGACGAGCGGGAGGCCGGCGCGCATCGCTTCGAAGCAGGTGAGGCCGCCGGCGTTTTCGACGAGCACATCGCATGCGGCCATGAGGCCCGCCATGTCGTCGGTCCACCCGAGGGTCAGGGCCCGGTAGCCACGGGCTCTCGCCAGCTCCTCGAGCTCGGAGCGAAGCTCTGCGTTGCGCCCGCAGGCCACGACTGGGACGAGCCCAGGGGCCTTAGCTACTGACTCCACAGTCTCTTTGACCTCGCCAACGCCCCAGCTCCCCGAAGAGACGAGCACGGCGACCTCGTCGCCTTGGAGGCCCAAGCGCTCGCGCTCGACCGGGCGCCTACCTGCCGCCCCTGCGAACTCAGGCCCGACGAGCGGGCCGCACGCGACCGCACCTCGCCCGGTACGCTCGGCGATGCGAGCGGCGGCGCGCGGGTTGGCGGCGACGTTCAGGTCGACCGAGCGGTGGGCCCAGAAGGGGTGATACCCGAAATCGGTGACACAGTTGACGACCGGCATCGTGAGGCCGTTGCTCCTTAGCCAAGGAAGTCTGTGCTTCGCGCGCCGCCTCATATCCCCGAGAATCTGGGTGGCCACGGAAAAGGTGGAGACCACCACGTCAGCGCGTGCTTCGCGCGCCCAGAGCGCGAGTTTTTTCCGAGTGAAGAAACAGAGCACGCGCGATACGGGCACGAGGAGGAACGGCATCCAGTACCACATGCTGAAGATCAGCTCGTAGACCCACGGTGCGTGGCGCAGTTCGGCCTCGTAGCTTTTTGCAAGGAACTTCCCGAGCTTGAAGCGGGCCGATTCTATGATGTCGACGACCGTCGCCTCGTGCCCAGCAGCCTTCAGGCGCCGCTCAAGCTCGCGGGCGCTACCCAAGTCACCAGCACCGACGCTGGCAGAGACTATGAGGACCCGGAGCCTTCCCCCTTGCAGTTGACGGCCCACTGCGCCCAACTCTAACCGGAGTTAGCGTCACCTTCCTAGACCTTCCTAGATCAGCGAGCTGCACGGGCCAGTTCGCCTGGGGAGGCTTGCCGACCCCAGTTCCAGCAGGTCAACTTGGCACTCCTCCTGCAATTGCGGGTACCCTGGTGCTCCATGAAGGCCGTCGTCCTCGTCGGCGGGGAGGGTACGCGCCTGCGGCCCCTCACGTTTTCGACGCCCAAGCAAATGCTGCCCGTGGCAGGGCGGACTGTCATCGAGCGTGTCGTGGAGCACCTCGCGCACCACGGCGTCGATGAGGTCGTGCTTTCGCTCGGCTACAGGCCGGACGCATTTTTGGAGGCGTTCCCAGAGGGCCGGTGCGCGGGCGTGAAGCTCCACTACGCGGTGGAGAGCTCCCCGCTGGACACGGCGGGCGCGATCGCGTTCGCCGCTGGCGAGGCCGGCATCACGGGTGAGACCTTCGTAGTTGTAAACGGTGACGTGCTCACCGAGTTCGACATCACGACGCTGGTCGAGTTCCACCGCCAAAGGGAGGCGGAGGGGACGATCGCGCTGACGCCTGTCCCCGACCCTTCTCGTTTTGGGGTCGTGCCGATCGACAAGAGCGGGCGGGTGGAGGCTTTCATCGAAAAGCCGCCGGCGTCCGAGGCCCCGACCAACATGATCAATGCCGGGATATATGTATTGGAGCCGTCGTTTCTGGA
>JAJYMM010000159.1 GCA_021787035.1 Actinomycetes bacterium
TTGCTGCGTTTGAAGGCAGCCCCGGGCGGCCCAGTCCCGATCGAGGAGGTAGAGCCGGCCGGCCAGATCGTCAAGCGCTTCTCGACCGGTGCCATGTCATATGGCTCGATCTCGGCCGAGGCACACCAGACGCTGGCCATCGCCATGAACCGCCTCGGTGCCCGGTCCAATACCGGTGAAGGCGGTGAGGACCCCGACCGCTTCGTACCCGACCCCAACGGGGACCTGCGGCGTAGCGCGATCAAGCAGGTGGCCTCGGGCCGCTTCGGCGTGACCAGCGAGTACCTGGTCAATGCCGACGACCTGCAGATCAAGATTGCCCAGGGGGCAAAACCAGGTGAGGGCGGCCAGCTGCCCGGCTACAAGGTGTACCCCTGGATCGCCCGTACCCGGCACTCGACGCCCGGGGTGGGGCTCATCTCGCCGCCGCCTCACCACGACATCTATTCGATAGAGGACATCGCCCAGCTCATCCACGACCTGAAGTCGGCCAACCCGGCAGCCCGGGTCCACGTGAAGCTGGTGGCCGAGGTGGGGGTGGGCACGGTGGCTGCCGGGGTGGCCAAGGCCCACTCCGACGTGGTGCTCATCTCTGGCCACGATGGTGGCACCGGGGCGGCACCGCTCACCTCGCTCAAGCACGCCGGGATCGCCTGGGAGCTCGGGCTTGCCGAGACCCAGCAGACCCTCGTAGCCAACGGCCTGCGCGACCGGATCGTGGTCCAGGTGGACGGCCAGATGAAAACGGGCCGGGACGTCGTCGTCGCGGCCCTGCTCGGGGCGGAGGAGTACGGTTTCGCCACGGCACCACTGGTGGTGTCCGGCTGCATCATGATGCGCGTCTGCCACCTGGACACCTGCCCCGTGGGCATCGCCACCCAAAACCCGGTGTTGCGACAGCGGTTTTCGGGAAAGCCCGAGTTCGTCGTCACGTTCTTCGAGTACCTGGCCGAAGAGGTGCGCGAGCACTTGGCGGCGTTGGGCCTGCGGAGCCTGGAGGAGGCCATCGGCCGGGTCGACCTGCTCGACACCGCTGTTACCATCGACCACTGGAAGGCCGCCGGCCTCGACCTCTCCAACCTGCTCGCAGTGCCCGACTCACCCTTCGGCACGGCCACCCGCTGCGTCCGGTCACAGGACCACGGGCTCGACAGGGCGCTCGACCACAGGTTCCTCGGTGCCTGCCGCCCGGCCCTCGAGGACGGCACCCCCGTAGCGATGAAGCTGCCTATCACCAACGTCGACCGGACCGTCGGCACGCTGCTCGGCTCGGAGATCAGCCGTCGCCATGGTGGCGATGGGCTGCCCGACGGCACCATCGACCTCACATTTACCGGCTCGGCCGGCCAGAGCTTCGGCGCCTTCCTCCCTCGAGGCGTCACCATGCGGCTCTTCGGTGACGCAAACGACTACTTCGGCAAGGGTCTGTCGGGAGGCCGGCTCGTCCTGCGCCCCGATCAAGGCGCCCAGTTTGCCGCCGAGGAGCAGGTGATTGCCGGCAACGTGATCCTTTATGGTGCCACCGGCGGTGAGGCGTTCATCCGCGGCCAAGTAGGGGAACGGTTCTGCGTTCGCAACTCCGGCGCCGTCGCCGTCGTCGAGGGCGTGGGCGACCACGGGTGCGAGTACATGACCGGTGGCCGGGTGGTCGTGCTCGGGCCGACCGGTCGCAATTTTGGCGCCGGCATGTCCGGCGGGGTGGCTTATGTGTACGACCCGGACCGCTCGTTCCGGCGTCGCTGCAACTTCGACATGGTCGAAGTCGAGCCAACCGTCCCCGAGGACCGTGAATGGTTGCGAGACATCGTCGCCCGGCACGAGGCCGAGACCGGGTCGGCGGTAGCGGCCAGGCTTGTCGCTGACTGGGAGCGTACCGCGGAGGACATGGTGAAGGTCATGCCGCGTGACTACCGCCGGGTACTCGAAGCCACGGCCCGGGCCAACGAGGAGGGAACATCAGTGGACCAAGCGGTCATGGCGGCGGCCCATGGGTAAGGTCACGGGTTTCCTCGAGTACGGCAGGGAGCTGCCTCGCAGGCGTGCCATCCCAGTGCGCCTGCGGGACTGGCAGGAGCTGTACGAGCCCTTCCCGCCCGAGGCCACCCGGACACAGGGAGCTCGTTGCATGGACTGCGGCATCCCCTTCTGCCATGAGGGTTGCCCGTTGGGAAATCTTATCCCTGAGTGGAACGACCTTGTCTTTCGCGACAACTGGCCGGATGCCATTGAGCGGCTCCATGCCACCAACAACTTCCCAGATTTCACCGGCCGGTTGTGCCCAGCGCCCTGCGAGGCCGCTTGCGTGCTCGGGATCAATTCCGACCCCGTGACGATCAAGCAGATCGAGTACGAGATCGTCGAGCGCGCCTGGGCCGAGGGTTGGGTCAGGCCCGAGGTCCCCGCGGTGCGCACCGGCAAGTCGGTGGCGGTCGTGGGCTCGGGGCCGGCCGGCCTCGCCTGCGCCCAACAGCTGGCCCGGGCGGGCCATGCAGTCGTCGTCTACGAACGGGCAGAGAAGCCCGGCGGCCTTCTCCGCTACGGCATCCCCGAGTTCAAGATGGAAAAGAAGGTCCTCGACCGGCGGTTAGCCCAGTTGGAGGCCGAGGGAGTCGAGTTCCGCTGCTCGACTTCGGTCGGGTTGCCACCCGAGCCAGCGGCGGCTGACGGCCAGTGGCCCGAGCCAGGTGAAGCGCGAGGCGTCGCCGCGGCCTGTGCTCCTGACGTCACTGTCGTGAGCGCCCGCACCCTCGCAAACCGCCATGACGCTTTGGTACTTGCGGGCGGGGCCACCAAGCCCAGGGACCTTGAGGTACCCGGCCGGGAACTTCGGGGAGTCCACTTCGCCATGGAGTACCTGAAGCCAGCCAACCTCGTCCAAGAGGGTGCGCTCGGATCTCCCCCAATCGACGCCGTGGGCAAGCGGGTGGTGATCATTGGCGGCGGCGACACCGGGGCCGACTGCCTCGGCACGGTGCTCCGCCAGGGGGCCGTGTCAGTTCACCAGCTCGAGGTCCTGCCCGAGCCGCCGAAGCAGCGTTCGCCAGAGCACCCTTGGCCGGTCTGGCCCATCATCTTGCGTACCTCCGCCGCCCACGAAGAGGGAGGCCAGCGCGTCTATGCGGGGATGACCACCGAGCTGGTAGATGACGGCACTGGGGCAGTGAAGGCCTTGCGGGGGCACCAGGTGGAGCTGGCCGTCGAGGGCGGGCGGCCGACGTTCACGCCGGTCCCTGGCAGCGAGTTCGAGATCCCCTGCGAGCTCGTCCTCCTAGCGATGGGTTTCTTGGGTTCAGAGCGCCGGGGTGTGGTCGCCGAGCTCGGCCTCGAGCTCGATAGCCGGGGTTCGGTGGCAGCCGGCACAAACTGGGCTACCAACGTCGAAGGCGTCTTCGTCTGTGGCGACATGACGCGTGGCCAGAGCCTCATCGTCTGGGCCATTGCCGAGGGCCGCTCGGCCGCGGCGGCGGTCGACCGGTGGCTGATGGGCGAGTCCATCTTGCCGGTGCCCGTCGTGCCGGGCCAATTTTCCCTTCGCTAAGGGGTTAGCTGGCCTAGGAGGACACGTCCGAGGCCGGGATTGGCCTACCCCCCATGGCCGTGACGGCGGCGCGTGCGGCGCGTAAGGTGGCCCCCCAAAGGGCTGCTCGGTTTGTGGCCTACCGCAAACCTGCTCACTTGGCCATGAAGCGCCTGTTGGACGACCTCGGTGCAGCGGCCCCGGTGACAGCGCCATTCCAGCAAAAGGAGTCAAGAGATGCGCACGAAAGGGCTCGTTGCCTACCCAAACGGCGATGTTCGTCTCGAAATAGTGGAAGCCCCTTCTTTGGGGGACAACCCCTACGCGCCCCACGACGTCCTTTGCCGGGTCCTTTATTGCGGTATCTGCGGCAGCGATGTCCACCGGTGGAAGGACGACAAGACCGGCGTGAAGACGAGCCCCCGGAAGGTCGTGATCGGTCACGAGATCGTAAGTGTGGTGGAGGCGGTCGGACCCGCCGTCACCTCCTTGAAGCCAGGCGACCGCGTCGTGCACGAGATCGTGACGTTCTTTTGTGGCTACTGCACCAACTGCCGAGAGGGCCGTTACAACATCTGCCTCAACTTGGCCCCGATGGAGGGCAGGGCGCACTTCGTAACTGGGGGCGGCTTCACCAAGTACACAGTCTGGCCCGAACGCCAGCTCCACGTCCTGCCCGGACAAGTGGGCTCGCGCGCCGCCGTTCTTATGGAGCCCACGGCCGGGTCGGTCCACAGCGTCATCACCCGCATGCAGGTGCGCGCAGGGGAGTCCGTGGCGGTGCTCGGCCCGGGGGCGCGGGGTCTGCTGATGCTCCAGGTCTGCCGCGCCGTGGGTGCGGGCCCCGTCTTTGTCAGCGGCCTGGCCCGGGACGAGCCGGTCAGGTTGAGGACGGCAAGAGCGCTCGGTTGCGACGAGGTCATCCGGGCTGACGTGGAGGACCTTCCGGCGCGGGTCGCCCAACTGACTGGCGGTAGAGGCGTCGACGTCGTCCTTGAGAACACCGGTGCCAGCCAGCCTATTGCCCAGTCCGTCGACATCGTGCGCAAAGGGGGGCGCGTGCTGTGGGCCGGGGCCGGGATAAGAGGCGGAGTTACGGCCACCTTGGACACTTACCAGGTGATCGTCAAAGAAGTGGATATCAGGGGCGAGATCTCTCAGATCCCTTATGACTGGGACACCGCCATCCAGCTTGTGGAGAGGGGCGCCGTGCAGCTCGACCAGCTAGTGACCCACACTTTTGACCTAGACCACTGGGAGGAGGGTTTCGACGTCGCCGCCACAAGCGCCGACTGCCTGCGAGTAGCGATAGAGGTCTGATCGTCGGTGCCTTCGCGCTCTCCCTGGGACATGGTCCCAATTCACGAGTACTTTTCGGCCAAGAGGTCGAAAGCGGCGTCCACCTTGGGGTCGACCACCTGGCGCTCGGGGTGCTGGTCCATCCACTCGATGGTCTGGCGAGCACCCTCTGAGTAGGGGATGAGCGCCGACCAACCAGGGGCAACATGGCGGATCTTGGAGTTGTCGAATATCACCGAGTGGGCCTTGTCGCCAAGGATCGGAGGGCCCCACTCAGGTATCACCTTGGCGATTGTCTCCGAAGCAACGTGCACGAGCGTAGCCTCGACTCCTGCCGCCCGTGCCACCTGGTGGTGGATCTGGTCCCAGCTCAACAGTTCGTCGGTGGTTATGTGGAAGCTGTCGCCGATGGTGGACGGGTTCGCCAGAAGCCGGACGAAGGCGCGGGCGAAGTCGTCGTGATGGGTGAGGGCCCACAGGGACGACCCGTCGCCGTGGACCACCACGGGCTTGCCACGGCGCATGCGGTCTACGACGGTCCAGCCGCCGTCGAAGGGAAGGCCCGTCGGGTCGTAGGTGTGGGAGGGCCGGACGATCGTCACGGGGAAGCCATTGTCACGGTATGCCGCCATGAACGCCTCTTCACAGGCGATCTTCTTGCGGGAGTACTCCCAAAACGGGTTGGACAGCGGTGTCGATTCGGTGATGGGCAGCCGGGCTACAGGCTTTTGGTAGGCCGAGGCCGAACTGATGAAGATGAACTGCCCCGTGCGACCGGCAAAGATCTCGATGTCGGTCCCCACCTGGGCTGGTTCGCGGATGGTGAAATCGACCACGGAGTCAAACTCCATCCCCTTTAGGGCGGTCTTAGTGGCTCCGGGGTCACGGACGTCGGCGCAGAGGGAAGTGGCCCCCGCCGGTAGGGGCCGCAACGTGGTCTGGCCCCGGTTGAGCGCGTAAACGTCGTACCCGGCTTCCAAGGCCCTTGTCACGCAGGCCGAACTGATCTTGCCTGTACCCCCGACAAACAGCACTGACAGAGATCTCATTGCCCATACCTTCCCATTTGCTGCGCCCCATTTTGCTCCGCCCTTGGACGGGGCGGTGACGGCGACTGGGCCCTATACTATCTACGGCTTAGGATGTTGGGCCAGCTACTTGGTGCCTCTGGCTTCGGCAACCTTTTCAGGGCCAAGGCCATGGTTTCCTCTAGGATCCCTGGCGTGACGGCTGATATCGACCTCGGCCCTCATGGACAGCCTCCTCCTCAGAAGCGCCGGGTGCTGGGGGCGGCGTTTGTGAAGCCCTGACTGCCTGCCTTACCGAGTGGCCCCCTTGATGTCACAGGACGGGTTCCGCCTTTGCGATATTAGGGAAACGGCGAGCTTGGCCGCCTAACCACCGCAGCCGGAGGGAGTTTTCGGCAGAAGTCATGGCGAGCAAGCGTGGCCCGCTTGCGCGCGGGGAGCTTCGATCGCAGATAAGTCAAGCGACTCCGGCGCCGGGGCCTTCTGGTGACACGTCGCGGGCGTGGAACCCGGGGCGGCCGCCAGACGATTGTTGGATGGACCGCCTCCGGCACCTCGATGCTCGAAGGTTTGACCTGGCCCCGCGACGAGGTAGACGCCGAGGACCTTCACGGCTCGTTCTAAGTTCGTAGCGTTATTGCGATGCAACTCCTCGCTGGGAGGCGTCCCGAGTTGACAGGCGGGATATTCATCGCGTCACCGCACAGCCACGGCCACAGCTGCGAAGCCGCGCTCCCGATGGCGGGGGCGCGCAAGTAGTTAGTGGGCCAGCCGCTCAAGGAGCGGGGCGGCGTTCCGAGGCTGGCGACTGCCGCCACGACCAGTGCGCTAAACATCAAGGAGGGGACCGCAGGAGATCCCAGGCGCAGCGGGATGCAGGACGCAACTGATCTGATAGCATTGTGCGACATGAGGACCATCTACCTTCGCAACGTGCCCGACGAAGTTGTCGAGCGCCTGGAACGGCTGGCCGCCCGTGAGCGGATGTCGGTGGCGGCGGTGGCGGTGAGGGAGCTCGAGGAAGCTTCGCGCCGAGTGGACAACCCGGTCCTGCTTGGTGCCCTCCCGGACCTGGATATCGATCCAGTCTCAGTCGTGGCCGACGTGGAGGCGGGGCGCGCTGGGAGGTGATCGTCGTCGACGCGTCGGCGGCCGTCTCGGCGCTGCTCAACGCGGGCCCCGCTCGCCAGGCATTGGCACAGGAGCAGGTGCACGTCCCTCACCTGATCGACGCTGAGGTCGCCAACGCGCTTCGTCGTGGGGCCGCCACCTCGCGGATCGAGCCCGGCGATGCATGGACTGCGCTCGACCGGTGGAGCCGCCTTGGCATGTCGCGCTATGCCGTCTTCCCGCTGTTAGAGCGCGTCTGGGAGCTCCGGGAGAACCTCTCCGCCTATGACGCTTCGTATGTTGCGTTGGCCGAATCACTCGATTGCGCACTGCTTACCGCGGATGCCCGGCTCGGTCGGGCAGGAGGACTACGCTGTCTGGTGACCGTGGTCCCCCGCTAGCGAAGGGGTGACGGGGCCTCCGCCATGGCGCCAAAAGTTGACGTGCAGTTTCGCGATCGGCCCTCGCGTTACGCCCCGCTAGGCGCACGCTACCTTGCTTTTAGCACGTGGCCTACACCGGTGGCTAGTTGACTACGAGGGGGGTGGCTTCTGCGGCAAGGAACGTGCCGCCCGTCGGTACCGCAAATAACCGCAAATAGCAGCGGGTCGCCTGAGGGGTTGTGTTTGCGAGCGCTTCGTGGTCGATCCTGTTCCCAACTGGTGGGCTCGGATCTAGTAGGTGGTAAGCTAAAAGTATGACCGTAACCAAGGTGACCGTGAGCCTTGATCCCGCCGTGGCGCAACGCGCTCGCCGCGACGTTGCTGAGGGGAAGGCGAAATCGCTCAGCGCTTGGCTCAACGATGCCGGCCGGGCTCTGGTTGAGGGCGAGGACCTGGCTGAAGTCCTCGCCGAGCTGTTCGACGAAACGGGCGGGCCTCTGACGGATCAGGAGCTCGCCCGGGCCCGGCAGCGTTTGGCACTCGTCAAACGACAGTGAGCCTGGTCCTTGATGCCGGAGCCCTCATCGCGATCGAGCGGGGTGACCGTGACACGGCCGCGGTGATCGAGGTGGCCAGGCAGGAGAGCCGTGCGGTGATTGTGCCCGCAGGGGTAGTGGGTCAGGCATGGAGAGGCGGCGGACGCCAAGCGAGACTGGCCCGGCTGCTCAACGCTCGCGACGTCTTGGTCGAGCCTTTGACCGACGCGGGGGCCAGGGCCGCGGGAGTGCTGTGCGGGACTGCCGGCACGACCGACGTCGTCGACGCAACGGTCGTGCTCATTGCACGACGCTTTCACGCCACGGTCATCAGTTCCGATCGGGACGACCTTGAAGTCCTCGACCCGACCCTTCCGGTAGTGGACTGCTGAGCCGTAGCGCGGACCAGGACTCGCGTCCCTTAGCAGCGGCCGCCCTGCGCCCCTGATCGCCGGTTCCAGGTGCAGCTCGGCTCAGTGGCCTCATGCGGCTCCCGTCTGCCACACGTGGGGACGCCACCCGAACGCAAGATAGTTCACCTAGTTGGGGGTGGTGCAATGGCTGCGCCGCAAGCACCGCCGTGCCAACTGGGAGTGGCCGCGACGGCACTACCTGGCGAACGCCTGGTGGCCCGAGCACGGCGACGAGGCGCCGTTCGATTGTCGAGCAGTGCCGGTGCCCCGCTATCGCGGTGCGGCTATCCCTTAGCCGTGGGCGGCAACGAAGGTGGCCGCATAGCCCGGCGGCGCGTGCCGCTTCATGCCGCCGGTGGAGTCACCCATCAACTCACCGATGATGGGGTCACGTCATCCCCACACTGAAACTGGGAGATCCAAGTTGACTTGCATCTGATTTTGATGTATCGTTTCCTGATGCGAATCCTATCTCACTCTTCCTCCTCGGCCGCAAGCTGATGCAGATCGCCGAAGGCGCCCTGCCTGAGGGCAGAATGGCGACGAGCGGGCGACTGGTCTTCGTAGACGTCGCGTACCATCCGAACAGCTCGATCACCGAGATCACCGAGAGGACCGGGTTTCCGCAGAGCCTGGTATCGACCGCAGTGGCAAGGCTTCGAGAAATGGGACTTCTGGAGAGCGGCCCGGACCCTCGCGACCGCCGCCGGACCCTGGTGCACACGAGCCCAGCGCTCAAGGCCGTCCAGGAACGTCTCGGCCCGGTGCCGATCGACGACCTCCTTGCCAGGGCGCTGGCTCCTGAAGATCGAGCGGAGCTCGCCAAAGTTGTCGCCGCGCTCGAACTGCTCTCCCGCCTCTTGACCCCCGAGGGGATGTCCGATGACCCAGAGCCACCTCCACCACGCGACCGTAACAGCAGCCCGCACGATCCTGGCCCCACTAACAACTAAGAACCAACCCCCATGGTGATCAAAGGAGCCAAACAGTGTTCTTCTATCTTCCCGCGCTGGGAACGGACACCGAGTGAGCAGTCACGGCCACCCAAGGCAGGGCGCCATCTTGGATGTTCGCGATCTCAGCGTGTCCTATCGGACCACCAGGGCCGTCGACAAGGTCAGTCTGCACATCAACCGCGGAGAGATCTTCGGTCTCCTGGGGCCCAACGGAGCAGGCAAGACAAGCACGCTCAGCGCCATCGAGGGCCTGCTCAAGCCTGAGTCAGGAACTGTGCTGGTGGACGGCGTTGACGTGCAGCGCCACCCATCGCAGGCCAAGTCCAAAATGGGCGTGCAACTCCAAGCAACAAGCTTCCAGGCGCAGCTCAGCGTCCGGCAGATCGTCCGGCTCTATGCAGGGCTCTACGGCATTGAGCTGTCGGACCACCAGATCACCGAAAACCTCGACGCCATCGGGCTTGGTCACGAAGCACTCAAGCTCTTCAAACAACTGTCAGGTGGGCAACAGCAGCGCCTCTCGCTCTTCATCGCCCTCATCCACGATCCGGTGCTGCTCCTATTGGACGAACCGACCTCCGGCCTCGATCCTCAGTCGCGCCGTCAACTGTGGTTGCGCATTGAGCACCTACGCGACCAAGGAGGCAGCATCCTCCTCACTACGCACTCCATGGAGGAGGCTCAAGCCGTGTGTGACAGGGTCGCCATCATCGACCATGGCAACGTGCTTGCGACTGACGCACCAAACGAGCTGATTGAGCAGCACAAGGACGATCCGCTCGTCCGCCACGCCTCGCGCGGCGCTGTGACACTCGAAGACGTCTTCATTGGCCTCACTGGGAGCGAGATCCGTGATTAGCGCACAATCCCCTACCGCGGCACCCAGCACCCACCTGATTTTTACGTCACTCTTGCGAGCTGACTTCATCGTGTTCCTGAAGAACCGGAAGTCGTTGATCCTGAGCATACTGCTCCCGTACCTCATCCTGGTGTCTACGAACTCCAAGAAGGGCACGGCAAATCTGGGAGGATCGCTATTCGTCATCGGGCTGAGCATCACCTACGGCATTGCTTCCACGTCGATCATGGGGTACTCCCTCGCCGTGGCACGCGACCGAGAGAAGGGTGTGCTCCAGCGCTTACGCGTTACGCCAGCGTCCGCGTGGGCGATCATGGGGAGCCGACTGTTCGTGCAGGTCCTCGCCAACCTGATCGTCGCGCTTGCCGTCGTGGTCCTCGGTGCCCGCATCCACCACCTCTCGCTCTCCCTAGGCCAGTACGGTTTGGCCCTGCTCATCTCGATCTTGGGCGGAACCATGTTTCTATGCATCGGGCAGACGCTGGTCGCTCTGATCAAGTCCTCCGAGACGGTCAACTCGACGGCGCGCTTGCTCTACATCGGTCTCCTATTCTTTGGACTGCTCGGCCAGGGCGGTTCCCTTGGTCACACGTGGGGCACCGTCGCCCGATGGACACCGGTTGGGACGGTGATGACGCTCTTCGCCGGCGTGCTAAACCTTGCCGCCTGGAACAGCCGCGACGTCCAGTTCCTGCTGGCCGCCATCGGATACATCGTCGCATTCGCCTTTATCGGCATCCGTGGGTTCCAGTGGGAAGCCCGATGAGTCTCGCTCCCCTAAGGAGGAGGTGACACCATGATCTTCCTGATCCGAAGGCTGGTCCGGCTCTTCAGGACCCGGAGCGCCAGTCGCTGAACCACCATCTCGACCGACCCGCGCGTCGTGGATGAGGCCGCCGAGCCGGCGGCTACAGGCGGCTGCGGCGCCGAACATCTCGGGCGCGGTGCTCGGGCGCCCACGTCGTCAATGGCCCATGTCCAAAGCTTGTTCTTGATCGCCGAGCATGTTGGGCAGGGGATTCTCTCATAGATTCCTCGTAGTCTGCAGTAATGGCTCTCACGCTGCGGGTGGAACCTGGAGCGGCGACCGTGCTATCGACAATGTGATGTCGCAGTTCCGTGTGATGGTTGTGGAGGACGACGAAGCGCTGCGCGCTGCGCTGGCACGGGCGCTCCGCCTCGAGGGCTACGCCGTGGAGGAGGCGTCCGATGGCGCCCGCGCCCTGTCGCAGCTCGCCTCGCTCCGAGCGGACGTGGTCGTCCTCGACGTCATGATGCCGGAGGTGGATGGGCTGACCGTCTGCCAGCGGCTTCGAGGGGCGGGGGACCGGACGCCGGTGTTGCTACTAACAGCCCGGGACCTCGTGGCCGACCGCGTGCAGGGCCTCAAGGCCGGGGCCGACGACTACCTGACGAAACCGTTCGCCGTGGACGAGCTCCTGGCGAGGCGAGGCGCAACTACCCGTCCGTTCCGATCGAGCTTTCGCCAATGCCATCGACCGTGTGGGGCTCCCCCGACCGCCTGCACAAGGCGTTCGGCAACCTCGTCAACAACGCCGCCAAGTGGACCAAGCCGTCCACCTCCGTCGAGGTGACAGTGGGGGAGAGGTCGGTGACTGTGCGCGACCACGGCCCCGGCGTAGACGAGCAAGATGTCCCGCACATCTTCGAGCGCTTCTACCGCTCGCTGTCTGCACGAGGAGTCCCCGGTTCTGGGCTTGGCTTGGCGATCACCAAACAGGCCATCGAGGCCCATGGGGGGCGCATCGAGGTGCGAGAGGCCCAAGGCGGCGGTGCCGAGTTCGTCGTCTGGTTGAGAGGGCCGCCGACGAGCTGAGAGGAAGCAGCGCCTGGCTGTTTCTCACAGTTCTTTCACAGTACCTTCACGCTAACCAGAAAGCCGTCATCGACCATTTGGTCATGCGCCGCCAGGGACTGTGCTGTCGCGTAGAGGACGGAGGCGCCACGGCCGAGCGCACGGCGCCGCGCCTCCGACACCCTTTGCGCTGGTACCAGGGCCAGGCTGCGCTGCTGAGGTTCGCCCAGTGCATGCGCTCCCACGGTGTGGCCAATTTCCCGGACCCCGGCAGCGAGACGAGCCCCAAAGCGGGCTCGCTTGACCCCTACAGCCCACAGTTTCAGGGTGCGGCGCGGGACTGCAAGTCGTTCCTGGCTCCGGTCACGGGCACCGGCAGTGGGTGAGCACATGCGGGAGAGCGGTCAGCTTCGGGCGACTGTCGAACGACATGGCCCGCCCTGCCACGCAGAAGCCGTAGCAAACCCACTACAGAGGAGGGACAACCTTGAGAGGAGGGACAACCTTGCGACCATTTACTTGCTCTAGATCTCGAGAACGAGCTGCGCGAGGCATCGTTCACAACTGGCCCAGCATGCCTAGGGCGGCACTGCTCGTGCTCGTCTCGGGGACCGCCCTTGCGGTCGGCCTCACCGAAGCGCCCGTGGGCGCGAGCAAGCCAGCGAGCCCATCGTCGCCCTCCAACACGTGCGCCTGGCCATGGACAGTCGGCGTGCGGAGCTACAACGTGAGCATGCCAGACTCGGGGGCGGCCGACTGGTTCCAGCCGATCGTGGCGGGCGAAGAGACAAGTATCACCATCTCAGGGACGTACCCCGATGCGCGCTACTTCTCTCTGAGCGTCTACACGCCCTACGGGACGCCCGTGAGCGTGGACGGGGTCAGCTCGTCCTTGGCCGACTACCGGCTCGTTCCCGATCGCGGCAGCGTCAACCCCTGGCAGCGCCGAGCGGCCCCGGGCGGGCGCTACCACGTGACGGTCCGTTCGGGGGTGGCGCCGGGCGAGAGGAACGCCCTCCCCTTCCCCGTGGGTACCACTTCACTGCACCCTGGTTACCTCCACTACCGCGTCTACCTCCCTGCGGGCCAGGACTTCGCCGAGATCAAGCTCCCCACGATCAGCATCACGAAAGGGTCGACGAGCCACACCTTGCCTGGCTGCCGAACCCACGGCGAAGTTCCGGCGGCCGAGAGGGCACCCGGTGGGAGGCCCCGGTCGTCGCCGCCGCCGACGCCGCCACCTGACGCCTTCTTCAAGTCCCGGCTGATGAACGGCTTCGACAACGTCGACGCCGCCTACGTCGGGGCCTACGTCGTCCGTCCTGCTCCCACCGATGTGCTGGTCGTGACCGCGAAGGCACCCACCTTCCCCGCAGGGAGCCATCCCTCTCCCTGGCCGGCCCCCGGGGTCGACATGCGCTACTGGTCGATGTGCGTCGGCGTCGGGACGAGCAAGCTCCCGACGGTAGTCAACAAGCTCCCCGATGGGCAGGTTGACTACGGCTGTCGTGCAGACCAACAGACCAAGGTCAACGCCGCCGGGGACTACGCCTACGTCATTGGCTCGGAAGCCCAGCGGGCAGCCATCTCCCGGGTAGCCGGTGTCACGTTCCTCCCCTTCTCCGACAGCCAACCGACGCCGCTCTATTTGCTGTGGCTGCGCAACTACCTCGTCAACCCAGGCTTCGCTCACTCGGCGCAAGCGGTTGGCAAGCCAGACGACGCGGCAGCAGCAGCAGCTGCTATGGGGCCCTATTACCCGCGCGTGTCCACGTGCGCGCTGGCGACGCTCACGACGAAAGGCCTCAGCGCTTGCGAAACCCCCTAGGAGCAGGTTCGTGATGAACAAAGCGACCTTGGGTGGCCGGAGGGGCGACCCGGCCCTGCTGGCCGAGCACCTCACCAAGCGCTTTGGCGACCGCGTCGCCTATGAGGACGTTTCTTTCCAGGTCGCCTACGGCGAGGTCTTCGGTTTCCTCGGCCCGAACGGGGCCGGGAAGACGACGACGGTCCGGACGCTCGGAACGCTCATCGCGCCTACGTCGGGCTCGGCCGCGGTCGCAGGGATCCCGTTGAGCGCGGCCAACGGGCCGGCCATCCGGGCACGCATCTCGATCACACTCTGCGTGTCCGAAAGGGCCGCTATTCGAGCCGAGAGCTCAACTTCGACGCAGCCGATGGTGACGTCGTCACTTTCAGGTGCAGCGGTGCAAAAATCTGGCCGCTCTCGCGGCTCCCCCCGGTCATTGCGTGTCGTCACTACGGGTTGCCCGGTCGAAGATGTTCGCGATCTCGTTCCCGTACTTACCAATTTCGAAATCCGGGTCAAGGACGAGCCGGTGTGGGACCACGTCGATGGCAGCTCGGATCGCCACTGCCATGGCACCTGGGTCGAAATCACCTCGGAGCTCCCCTTTGGCCTGAAGGCGCGCGAGCTCCTCTTTGAGGAGCCGTGTCGCCACGTCGATGTCCCGGCCGTCAACGCGGCGCCCTCCGTCGGCCGTGAAGGCGCCGTTTCGGAGGATCTCGACGATGGCGACCATGTAGTTGCGGTGCTCGCGCATGAACGCGAGGTTCGACTCGATGTAGGCGCGAATCCTGGCGGGCCCGGTTGATTCGGCAAAGACGCGCGGGAGGATGTAGGCCCTGCCAGCTTCGATGACGTCGACCACGACCTGCTTGATGAGGTCGTCTTTGCCTGTGAAGTGGTAGCTGATGACGCCTTTGCTGATGCCGATGCGTGCGGCGATGCGCGCGAGCGAGGCCTGGGCGTAGCCGACCTCCGCGATGGTGTCGATAGCGGCACCGACGATCTGTTGGCGCCGCGCGATCTCGGTAAAGGTCCGTTGCTCGGGTTCGCGCTCGGTCTCCATCGGCTAACTCTAGGTTAGCTGGTCGATCGGTCAAATATTTGTACATATGGTCAGTACCCTGCTAGCTTGGAAGGTATGGAGGTCCGCCCGCCGTTGGTCGACCCGGAGGCGACAGCTCGGTCAGGCTCAGCCGAGCCGACGACGGTGACGGAGCAGGTAAAGGTGCCAGTCGGTCCCGGCCCTGACGGGTCGCGACCGGACGCCGCTCTGGCCGTCGAGCACCTGACCAAGCGATTCGGAGATCGCGTCGCCTTTGATGACGTTTCGTTCAAGGTCGGCTACGGCGAGGTGTTCGGTTTCCTGGGCCCCAACGGCGCGGGCAAGACGACGACCGTGCGTACCCTCGGGACGCTGATCGCTCCAAGCTCAGGGTCGGCGAGCGTCGCAGGGATCCCGTTGAGCGCGAAGAACGGCTCTGCCATCCGCTCGCGGATCTCGATGATGCCCGAGTCGCCGGGCCTATACGTGCGCCTGACGGTGACCGAGAACCTGCAGTGCTTCGCCGGCCTCTACGACCTCGACGACGTTCCCGGGCGTATCGGCCGGGCGTTACGGGCCGTCAACCTCGAAGACCGCGCCCGTGACCTGTGCGGGTCGCTGTCCAAAGGGCTGCGCCAGAGGGTCGCGCTCGCCCGGGCGCTGCTCAACGACCCGGCGGTGCTGTTCCTCGACGAGCCGACCTCGGGCCTCGACCCCGTGGCGACCCGCGAGGTCCACGAGCTCATCTCCTCGTTGCGCGAGCAGGGGGTGACGATCTTCCTCACCACGCACCGGCTGGAAGAGGCCGAGCGGCTGTGCGATCGGGTGGCGATCCTAAACACGACCTTGCGACTGATCGGCCGGCCCGACGAGCTGCGCCAGCAACTGTTCCGGCGCTCCCTCGACGTACGACTTCGCGCGCCTCTGGGCGACCCAGGGGACGTGCTGGGAGCGGTGCCCGAGATCGAACGATGGGAGCAGACGCCGTCGGGCTACGCGCTGATCGTTCCGGACCCTGACCTCGCCGCACCAGCCGTGGCACGAGCGCTCGTTCGAGCTGGTGCTGACGTCCTGTCGATCGCCGAGTCCCACCACTCGCTGGAGGACGTCTACCTCGAACTGGTCAACGAGGACGTAGAGGCGAAGGCCCGATGAGCTTTAGCTGGAGGCGGGTCCGCGCGATCCTGCGCAAGGAGCTGCGGGACTACCGCCGCAACCGCTTCGTGATCGGCACGATGGCCGCGGTGCCGGTGCTCTTCATCATCCTGCCGACCATCCAGCTGATCGCCGCCAACGCCACGAACAAGGCCCTCACTTTGCGCATCGGGCTCTCCCTCCTTTATATGCTCGTGATCCCGGTGACCATGCCGTCGGTCGTCTGCGCCTACGCGGTGGTCGGCGAGCGCGAGCAGGGCACGTTGGAGCCGGTCCTCTCCACCCCGGTCCGTCGCGAGGAGTTCCTCATCGCCAAGGCGCTGGCGGCGTTCGTCCCGACGCTCGTGATCGCCTACGCGGTCTTCGGGATCTTTCTCGCAATAGCGGCGCTGTTCGCGCACCCGGTGATCGTTTCGGCCATCTTCATGGGATCGCACGTACTGGTCCAGTTCCTGTTCACGCCGCTGTTGGCGGGCTGGGCGATCTGGGTTGGGATCGCGGTCTCTACTCGGTCCACAGACGTTCGGGTCGCGCAGCAGCTGAGCGTGCTGGGCAGCCTCCCGCCGCTCGTCATCGTCGCCTTGATGTCGCTCAACGTGATCTCCGAGTCGACCGCGCTCGCGATCGGGCTCGCCGCCGCCCTGCTCGCTTTCGACCTGCTCGCCTGGCGCGTCGTGGCCGCGATGTTCGACCGTGAGCGGCTCGTGATTGGCGGGCGGGGATGACCAACGTCACCGAGCCGGAGTACTTCCGAGAAGCGCCTTTACCCAAATGCCCTTTATTGGTTGGGCAGAGAGAGGACGGCAATGTCAGCAATCAGGATCTCTAGGCCAAAGCAACAGTGGAAGGCGTCACCCGCGACGCTGCTCCCTACCGGCCTGCTGTTCCGCATGTTCAAACCGCAATCGGATTACACGGTGGTTCTCGACGACCAACCCTTGGGTCACATCGGAAAGGAGCAGGTAAAGGTCTTCGAGGCGGAGCCGGGGGAGCACCAGCTCTATGTGCGCTTTGTCGGATTGCGCAAGTCCGACGAGTTGCTTGTGTCCTTGAAAGACGGCGAGGAGCGGCAGTTCATCTGCGGAAGCACCGGAATGGGCTGGCCCACCCTCCGGGAGGTATCGCCCGAGGAAGTCGCTCAGGTCCGGAGGACGTCCATCAGCGAGCCGCCCAAGCCAGGAGATCCCATTGCGCCGGACTAGCGCAGAAGGCCGGTCCAGGGTTGATCAACGATCACAGGCGATACGCGGCCGCCGAGGACTGACGACCAGAAAAGGAAAGTTGAGCATGCACCCAAAGAGGTTCCGTCTCCGCCCCCTGACTCTGATGGCGGCCACAGCTATGGGAATGACCCTGTTGGCCGGTTGTGCGACGTCCGCTTCGGCATCTCCACC
>JAJYMM010000211.1 GCA_021787035.1 Actinomycetes bacterium
CGGGTGCCTTTCGCTCGGGATACCGGAGTGTTTCCTGACACCATTTTCCCAAGCGGGAGGCACCTTTGTCACGTATTCGAACCTACGTTCGCGCCGTTACCTGCGGATCCAGGTCCGAGGCAGTGTGGCGGAGTGGTCCGAGCGCTGGGCCCGCCGCATCGGCGCTCTGTTCAAGGCCCACAAGGAGTTCGCCCTCGCCCCGGCCGGCAGCCACGAGGAGCGGCAGGCCAAGAAGGCGCTCAACAGCGCGCTGGCCGAGGTCGACACCTCCAGGCGGGCAGAGGCGGCCGACCCGGGCCTCCCGAAGGCGGCGGCCAGGGTGCTCGCCATGGTTGGAGCGGGAGCGGGCCGGCGCGGCTTGGCGCTCTCGACGCCCACCTTAGACCTCGATAACAACGCCTCCGAAAGGGGCCTCAGGGACCCGGTCGTGGGGCGCAAGAACTACTACGGCTCCGGCGCCACCTGGTCGGCCGAGCTCGCCCCCGACGCCTGGACCATCACCGCCACCGCCGCCAAGGCGGGCTGGAGCCCCCTCGCCCACCTCGTCTCCTACCTGGACGCCTGCGCCAAAGCGGGCGGGAAGACGCCAAGTGGCGAGGAGCTGTCGGCCTTCCTCCCTTGAGGAGCGAGCCCGGCCGACGCCGCCCGCTGGGCGAGGGCCCCGTGAGCGTTACTTACCGCGTAACTGTTCAGCTAGGTCGCGCGCGTAGCGCGCGAGTATCCACCACTCGGCGCGCGCTGTCGGCAATGCTTGTTATGTGGCTGGTACCGACCGGGTCGAGAAGTTGCTTGCCGACTGCGCCCGTTTGGTGGCCGAGAACACCACTTTGGTGGCGGAGAACGCCCGTCTGGCGGCCGATAACGAACAGCTACGAGGCTTGGTCGAGAAACTCAAGGCTCGCGTCGCAGAACTAGACCTAAAACAAGCGCACAGAGCCGTAGACAGCCTGCGGGGCTTTCCGGAGACGGTGAGAGGCAGCCAAATGTCCGTTTCGTTCGGGACTGGAGCGGGTTCGTGGCCCGAGTAGCCGGCGTCTCCTGGTTTTCGAGCGCTATGGACCGGTTTCTGGGCAGGCTGACGCCGGGCCTGTTATTGCAGCACCGGTGCGGAGGCTGTTAGAGGGCGTCGAGGAGGCGGAAGAGCGCCCCAAGCCAAGGGTTCCAGGCGAGCACCCGCCAGCGGACCTGGCGGGCACCTTTCACGACCTGGCAGGGGATCTCGATGAAAGCTTGGAGGAAGGTGCGGAACTCCATCGTGAGCAGCCGTCGGCGCTGCTCGTTGTGCTGTGCTCCCCAGCGGGGCGAGACAGGCAGGAGCAAAGCGCACCAAGCTTTCAGGCTCCATGCAAGCGCTGCCATCGTCATGTACGCCCAGTTGGCGTTCAAGGTGTTGACCGGGGCGTGGAGCGCACGGACGCCGCCTTTCAGTTGGGCGTTCAGGTTCTCCTGGTCGCAGCGCTCCCGTGCCTCGGCGACCACCTCGTCAACGGTCATCTCCAGGTCGTTGGTTATGTAGAAAAAATAGCGGTGGTCGCGGAACAGCACGAGCTCACCCCGCTCGACCGAGAGGTCTTTCCTGAGCGCCACCACGCGGTAGGGCTTCTTGCAGTTGCCCGGCTTGTAGCCGAACTCGGCCACGTCTTCGCCGACCGTGCGGAGCACCTTGTAGCCACGCTGTTTCACGATGGTGCCCTTCACGTTGGCCGGCTTGGTGCGAGGCTTGGTCCTAAGCGCCCGCTCTGCCCGTCGCTCGAGCTCGTGGTAGAGCTCGTCAGGGGTGCCGGCAGCTTTCTCCACGAGGTTGGCGCGGGCGTCGTAGCCGAAGACGAAGCGAACGCCGTCAGCGTCCCAGCGGTCGAACTCCGAGGTGAGCGAGAAGTCGGTGTCGCCCCGGAGCAGTATGTCGGTGAAACCGGCCTGGCGGCAGAGGGATATGGAGCGGTCGTAGAGGGGGACCACGCCTTCGTGGGAGGGGCGGTTGGCGCCCGCGAGCCGGAGGAAGAGCGGCTCTTTGGTGTTGGCCAGGTCGACCACGAGCGCCGAGTAGCCCCAGGTGCCCTTGTAGGAAATGTCCATGCCTTCCTTGCACTCTCCGTCGGTCGTGACAATGGAGGCGTCGGCGTCGATCTTCGCCGTCTGGGCGAAGAACTCGGGCGGTTGGTTGGCCCACACTTTTAGCCGGGACCGGTTGACCGCTTCTTGGAGCGCCATGATGCTCCCCTCGTCAAAACGCCGGCAGAAGTCCCCGGCTGTCGTAGGGTCGGGCAGGCTGGCCGCCCCCATGCCGTCCAAGAACACCTGGTCACGCCGTCGCAGCTCTATGTCGTCCAGGCGCTGGCCGCCGCACAATGCGTTGTACGCCAGGTTGAGCACGTGGTCTGACTCGTGGTAGGGCCGGTGGAGCTTCAAGAGCTGGAGCGACGAGTCGACCTCCTCGGCCAAGCCGACCGCCTTCACCAGGCGGGCGATAAGCCCCATGCCGCCGTGCGCGGTGCCCCTCGTGCGCTCGGCCATCTCGTAGACGACGTTCGCCCGCCCGAGCACCGGGCCAGAGAAGTTCGGCGCTACTGCGTCGTGCAGACGCCGCTCGGCCGAGCCGGCTTCCCTCGCCAACTTCTCCCGGAGCCGCCGCTTCTGTCCCTTCTCTCCCTGGCGCGACCGTGTAGGCTTCATCCAGCTGCCCTCCTGTGCATGGTTTCGTGTTCTGCCGAGCTCGATCTTCCCATGCCAGGAGGGCGTTTTCGCGGACCCTCACGCGACTTGCCAGGGCAGCACCACGGCGTCGCCTGACTGCTGACCAGAGAACGCTCGCCAGCTCGCAATCGACGCGCTCACCCCTGGGGGTGAGCGCAACGGGGGAGGCAGCCAAGGGGCTGGGGGCTCGTCGCCCAGCCTTCACCCGAAACCCGCTATCCTCCCCGGATAGTCAGACCGAAAACCCCCCGTTACACCCCGCCATGTGGCCGAGAGGGAGGGGCTCTTCGCTTGGTTAAGGATTAGCTTAGACCTTAACCAAGCGAAGAGCCCTCCCTTCCGGCCAGACGGCAAGGCGT
>JAJYMM010000003.1 GCA_021787035.1 Actinomycetes bacterium
CACAAGATGAAGTTGAAATTCATTAGGGTGTGGCTACTTCGCGTCGAGTAGCCACGTGTCCTTGTGGTAGAGCCGTAGCTGGTCTTGCTGGATGTGCCACTGCCAGTACACGTCCCAGTCTCCTGAGAGGTACACTGCTCGGAGCTTGAGCATGGCCTCGGCCATCTTGGGGGTCCAGCGCATGCCGCTTCGTTCGAATCGATCCCGGACCAGGTTTTTGCAGGCGCCCTCGAAAGGGCCATCAAACTACACCTCCATGTGACTTCTTATAGTTGCTGTTTACTTGACGAGAGACGGCCGGCCTGGCACGAAGTTCGGCCTCAACCTCGGGGGAAAAGGGGATGCAGACCGCGCCTGTTGCCGGCTGGCGGTAGGCCAGTATGCCAATCCGCAACCAGTAATAGACGGTGCCCGGCTTGACCCCGAGTTGCTCGGCGACTTGCTTGACCGTGAGCTCGCCGGGCTCGAGCGGTGATGGACGCGCCAGGCCGATGGAGGCGCGGACATTGCGGACATCCAGTCTTCCGAACGCATGGCCGCGCGCCGTGCACAAGCCGAGAGCGCTCAGCTCTGCGGCGATGTCGCTGTCTCGCATCCCCTCGAGCTTTCGGCGTCGAATGAGCTCGACTGCGTCTGGGTGGGTGAGCATGCGTGTGCGGGTGGCCGTGTGCCCCTCGTTTGCACCAGAACGCCACCGGATGCCCACGCGGACCTCGTCACCAGATGGGTCGGACGTGAGGGTCACATCGCGGATGAGGGCCCGCAGCACGCGTTTGCGGTCCTTTGGTGAGGTAGTCGGTTCGCTCCACAGTCTTTGCATGTCCGCAGCCACGTTCGCCAGCTCGGCCTTAGTTGGTAGCGGCTGTTGTTTGGCTTTCTGTTCCGCCAGGGCGGTTTCGGCTTCGGCTACAGCGGAAAGCCTTGCTTCCCAGCGTTGTTCGAGGCTGCGAGCCACAAGGCGGTTCTCGGGCTCGCACAAGTTATAGGCGCGCTCGGCGCGGGAAGCTTCGTAGCGGGCGCGTTCGAGCCGTAGCTCGAACGCCCGAAGGGCCCGAGCCTCGCGCTGGGCCAGTTCGTCGGCTGCGGCCAACGCGAGAGCGACCTGTTCGGGTGTCACGACCTCCAGCACACGGCGTTCGACCACCGGGTCGACCAGTGCAGCGCTGACCGAGCGGCACCCTGGCGTGTTGGTCTGGTCGAGGTTGGAGTGGCACCGGTAATGAGAGGCACCCGAGCTCGAGTAGACGACTGTCATCCCTCCTCCGCAACCACCGCAAAGTGCGATTCCTTGCAGCAGGGCGGAGCCCTCGCGGGGAGGCCGGGCGCCAGCCTGGGAGCGGTTGGAAGCAAGCTGGCGTTGATTGGACAGGTAGGTGTCCCAGCTGATGTAGCCGGGGTGGTGGTCGCGGATCACGACTTCCCAGTCCTGGGTTGGCTGCTCGATGATGTGGGTACGGATGTTGCCGTCGGGGTCGATCTGGCGTTGGCACTTGGTGCGACCAGATACATAGGCGCCAGCGTAGGTCGGGTTACGAATGATCGCTCGCGCCTGGCTCTGGCGTAGCCGCATCCAAGTGGTTTCTCCGGTCCAACTTTGCCCGTGAGTCGGGAAACGCCGGTCGGCGAACACTTTGACCACCCCGGTGCAGCTCCCGGTCGCCTCGAATGCCCGGAACAGGTCCGCCACTGCCGCTTGGACCTCCTGGTCGGGGTCGATCACGACCTGGCCGTCCGCGTCGTAGGTGTAGCCGATGGGCAGGGGCAGGCGCAGATCTCCTCGCCTGGCTGCCGCCTTCCTCGACTCCTGCAACCTCTGAGCGAGGATGTGCAACTCCACAGCTGACATTGTCCCTTTGAAGCCGAGCAAAAGCTGGTCGTTGAAGTCGCGAAGGTCGTAGACGCCGTCTGCGTCGGCAACGAGGGTGTCGGTCACCTGGCAGAACTCCAGCAGCCGCTGAAAGTCGGCCGAGTTCCGTGACAGCCGGGAAGCTTCCAGGACCAATACCAGCCCGGCTTCGCCCTGGCATACCCTGGCTACAACTTCCTTGAAGTCGGGGCGGGCCCAGCTGTTGCGGCCGGACAGCCCCAGGTCGCCGTCCAGGACCACGACCTGCGAGCGGTCCCAGCCGAGGCCCACAGCGGCGTCGGCCAGCGCGTACTGGCGCATGGTGGACTCGGCATGCTCGCGTACCTGGGCAAGAGTCGACTGGCGTAGGTAGACCAGGGCCAGCCTGTCGCGATGGCGCTGGCAGATCTTGTGCTCGCCGTTCACCGCCGCCGTCCTTCGCCCGAACTGCCGACTCGAGCATGTTGGCCACCGCCATGACGACCTCGTGGTCCGGCGGCATCGCGTTTCAACCGAGCTTCCCGCGTCTTAGCAGTTCCAGGTTGATGGCCGAGATCTCGGCCAGGGCAGCCTGGACCTCGGAGTTGGCGGCGACCGCCTGGCCGACCTCGTCTGCCAGTTCGGCCGGGACATAGACCATCTGGGTCCGCCGGCCAACTCGCAGCGACAGGTACAGGTACGGCCCGTGCAGCTCTCCCCTGGCGCATCGACATCCCTCCTTTCCGCAACGGCGTCGTTGGCTCTGCAGCGAGCCGGCGACGACCGTTTCGAGGCCGGGGGCCCGCCGGGCAGCACGCCGGCGCCGGTCTCGTAGCTGGCGCACGCTGAGCTCGCTCAGGCCGTCGGCGGCCTTGTGTGTGCTCATCACACAAGAGCATGACCGATCGCTTCGGAGATGTCAACGACCCTGCAGTGACCGCAGCAGTGCAGACAGCTCAGCGAGCGCCCGCACGTCGAGAGGGAGGGCGCTGGGGCTTGGCTCTTGAGCCAGGTCCGTGAAGTCCGCAGGTAGTGCCAGCGTCCCACGCCTGCCGGCATCGCAGATGTAGACGTGCCCTATCCCGGCCAGTCGCCTTTCATATAGCACGGTGAGCCGTTGCCCAGCCAGCGGATGGAACGCGTGGGTGACGACGAGCGAACTGGAAGGGCTACTGGTCTTCCTGGCAGTATGCGGGGGTCTTTTCAAAGCCGTGCTGAGCCATCGCCT
>JAJYMM010000224.1 GCA_021787035.1 Actinomycetes bacterium
GCCTCGCTGCCACCCCCGAGCTCGCCGGCCTCGCCGCCACCCCCGAGCTCGCCGGCCTCGCCGCCACCCCCGAGCTCGCCGGCCTCGCCGCCACCCCCGATGCGCCCGAATATGTTGTAGCACTTATGTTCTGGATTCGGGACATAAGTGCTACGGGATTCGCCGGCCCCGATCAAGGGACCGGCCTCGGGCCGCGATCGCGATCGCGATCGCCTTTTGGCGCCAGGTTCCTAGATCATTTATCGCGCCTGCAGTTGTAGGCCACCCGCAGGTTACGACGGCCCAATGGCAGCTGGTGCCCGCTGTAACGCTGTTGGCCTTATCGGGTCGCCCGCCGGTCCCAGTCGACCCGGAGCCGGTGCGACAGGTCGGTGACGGAAGTTGCCCCCCGTCGTAGGCGGCGAAGGAGGCTCGCAGCCGCCCCGTCGTTGCCCTGAGCGGGGGCACCCTGACCTGAAATTGCCTCTTTGGCCAAGGAACGGAGGGCGCCTACAAATAGCTCCACTAGCCTCGAAGCATCGCCCAAGGTGACCGGGGTTGAGGCGGTGCAAATGGAGCCTGTCCAGTGGCTGAAAACCACCGTTGACGTCGCAGGGTGCCAGGTGACCCGGAGGAAGCGGTCTCCGCCGCGGCTGTCAGGCAGCACGAGCGTCCGGGTTCGTGGTTCCTCCACCTCTCAAGTATGACCCCCGCAGCTTCAGGATGCTAGGGGTGTCCGGCGCCGACGGCGCCCGCAGATCCAGTAAGCGACCGAGTTTCCCGCATTGAGTGCAGTAAGGACGAACCAGACTCGTTTGTCGCCCCTGATGTCGGACGACGGCCGGCGCCGGATGTCGCGCCATGTGAAAGCAGTAACAATGATGTACCCGACCCCGGCAAGGGCGAGTGCTGCCTTGTTCGTTTTCTTGTGTCCCATACCGCCCATTGTGTGCTGTGCTGCTCCCTACCCATGGGGTCTTACGGCCTTATCCGGCGAACGCAGCGTAAGCTTCGCGGGCTCCATAGTAGACAAGCACGTAGCCGGCCGCCGGGTCTGCCCACCAGAAGCCAGCCGCGGCGTTTAGGACGAGCCCCACGAGTACCGCGCTGGCAAGTACGCCGTCGATGAAGGTGACGCGCCCCTCCGTGCGCAGCACCGGGTTCCCGAGGGCGTCTCCGGTTTGCGCCTTGCCGGCCGCTAGCACGAACATCGCCAAAGCGGTCACTCCCGTCCAGATGATCCCAACAACGCTGTGGCGGGGATGGAAGCCTGCTGCGAGGACGACGGTGCTCTGAAGGGCCAGGTAGACGGCCAAAGCGGTAAAGGCCATGCCGATCAACTTCATTGCTTTTCGACGGCGCTGTTCCGCCACGTCCGCGAGCTCCCAGAGGACGACTGTCGAGGCAACTATCTCGATCAGGCTGTCAAGGCCGAACCCGGCGAGGGCTACTGAGCGCGCTGCGATGGCGCTGGAGGCGAGGACGACGACGCCAATGACGTTCCAGCCAAGGGTGACGAACTCCAGGTGGCGACCTCGGGCCAGCAGCTTGGAACGGGCGGGGTCGAGATCGGAGGTCACTATCGTGACATTATGGATATATCGGTCGTGACTGTGTCAAGGTCACGTGCGCGACGGGGGGCGACGGCGAGCGGCATCTCCCCGCCTCTTTTCCTCGTAGTTTCTATTGCGTGGGTGAACCCGGGAACTGGCTGCTCCTCGTCTACAAGGTGCCGGTCGAGCCTGCTCGTGCCCGTGCCATGATCTGGCGCCGGCTGAAAGCCTTGGGCGCTGTGTACCTCCAAGATGGCGTCGCCGCTCTACCCGCCTCCTCGCCAACAGAGAGAGCGCTCCGTGCGCTCCAAAGGGAGGTCGCCAACTTCGGCGGGACCGGTTACCTCATGAGCTGCACCGTAATAGCTGGCCACGCGCAGGCCGTTGCGGCCTATAACCGCGCCCGCGACGAGGAGTACGCAGAGATCGTCTCACGATGCCGGGACTTCGAGGCCGAGATCGAGCGAGAGACGAGCGCCCGCCACCTCAGCTACGCCGAGCTCGAGGAGAACGACGAGGACCTCGCGAAGCTAAAGCGGTGGCTGGAGAAGGTTCAGGCCCGTGACGTGCTCGGTGCGGGGCAAGGCCCGCAGACGGCGGAGGCTGTGGCTCGTTGCGAAGCCGCCCTCGAAAGCTTTGCCGCTGCCGTGTACGAGGCCGACGCCCCCCGGTGACTAACTCCGCGGAGGAGAGCTGTGGGCACGATATGTGCGAGCCACCGAGGTTTTCCGGGCGGCGGGAGGGCCGATTGGGCCGGCTCGGCCAGGTCGGCCGATTGCGTGGGGCCCTGGCTGCCAACCTTGCGTTGGTGGGCGCCCTAGTCGGCGTCGGACTGAGGGCGCGTTCGATCGGAGTGTTTGCCGAGGGCGTCGATTACTTGGCCGATGCTGGCGCGATTGGTCTGTCCTTGTTTGCCGTCCACCTCTCGCGCCCGGCGGGGGGGCGAGGACCGCGCCCGGCGGGGGGGCGAGGACCGCGCCCGGCGGGGGGGCGAGGACCGCGCCCGGCGGGGGGGCGAGGACCCGCGGCGGGCAACCTGAGGGCGGCCACTGTCGCTGCGGCAGTCAACGCCGGGTGGTTGCTCGCCGCTTGCTTCGTCGTCGTAGCCGAGGCGGCAGACCGGCTCGCGGGTGGGGTGGATGAGGTGCGCGGTCTCCCGGTTCTGGTTGTGAGCGGGGTGGCGGCGGTCGCCATGACTGCGGTGGCGCTGGTTCTTGGCGGTGCTGGCGAGGACGAGGGGGGCGAGGAGTGCTCGGCGGGCTCGGCGGCCTCGCGGGGTTCCGAGGCTTCAGACGGGGGGAACCCGATGGTGCTCAACTTGCGTGCGGTGCTGCTCGACACCATCGCCGACGCGGCTGGCGCTGCGGGCGTTGCCGTCGCCGGCGGGGTCATCTATGCCGTGCACGGTCTGTACTGGCTCGACCCGGCCGTCGCCCTCGCCATCGCCACCGTGGTCGGCTACCACGCTGTCCGGCTCTCGGTTGACGTCAGAGGTTCTTTGCGATCGCCGCCCGCGCCTTCCCCGCCGGCGGACGCGCTCCAGGCAAAGCCATAGCTGAGATGTGCGTATCCCGTTCCTGAGGTCTGGGCTGCCGGTGGGTTCCAGTCGGCCATCTCGTGTGTGGCTAGGCGCCGGAACCCGATGACTCAGCGCCCGACCACTTGGAGCCCGATGACCTGGGCCAGACGGAGTCGGTCGGCGTCAGGGCTCGACGGGTCAGCGGTGTACACGACGATCCTCAGATCCGAACCGGTGACAGTTAGGACGTCGCAGTCGAGCGTGATCGAGCCAACGGCGGGATGATCGACCGTCTTGCGGTCAGAAGGGGTGGTGTTTACCACTCGCTTCGCCCATAGCTCGCAGAAGCGAGGGCTGGCGCGTCGAAGGTCATCGACGAGCTGGCTGAGCCCCGAATCGTCTGGGTAGGCACCCAAGGTGCGCCGCAGGTCGGCAAGCGCGTTTGCCTGGAACTCTTCTGCTTCTGCGTCGTTCTTTCGCACCCGGGTCGCCTTGCCCGTAAAGGTGCGCCAGATCAGGTTCCTGTCTCGCCCGCTCGTGGTCGAGGGGTCGCCCATGAGCGCCGCCCAAGCGGCGTTCCATGTAATGAGCGTCCAGGCCGGGTCGTAGACGGCCACGGGCAGGTCCGCGAGCCTGTCGACCAGTCGTTGCACGCTCGGCGACACATTGGTGGCCATGGCGGACTTCCTCGGAGGGGCCAGTCCGGCGACCCTGTAGAGGTGGTCACGTTCTTCGGCCGTCAGGCGAAGCGCGCGCGACAGTGCGGCGAGCACCTGCGGCGAGGGTTTGGTGGCGCGGCCTTGTTCGAGGCGAACCAAGTAGTCGACAGAGATTGCAGCCAACGAAGCCAGTTCCTCTCGGCGAAGGCCGCGGGCGCGCCGGGGCGACCCCGCTGGCAGGCCGGCGTCGCCGGGTTGAAGCCTCTGTCTCCAAGCCTTGATGTACGTGCCCAACTCGTCATCAGCGTTCACCTCACCAGTTTCGCCTCGACGGTCAGCCTGTGGGTGGTACTGGCAGTCCCACGGTCGACCAGGGCCCTAGGTGCCAGGCATCCGACTACCGAACAATTGGGCTATGAAACTTGGGATCTCGATGGGCGGCTTCCCGGTGGGGACCGATGTGGCAGACATAGGCCCGCTCCTTTCAACCTTGGCGCGGCGTGCCGACGAGGCGGGCCTCGACAGCCTGTGGACCATGGACCACTTCTTCCAGATCCCGATCTCGGGCCAACCGCCAGAGGCGCCTCTCCTCGAAGCCTATTCCGTCCTTTCCTTCCTGGCATCCGAGACCGCGCGAGTGCGGCTCGGCACCATGGTCACATCCGTGGCATACAGGCACCCCGGTGTCCTCATAAAGGCGGTGACGTCTATCGACGTGTTGAGCGGTGGCCGTGTCATTTTCGGCGTGGGCGCCGGCGCCCCTTTCAACGAGTTGCCCCCTGGGCGCTCGCCGCGTGATTTCGAAGCCTCTGGGCTGGGGATACCGTTCCCCTCGCTGGCGGAACGCTTCGAGAGGCTCGAAGAGGTCGTGGAGATCGCGCTGCACATGTGGAGAGGGGACGAGTCGCCATACGAGGGGCGGCACTACCAGCTGCTCCGGCCGCTCAACTCTCCCAACGCTTTGCAACGTCCCCACCCGCCGGTGCTGATCGCTGGAAGCGGGGAACGCAAGACCTTGCGGCTGGTCGCCCGTTACGCCGACATGTGCAACCTTTTCGACCTACCAGGCACCCGTTTTGCCGACGATTTGAAGCACAAGCTCGAAGTGCTCCGGTCCCACTGCGACGACGCCGGCCGAGACTACGCGACTATCGAGAAAACCGTTTCGACTTTCTTCGACCCGGAGGGGGACCGGGCTGCTTTTCTCGCTCATTTGGTCGAACTGGCCGAACTTGGGATCGACCACGTCATGCTCGGCCCGAGACGACCTTGGGACGAACCCATGCTTGACCAGGTGGCGGAGGTCGTCGCGAACGTCCACGCCATTGCACCTGCCCGCTAGGTTACCCAAGCGGCTGATCAGCCGGTTTGCCTCAAAAAAGCGTGGTGGGAGCGGAGGGGGTCGAACCCTCGTGACCCCAGTCCTGACCTACTTGGTGGGGATATGTTTCCGCAGCTCAGACGCCACTTCCACTTGACCGATAGAGACCGTTGATGCCCTCTGCGGGCCATGGTTTCGCGCCTTCTCGCGCCCCGGACGCGCCCCACGGACGCATTCCGCTGGGTTTCGCTCACGTAGTTCCCAGCCTAAAAGCGAAGCTATTTGCCGCGTTGTTCCCGCTTGGACGCCCGGTCTCGGTGGTGACCGCTCTCAGTGTTTGATGGTGTCAGTTGGGCTTTCGGTAGGCTCACATGCGGCTACAGCCACGGCTGGGCCCCGAGGCCCTGAGCTCAAGCGGCCCGACGGATGGTCTGCTGCACCACAGCGCCGTAGTCTTCGAGCCGCAGCCGCAGCGCATCCGCTCTCTTGCCTGCCCTGCGCAAAGCGCTTGGACGACTCTGTGAGGCCGACGACGGCGAGCACCAACACTGCCAGCAACACAAGCTTGGGGTTCTCCACGTGCACGTCTATGTCCGCATCCAGCACTTCAGCCCCGTCGCGCACGGCTTCCGCCAGCTCTTTACGGAGGCTTTCGTCCGAGGGGATGTTCCCCACCGGCTCCGCTTGAAGCTCGATCTCCCAAGCCTCCGCGTTGGACAGCTCGGAAGCCTCCCTGGCCCTAATGGCAGCGACCCTCTCGGCCATTGCCGGATCTTCGGCATAGAGCCGGTCCCTGATCACACTCCACCTACGCTTTGGAGGACGGGGGAGGCAGGGAGCTCGCTTACGTCGCCATGAGCAGGGCCACGGGGCAGAGCCACGTCTTTGTCGTCGCCCCCGATCTCGGCCAGGCAGCCGGGCAGCTGGCCTGGGCGTGGGGACAGGAGCTCCGCCAGGCCTGGGCCCTCGACAACGACCGCAGGCCGACGCTCCCCGAGATGTACCTCGAACGCCAGGAGCTGCGGAGCTCGTTACCACCTGACCGCTCAGCCGAGCTCGACCATGTGCGGCACCAGTTGCGTGTGGTCGAGCAGGACGCGGCCGACCTCCGCTCCGGCACCGGCCGCTCGGCGCACAACAGGGCCGGCCAAGCAGCCCGGGCGCTCACGGAGGCAGCCACCGAGTACCGGCGGGCCTCACAAGTCGTCGAGCGCGCTGACCTCGGAGTCGTATATTGCCCGATCGGCGCTTGTCCTTCGCGCTTGCCGACGTCTGGTTGAGCCGCCCGAAACGACGGTTTGCGGACACGCACGACGTGGCCAAGGCTCATAAATAACGCTCATCGGTGCCGGACCCGGACGAGCAGTTCACCCAGGGCACCCGTTGCGGCCAGCCGTCCATGGCTCGTGTCTCTACCGCCCCCACCGACGGCCATGGACGGCCGGCGGCGGGGTTGGTCTCGGGCGCGCTCGCTGACCACCAAGAGTGGTAACCAAGCAATCGAATCTCCGCATCAAATCGCCACCAAGCGTCACGAATGTTTATCCCGTAGCGCATCTTTGGTAACCGCAAGGGACCGGGACTGACCGTTATTGCCCAGATCTCCCGCGCCCCATACGCGCCGCCGGGCGTTACTAGGACGTCCTAATAAGCCTCTGACCTGCATGGTTGTGGCCAAAACCACGTGGGCGCGGAGGGGGTCGAACCCTCATGCTCTAAGGCGGCAGGGTTTAAGCCCGCTGTGTCTACCGATTTCACCACGCGCCCAACTAAGGTCTTCCTGGGTCTATCTAAGTTCTCTCGACAACCTCCTCGCCAAGTAGACTCAATTTGGACTGAAGCTCGGCTAGACCCGCGATCGGAACATCGCCATGGCCCAGTTGGGCAGACCCAAGCGCCATGCCCGCGTGCGGGGTCGTTGAAGCAGGTGTCGTCGGGTCACTGGAAACTCAGAGTACGCGACCCTGTCACGAAGCGTCAGGTCAACGGGACGGTCATCCCCACCGGCAGGCGAGCGGCGAACCGAGCTTGGGCCGACCTCGATGCCGAGGTCCGAGCTGGGAAGCTCCAGCAAGCGAGGGCGCGGAAGGCTGTGGCGCAACGAAACTGGCGTTCGGCTCACCACTGAGCGTCGGTCGGCACCGGGTCGAAGCGGGTTGGCCGTGAAGGTGGCGTACGGGAGGTGCGAGCGCAGGGCCGCTTGGAAGGCATCAAGGTTGTCAGGCGTCCCGAAAGGCCGGACGTAGTGCCCGAGGAGCAGGATAAAGCCGCTCGCCTTAAGGGGTCTGGCCGTGTCGAGGTTGGCCTAGCAAGGCAGCACACCGTGGCGCTGCGCCAGATCCGCCCCCGGCCGCCCGTCCAGGAGCGTGAGGTCCGGCTCACGCTGCCAAGGCATTGTCTGCAATCATTGTTTGCATTCTGCAGCGCCAGCGTTGTACCCACGCGGCCAAACCTCTTGACGTAGGCGCCCGCCCACCTTATAATAGGGTCGCTGGAATCGCTTCAAAAATTGTAAACATTGTAACGAACGGTGCTGGCACCAGGCGTGGAAGCCAGGAGTTCTTATAGCGCACAGTTGCTCGCCCGCCACCACAGTCGGCGTCAGCGTGGCTTCCAGGTGGTCGTCTAGCCCCATGGGGAAAGGGGTTCGGTGATGAAACGGGCTCATTCGTGTTGCTTTCTCTCGGTGGGGGTGTTGGTCGGCTCGTTCTTGGCCGGGGCCTCGCCTGCGGCCGCGGACGTCACGCCGTCCCCTGCCCCGGGCGGTCCCCCGTTCGGCTTGCCGACCGCTACAGGAGCCCCCTTGCCGGTGACGCCACCATCGGTGCCGGCCGTCTGCCAGCAGGTGCAGGCACGACTCTCGACGAGCAACGGGCTCTTCCCGGGTCCCGTCGAGGCCGCGCCGCCGGACACGACCCGGATCCAGGCTGCGCTCGACGCATGCGCCGGCAGCGGCAAGGCGGTTGACCTGGTTGCCACCGGGGCTTCGAACGCCTTCCTCTCGGGCCCGCTGTTTGTGAAGGGCGACGAGTACCTCCTCGTCGATGCCGGCGCGACCCTTTACGCGTCGCGCAACGCCGGGGACTACCAAAAGCCGGGCGACGTCGCGAAGTGCGGCTATATAGCCTCCCAGGACAACGGTTGCTACGCGCTAATCAATATGGACGGGTCGAACTCGGGGGTGATCGGGACTCGTGCCCCAAACGGTAACTTGGGCACTATCGACGGGCGCGGCTGGGCGACCATCATCAATGGCGAATACGACGAGTCGTGGTGGGCCCTCGGCGAGCAGGCCAAATCAGGCGGAAAGCAAAACAACCCGATGCTCATCAACGGCTACGGGGTCAACGATGTCACTATCTACCAGGTCGACCTCACCGACTCACCGTTTTTCCACATCCTCATCCAAAATGGGACAGGCCTTACGGTCTGGGGCATCGAGATCGACACGCCGGCAGTCGGCGCTCGCAACACCGACGGCATCGACCCGAAGAACGAGACGGACGTCGTCATCGCCCACGACATGGTGCAAGACGGCGACGACTGCGTCGCCTTCACATCGGATCCAGGTACACCCACGGAAAACGCGACCGTCGAGGACGTCCACTGCTACGGCACTCATGGCATTTCTATCGGCAGCCCTACCGCCGGCGGCCTGTCCAACATCCTCGTGCGGGATGTGAGCCTCGATGGCTACGACAGTTTCGGCAACCAGTCGACTGATGACAACGGCATCCGGATCAAAAGTGAGCCGGGCCACGGGGGCGTTGTCCACCTCGTCACCTATGAGCAGGTGTGCATGACGGGGGTCGAGCACCCGCTTTTTTTCACGCCGCACTACTCGAGTTCGACGAGCACGCAGTACATCCCGATATTCCAAGACATCGTCGTTGACGGGCTCCGGGCTACTGGCAGCCCCTCCCCCACGTCCTCATTGTTCGAGGGTTACAGCGCCAGCGAGCCGCTGCAGATAGAGCTTGCCCATGTGATCCTGGACAATACGACCCAGAGCAGTCAAAACGCCTACGTCCAAGCGCGCGTGGACGATTCGAACATCATCCCCGCAGGTATGGACGTCACGGTCACCAGTGCAGGAGAGGTCCCCGGGCACGTGCCCCATTGCGTCATCCCACCCTTCGGACCGCCTCCGCCCTCGGGCCCTCCCGGGCCGCCCGCGCAATAAGCTGATGGCCGGCCCAGTTGCCCTGAGCGGCTACCCGCTATAGTACCCCGGCACCTACCACGGTCAATTGGGGGCTGACCGCCAGGTCACCCTGCAGCCAGCTCCCCAGTTACCCAGCAAGAGACCCGACTGCGAGCCCACTGACCAGGTAACGCTGGCACACCAAGTAGATCACCACGACCGGCACCGAGCTCACCACGGCTGCAGACATGAGCTCGCCGTAGACGGGAGCCCCGGCGATCGCATTGGTGGAGGAGAAGCGCTCGAGCGCAATGGCGAGCGTCTGGGTGTGCTGGTTGGTGAACACGCTGGCGAAAAGGACGTCGTTCCAACCGACCAGGAACGCGAATAGGAAGGCCACGGCCATCGCAGGCACGGCCATCGGCACCACGATGCGCCGCAACGCCCCGAGCGGGCTGCAGCCGTCCACCAGCGCCGCCTCCTCGAGTTGGCGGGGCACCGTGCGCAAGTAGGCCACGAGCAGCCAGGTGGACAAGGGGACGCCAAAGGTCATGTAAGTGAGGATGATCGGCCAGTACGTCCCGATAAAGGTCACCGACAGTGTCGTCTGGATCCACGAGAGCACGGCGAAGAGCGGCAGCACCGAGGTCGTCCCGGGCACTGTCTGCAGCGCCACGAGCGTGTACAGGTAGGAGCGACGCCCCTTGAACTCGAACCTGGTCAGGGGGTAGGCGGCCAGCAGGGCGACCACCACCGATGCCGCGGCAGCGGAGCCGGCGATGATGACCGTGTGCAGGAGGCCGGCCGCGAGTGGTGCCGCCGACCACATGTCGAGGTAGTTCTGGAAGCCCAGGACCCCGACCGAGATAGTGCCGAGCGCCACGTCCTGATTGGGCGTGAACGACATGAGAACCATGTAGCCAACTGGGATCATCACGACGATGAGTAGCACCACGATGATGAGCCGGCGCAACCATCTCGGGAGGAGGAGCTTTGGCTCGTCGCGCAGCGGATGTCTCTTGGGGGTAGCTCTTCCGAGCCCGGCTGTCACGGGTTGTGCGGCCACGGTTAGTACACCCGCCCGGTGAGGCGCGTGGAGCGAAGGTAGACGTAGCCCGGGATTATCAAGATCACCATTGTGATGACGGCGATGGCCGCGGCCAAGCCGAAGTTGAAGAAGTCGAACGCGTTGTAATACGTGGCGATGGGGAGCACCTCGGCACCGGCTGGAGGCGGTGACCCGAACATCACGAACGCGAGCGTGAAATTGCCGAAGTGGTAAAGCGTCGCGAGCAGCATCCCGAGCTTGATCAC
The DNA here is from genome assembly GCA_021787035.1 of Actinomycetes bacterium. GTDB lineage: Bacteria > Actinomycetota > Acidimicrobiia > Acidimicrobiales > Palsa-688 > JAJZYO01. The sequence goes on from JAJYMM010000224.1 coordinate 10,490, forward strand.
GCCTGAGAGCTGGGGCATCACCACATAACGCAGGCGTCCGTACTTGCCGGCGCCGTCGATCGCAGACGCCTCCAACTGCTCGTCGGGGACCGCCTGCAGGCCGGCAAGCGCCATCAAGTAGATGAAGGGCCAACTCGCCCATAGTTCGGTCAGCTGCATGGCCCAGTAGGCGTGGGGGCCGATCAGCCAGTAGGTCTGGCCGTTGGTGATCCCGAGCCCACCCAGGATCTTGTCCACCAGGCCACTGCCGTTCAAGAACACGACGCGGGCCGTCAGGGCGGTGACGAAGCCCGGGATGATGTAGGGCACCAGGTACACAGCCCGCACCAAGCCTCGGGCCTTGAAGCGGTTGTGGACGGACAGGGCGGCCGCGATTCCGATCGGTGTGGTTATCACCGTGGTGAGCAACGAGAACGAGAGCGACAGGAATATCGACCAGCCAAGTGTCACCCCGAGGCTGCTCGGCTCGGTGAAGGCGTCGATGAAGTTGTGCACGCCGTAGAAAGGGGCCTCGAGCCACTCCCTGAGCGTGCTCACTGTCAGGTTGAGCAGGCTGAGCCAGATTGTGAGGAGAGCTGGGGTGATCCCGAAGAGAAGCAGCGCAAGCGTCGCCGGCAACAGCATCCAAAGCGGCTTGTCGCGCCAGTTGCGTACGACCCATCTCCCGGCTCGGTACCTCCGGCCGGGACGACGGGTTGGCGGCGCCGGCGCCGGCGTGCGGGGCGCCGGCGCCCGCGTCTCTGCAGCCGCGCTCATCGGGCTGGCCTCGGCCGGAGTACCCCTCCAGCCTCCGAGCGGGCCTCAGGGTGCCTTCGGCCAAGTCCGCGCGGTCCCAAGGTTGTCCTCATGTGCCTCCTTCCCGGCAAACGCGGCCCCTTGGCGGCGGGGGCCGGCTAATGGCACCCGCGGGTCCCGATTGGGCCTCTACGACTTGGCCGGTGGGAACCCGGTGGCGTGGATCTGTGCCGCTCCCTGCGCCTGTTTCAGTTGCGCGGCCGCGTACGCGCTGTCCCACTTGCCGCCGTGCGTCACCAGGTAGCTGCCGATGTTGTGGAGGGCCGTCAAAAGGCCGGTCTCGACGTAGGACCACACCGGGGCTATCGACGTCGCTATGGCGTCCTCCTCCGACTTCACGAAAGGAACGATGTTCTTGTCGTAGGCCTCGACGGCCTTTATCCCCCCCTCGGTGACCGGCATCTCGCCGAGCAGCTTGAAGTCTTCAAGCTGGGCCTGGGGCGTGAGGCTGATCTTCTCGAAATCCAGGGCGAGGTTGCCCAACTTGGAAGCGTACTTCGGCACTGCCCAGTACTCGCCGCTCGTGATCGTCGACACGGGGATACCGTTGGGCGGCATCGCCGTGTCCCCATAAGGGACCGTTGGCAAGGGAGCGAAGCCGAGATGGCCCTGTAGCGGCGTGCCCTTTTGGAGTACTTCGTAGTCGTACTCGGCGAGGATGACCATGGCCACCTTGCCGCCCGTGAACGCTGACTTCAGGTCCGAGCTGTTCCAAGTGACCGACTGTGGCGGGGCTACGTGGAACTGGTTCTCCAGGGCGAAGTAAAACTTGACGGCCTGTTCCATTTGCGGGGTGGTGAGGTCCACCTTCGTGCCAGCCGGGTTGATCCACTCCCACGGCTTGGCGCCCCCGAGGTCCGCGTCGTAAAAGAAGACGTTCTTCCAGGGGTCGTAAGCGTCCTCGGGGTCGATGCCCACTCCGTAGACGCCTTTCACCTTGGCCTGGATCTTCTGGGCGTCGGCCACGAGCTGGCCCCACGACTTGGGCGGCGAAGGGATCCCCGCCTCTTGGAAGTACTTAGTGTTGTACGCGAGCACGTAAGGGTTGGCGTCGTAAGGGACCCCTATGTACTCGGAGGGCTTTAGGCCCGAGTCCGCGAGCTCCGACTTGACAAACGACCCCTCACCCCCGAGCTGTGCCCACTGGCCAGGTGCCAACGGCGCGAAGTCCCCCGTAGCCCAGAGCGTGCCGACGAACGAGGTGCCATAGGAGATGACGTCGGGCCCGCTTCCCGAGATGGTGGCCGTCTCGATGTCGGAAGTCTCCTCCGAGGAGCTCGCGTAGTAGTCCCACGTGAGCGTCGCCCCGGTGGCTTTCTTGAACCTCGTCGCCAAGTAGTTGTAGTAGTCCTTCAGGTCCTGTGAGTTGGCCCCCGACGGCGCGCCGTCTAGGACCTCGAGGGTCTGGCCCGACGCTTCTCGCTTAGGTGCGGCGGCCGCGCGGGCTGTCCCTCCATAGACCGAGAGCGACAAGAGTGTGCCGGTCGCCAAACAGGCGACGACGAACGGGCGGTGGGTGGCGTTCGGTGATTTCCGCATTTGGTATCTCCTCCCTGCATTTCTTGGTTATCAGTGGTGAACCTGCTAATGCCGGCGTCGGGGAGGCTCCCACGCGGTAGGCAGACCTTTCACACGGGGCGGCGTTCGACCACCACCAGGTCCGACCGTCCGCAGGTGCCCCCTCACTTGGCCTGGTGTGAGCCTGGCGTACGCCAGCGCTCTCCTGCCCGAGCCGGCTAGTAACTTGTACGCACTTTTTGTTTAGCCCTATGGTCCCGGGCGTTAAGCGTACCAGTTAAGACGCGGGGAGGCCAGCCATCCGGACCAGTTTGCACCATTGTTTGCAAACCTCTCCTGTCAGGCACGGCCAGTCGTTTTGGGAGCTCCGGGCAAGGACTGTCGCGCCGCCCCGGCTCGCGCCGCCCCGGCTCGCGCCGCAATGCAGGGCTCGCGCCGCAATGCAGGACGTGGGCACCTGCAACGCTGGCGGCGGCCCGTTCTTCGAGCCGTTTCGCCGGTCGTCGGCCAAGGCGTAGCGCGAGCTGCGCGACACCAGCCGTTGTCACGGTCACCGATCGCGGGGGCGGACCACAGTGTGGCAGCTAGCAATGGGGTTATCCGGTCCTGCGGTCCTCATTCGGGGGCCGAGCTACGGCGCCTGGGCTCAAGTGCGCCTGGGCTCAAGCCAAAGGACGGCCCTCGGCCCTCTTTTGGTCGTCAGCTCCGACGCTGTGAAGTGGCCCCCACCCTCATGGGGTGCCAGGCAGATCGACGCCAGCCGGAGCTCTGCACAACCGAGGTCGCCCAAAGCGTAGGCATAGGGAGTAAGCTCTAGTTACCTCGGCCTGGTCCCTGCAGGGGACGTCCCACTGTCGTTTGTGTACCCCTGGAGGCGCGATCAACGGTTTGACATTATTTTTCGAAATTTGGCGCCCTGCCGGCACGCGCCACCGGGCGACCGGGCGGCAGACGAACCCGGCCGCGCGCCCGGCACCGAGTGGGCGGGGCCCAATAGCCGTCCCACCGCCACAACGGTGGCGGGCCTGGGTCATGGTGCTCTCGCTGGTAATCGCTGGTCTTTTCCTCTGGCGCGTCGACACCAAGCATGCGCCGGTCAAAAACTTCACGTACACAGCCTTCGTCAGCGCAGTCGCTGCCAACAAGGTGTCCACGGCGACGATCACATCGACGGGCGCGGTCAGCGGCAAGCTCGACGGCGGCGCCGCCTATACCTCCCAGATCCCAATCGCCTTGGGCAACACCGCCCTTGGCCCGCTCCTCCTTGAGCACAGGGTCCAAGTGACAGGGTCCAGCAAGAGCGCGACATCGCTGGTGGGCCTTATCGGGACCTTCCTGTGGGTTGTTCTCATCATCGGCGGTTTTATCTGGATCGCCCGTCGCAGCCGCAAGCAACTTGGCGGAGGCCTCGGCGGGATCATGGGCATCGGCCGGTCGAAGGCCAGAGTGTACGACGAAGAGAAGCCCGAGACGCGCTTTTCCGATATCGCCGGCTACCAGGGCTCCAAGGCCGAGGTAATTGAGGTGGTGGACTTCCTGAAGCACCCTCAACGCTACGCCGCGGCCGGGGCGGTCGGCCCCAAGGGCGTGCTCATGGTCGGCCCTCCTGGCACTGGCAAGACGCTGCTAGCCAGGGCCGTCGCCGGCGAAGCGGGCGTGCCCTTTTTCGCCCTGTCTGGGTCCGGCTTTGTAGAAATGTTCGTCGGAGTCGGCGCGTCGAGGGTTCGCGACCTCTTCGCCGATGCCCGTAAGCGCTCCCCAGCCATCATCTTCATCGACGAGATCGATGCCATCGGGGGACGGCGCGGCCCCGGCGGGTTCGGGTCCAACGACGAGCGCGAGCAAACGCTCAATCAATTGCTGTCGGAAATGGACGGCTTCGAGCCTGGGGCGAGTGTGGTTGTCATGGCGGCCACCAACAGGGCCGAGATCCTCGACACGGCGCTCCTGCGCCCGGGTCGTTTCGACCGTACGGTTGAGATCCCCCTTCCCAACCAGTCTGAACGCACCGCCATCCTGGCCATCCACGGCCGCGGCAAGAAGTTCGCCCCCCACGTCGACCTTGACGCAGTGTCCCGAGGCACCCCCGGCTTTTCGGGGGCCGACCTCGCGAACCTCGTCAACGAAGCGGCCATCAACGCCGTGCGGGCCCGACGGGACGTCATCACTCGGGCAGACTTCGATGCTGCCCGGGACCGTCTCCTGATCGGCCGGCGTGACGCCTCCAACGCGCTGCTCCCCGAGGAGAAGCGCTCTGTCGCCGCCCACGAGGCCGGCCATGCCCTGGTCGCCGTATTCTCCGAGCATGCCGACCCGGTAGCCAAGGTCACCATCCTGCCCCGCGGCGCCGCGCTCGGGGTCACCGAGCAACTGCCCGTGTCCGAGCGTCACCTTTTCCCGAAGAGCTACCTGAGCGACTCGCTCGCGGTGCGCCTGGGCGGCCGGGCGGCCGAGGTCATCGTCGTGGGGGAGGCCTCGAGCGGAGGGGCCAACGACCTGGCTGGCGCAACAGACCTCGCCACCCGAATGGTCCGCGAGTGGGGGCTTTCCAGCGAAGTCGGCCCAGTCGGCTACGGCCCGGAAGGGCCGAGCCGCGATAACCCCTTCGCCGGCCGTCCTTACGCCGAGGAGACGCAGCGCTCCATCGACCAAGAGGTCGCCGGGCTATTGCGCCAAGCTGAGGCCCGGGCGACCAAGTTGCTCCGCGACCACCGAGAGACACTCGACCGGGTCATCGAGTTGCTGCTGGAGCGCGAGACCATCGACGGCTCGGAGCTCCTCGCCATTACTGGGGTTCCAGACCGTGCCAAAGACCGTGAACTGGTCTTTGTACAGCTAGCCGAGGACCGCGCACCAACGGCTGAGGGCGGAACACCGTTGGCGCCTGAGCTGAGCTGAGCGCCGAAAGCCGGGCGGCTAGGCGAAAGCTATGGGCTGACTTCGCTGGAGGCTAGATGTCAGCCTGCCAGACCGAAGTGAGGCCGGTTATGAACGTGCCCAGCTTTGGTCGGCTTCGGCGAGACGCGCGGCGGGGCCATTTTCGCCGTGATCGGGCACGGGTTGGTCAATTTCTGGCGACTCATTCCCCTATGCGCGGGTGCCTACCTGTCGTTGGGTGCCCGGCGACCGGCAAACAGCTGGGCGAAGAGACGATCTCAGGCGTGCCGTGGCCGACGCAAGGCCGTTGTGCCCACTGGTGCGCCACTCCGCTCAGCCGGCCGGTGCCGTGCCCGGGGCAACATCGTCGCCTGAGGCCTGTCCAGAGGGGCCCGGTCAGGCCGCACTGCCACCGGGACAGGGCTGTTAGCTGGTACTGTCAAGGTTTCCAGGCGTTGCTCCGGGCCCCGGTAGCGCAGGTTGCCGAAATGTGCCTACCAAGGGTGGTGTTGGTGCGTCACGCATCCCAAGTGAGCAATGCTTTCGAAGCAATCAAGTTGGCTCTATGAGCGGTGAAAGGAAGTCAATCATGACCGGAGAGACAGATTTCACGATCGGTAGCGAGGTTTCTTGCCTTGATGGTGCCTGTGGCGAACTGAGACGCGTGGTCGTCGACCCCGTTGCTCGCGCCCTGACCCACCTTGTGGTCGAACCGAAGCACGGCCGGGAAAGGGGCCGGCTCGTACCGATCAACCTCGCCACCTCGACGACCAACGGCATCAGGCTGTCCTGTAACAAGGCCGAGTTCGAGAAGCTCGAAGAAGCAGAAGAGACGCAGTTCATCCCGGGTGGGCACAGCAGCTCCGGGTATGGCCAGGACCAAATGTTCTCATGGCCCTACTACGGCCTGGGCATGGGATCACGCGGCATGGGCATTGGCGGCATGGGCATTGGCGGCATGGGCATTGGCGGCATGGGCATTGGCGGCATGGGCAACCTGGGCATGGGCGTCAGTGCAGCCAGGGTCATAACCAATGACCGTGTGCCCGTGGGGGAAGTCGAGGTGCGTCGGGGCGACCACGTATTTGCCACCGATGGCGCCATCGGGCGAGTGCGGGGACTGGTTGTCCACCCCGGCGACCATTGCGTCACCCACGTCATGCTCGACGAGGGCCACCTCTGGGGCCAAAAGCGGGTGGTGATCCCGATAGGCGCCGTCAAAGACGTCAACGATGGCGTCCGGCTCAATCTCACCAAGGACGAGGTGCGTGACCTCCCTCCGGTGGAGGTCGACGAGCACGATTAATTGATTAGGCCTCGCCTGCCACAGTCCCATTGCGCAGGCCAATCCCGCAGCATGTCTGGCGAAGCGGCCGTTCGGCGCCGGCATTGAAGCGAAAAGGGTGCAAGCCGATGATCCATGGTCTCACGGCCGCTGCTAGATATTCACAGGCTCGGCTCGGCGCGCAGCACAGACGGGGCCAGGGAGCCGTCGATAACCGCTCTCGCCACGTCCACGAGGGGCTGGTTGTGGTTGCGGGCGAAGGTGCGCAGGGCCGAGAACGCCAGCTCCATGTTGAGCCC
>JAJYMM010000033.1 GCA_021787035.1 Actinomycetes bacterium
TCCAGGGCTCCCAGCATGGTGGCAGAATTGCTGAGCGAAGGTCTGCTTGTCTGCCCGCTCGGCGAGAACCTCGGCTCAGTAGCCCTTCACGCTGAAGACGAGTTGTAGCTTCGTGCCCGGGTAGAGCGTCTTTGTAGCGGTGAGCTCGGTGCACAGTGCCGCGATGGCTCGGCTGCGCCGCGGTGCGGAGAGCGGGTCGAGCCGGACATGGAGCTTGTTGCCGGTGATCTCGAGGTCCGCCGATGCCCTGAACGCCTCGGCGATCAGGCTGTGGGCCTCGTCCTCAGCCCTCGCGTAATGGGGCCCGAGGGCGCGCGCGAGCGTGGACTCGGCGTTCCAGGTCGCCATGCGAATCGCGTCGTGGATGCGTTTGCGCTCGTCGTCGAGGCGAACGGCCTCTGGGCGGGCTTCTGCGAGGGGGACCTTGGCCGGGATGGCCCGGTAGGCGGCCTCCATCTCCTCGACGGCCTTCTTCGCTTGGGCATAGGCGGAGCGGAGCTCGGCCGAGCCCGCCCCGTCTCCTCGAAGGGCGACGCGGCCCTCGGCGGCCTCTGCGGTGGCGAGGGTCGCCCTCGCCTTCTTCAGCTCGGCCTTGGCTTTGGCCTTTGCCCGGTTCGGGACGAGGCGTTCGGGGTCGTCGGGGAGCTTCGCGTAGGAGTCCATCGCGTCGAGGCCCCTCGGGCGCATGAAGCGGAACAGGTTCTCCTCCCGCCACCGGCCGAACATGGAGGTGGCGATCTCGGGGGTGGGCACGTCGCGGCGCGTGGCGAGGATCTGGGTCTGGTGCCCGCTCGCGGGGTCCCGCCTCGTCACCTGCCGGCAAGCGAAGTAGCGCCGTCCGCCGTCATAGGGGACCCGCACGTTGCGGTCGGCCAGCCAGTACTCCTCGGCATGTCTGAAGCGGTCTTGTACCTCGTAGGCGACAAAGGCGCTCTTCGGCTCGGGTGCGAGCGGGCCTTTCTTGTAGGTCAAGATGTCGAAGCCCAGGCGTTGGAGCTCGGCGAAGCAGGCCGGGCTCCAGCCCCCCCGGTCGAAGGCGATCGTCGGGTGGGCGTCTTCGCCGAGCAGGTCCCGGACGACCCGGGCGGCCTCCTTCAGCTCGCCGGTGAGGGCCGCACCCGGCGGTGAGGACCACACGAGCACCGCGTCGCCACTCGCGTCGGCGAGCCAGGTGTCGGTGGTCGCGGCCATAGCTATGCGGGCTCGGGCAAGGTGCGCACGGGGCAGGTCCGACCCGCCGTGGTAGGCGCGCACGTGCCCATCGACGTACAAGATGCCCATGGCCTCGGGGTGGGCCTCTGCGTGGTGGCGAGCGAGGGCACCGAACAGGTCCCCTGCCCGGCGCAACGAGCACAGTGCCTCCATGCGACGGCGCATCGTGCCGACCTCGGGCGCCCGGTCGAGCCCGATCAGCCGCCCGATCGCGACCGGGTCCACCCGGCTCAGCCCCTCGACCCTCGGCTCGCCGAGCAGGCAAGAGAACACGAGGGTGAGCAGAAGTGAGCGCAGGGAGTAGAAAGCAGCTCGCGGCAGCCCGTAGACGGCGCGTGCCGCGTCGAGCAGGCCCGTGACGCCGAGCGCAGGCAGGATCAAGAGCGCACCGGACGAGGGGAGGCTCGCCCCCTCGCAGATGACCGGCTCGGCTCCTTGGAGCAGCCCAGCGTGGGCGAGGGCCCGCTCGGCGTCTCGGCGCTTCGGCCGGGCGAGGGGGACGAGGTCGCTGCTCGTGGCTGGGCGATGGCTGGGCGATGGCTCGCCTGCGATGGCCCGGCGCACGGTGTCGGTCGAGACGCCGCTCGCCTCGGCGATCGCCGCCAGGGTCTTGCCGTCTCTACGAAGGCCCCGGATCGTCTCTGCGAGATCGTCGGTGAGCTTCGAGGCACGCTTCGGTCCGCGCTTGTCGGGACGCAGGCCATCTGTGCCTTCTCGTTCCCAGGCACGACTCCAGCGCCGAAGCGTCGCGTCGTCGACGCCGAAGGCCGTTGCCACCTCGCCCTGGGTAGCGGCGCCGGTCGCCACCAAGGTGACCGCAGCGAGGCGCCGTCCGACGACATCGCCTTCATCCCAGCAAGCCGAGACCATGCCCCAGAGCGACACGACCCCACCGTCGCTGGTCTCGAGGAGCGACGCCGCCGGGCCGATCCGCACCGAACCGCCCGGATGCACAGGAAGTGGCTGTCCTCTGCGCACGGGAACCAGCCCGGCACTGGCGAGGAGATCCAGCATGCTCACGCATTCATTCTCTCACATCGGGAACCGCTACTGGTGGATTTCCCCCTTACATTACAAGGGTTTCACGCCGAATTCACCCAGCGCCATGCTGGGAGCCCTGGAATCTTCTGAAGGCGCTTCAAGAAGAGACCACTACCCACGCGACCACGCTGGGACCGAGTGAACTCCATGCGCTTGGATTGCCCGTCGTCAGCGTGGACCCAAATTCTTGGGAGTGGGAGTGCATATGGCGACTCTGGGCGCTCTACTGGGTCCAGATCCGAGGCCCCATATACGAATCGCTCAAGGCAAGCTATCGCCCGGGTGGGCCGCATCCCGCCTAGCCCACCGCGCTTGCGCTGCTCGTCGAGCAATCGCCGACCTCTCCTTTTGGCTCATCTTCTCGGCTCTGGCCCTGCCGCCCTTCTTGCCCCCCAGGCGCCCCAGCTCGACCGCCGCCGGGTTCTTCCCCTCGTAGGGGTCGTCGCCCTTGTCGTCGGGGTCGGTGCTCTGCGCGACGATGGCCGCGGCCATCGAGTTGAGGTCACGGGGCTTGCTTGACCGCTTGGGCATATCACCAGCCTACGGGAACCGGCAGCCGACGCCCACCCGACTTGACGACCAAACTGACCCACTACCCAACGCTGGGCGTGGCCGGTAGGTTACAGAGCCTGGGCCAGGTGGCTCAGTTGCTGTCCAAAGGTGGGGGCGTGTTCTCTCGAAGGCTTCGTCGTCTGCTCGTGGCAGGCGCCGCCTCGTGCGCGGCGCTCACGCTGGCCCTGCCCGGGGCGAGCGCGATGGCGGCCCCGGTGGCCCGAGCAACGGCGC
>JAJYMM010000117.1 GCA_021787035.1 Actinomycetes bacterium
GCCCTTGGTCGTGGGCTGCCTGCAGGCGGGCCACCCACTCGGCCGCGGTCGCGAAGGCGACCCGGTAGCCGGCCAGAGCGGCTTTTATGCCAAGCGCTATCGACAAGTGAGTTTTGCCGGTGCCAGGCGGGCCCAAGAACACGACATTGGCGCGCTCGGCGACGAAGTCCAGCTGGCCCAAGTGGGCGACCAGCTCCCTCTTCACCGAGCGCTGGGCGTCGAAGTCGAACTCCTCCAAGGTCTTGTGGGCTGGGAACCTGGCAGCTTTCACCCGGCTCTGCCCTCCGTGCGAAGCCCGGGCCGTCACCTCGCGCTCGAGGCACGCCGCTAGGAACTCCTCGTGGGACCAGCCTTCCTCCCTCGCCCGCCCGGCCAGGCGCTCGACGCCCTGGGCGAGCGTCGGGGCTTTCAGCTGGCGGCATAGGTAGGCGATGTCGGCCGTGGCGTTCATGCGCTTACCCCCAAGGCGCGGTCGTAGCTTGCGAGGTCCCTCGTCTCTACCTCGTCTTGGCCTCCCAGGCCCCCCGCACCGCCGAAGTCGGCCGGCCGGCGCCCCATGAGCACCTTGCGGGCTTGGTCGTGGGCGGGGTCGGTGACATTGACGCCTTTGGCGAAAGTGCGCCCGTGGCGCGCCACCACTTCGGTGCCGCAGGTGACGACCAGTTCCCTCCCGTCGGAGCGCACGTGCACGCGCCGGCCCACCGCTTTCGGGTGCACCGAGTAGTCCGCCCCCGAGTAGCTCACCCAGTGGTCAGCAGGCAGGCGGAGGTCGTGGTGGAAGGCCACGTCGGGCAGGACCGGGGGCAGGGCGCCCATGGCGGCTTTGTCCTCGGCCAAGAGGTCGACCGGGCGGGCGCGGGTCGTCTCGTGCACCCTCACGTTGGCCCGCTCGGCCAGCCACTCGGAGAGCTGGGCGTTGAAGTCGGCCGGGGACGAGAAGCGCCGGCCGGGCAGGAAGCTCGTCTCCAGGTACTCGTTGGCCCGCTCGACGACCCCCTTGCGTTCGGGGTGGCCCTTGGCCAAGACGATCGAGCCCATGCCGAGGCCCCCTTTCAGGCGGAGGTAGGCGTCGGTGTAGACGACCTGGCCCCGCCTCCTGGAGGAGATGGCCGGCTCCCCGTCGTAGACGCCTTTTTTCGGCACCGCCCCGAGCTCTACGACGAGGCGTAGGTGCCCGCACAGCACGTCCTCGCTCGACTTGGTGCCGATCAGCTCCGCCAGGATGTAGCGGCTGAAGCACGCCACACCGACCAGCACCTGCAGCCGCGCCGCCTGGCCATAACCGAGCGGGATGTCCACCGGTGGCTCCCAGAGGTCCCACTGGGCGAGCTCGCCCGGCCTGTAGCTCGTCCGGCCGAAGGCCTGGAGCGGCACGTAGAGCGGGCGCAGCTCGGCTACCCGCTCCCTGAACACGCTCATCCCCCGCTGCCACCCGACCCGTTCGGCGATCACCGTGGCCGGCATGTCGTGGGCGACCGACAGCAAGCGGCGTATCTCCACCTCGTAGGCGTCGACAGCCGAGCCCGTCCCCTGTCGTCGGTACGCCGGCGGCGTGTCGCTCCTCAACGCCGCCCGCACCGTGTTCCTGGCTAGCCCCAAGCGCCGGGCGATGGCTCGGACGCCCATTTGCTCGGACTTATGGAGCCGCCTGATCTCAGCCCATTCCTCCAACTTGACCACTTCTCCTTCCTCCTGTGTCCGACAGCGGGTCGAACCCAGGTTCGTTCTCCATGCACTCTCAGTGGTGGATCCCGAGAAGGGGTGGGTCAGAATTCGAGCGTTGATAGTGGGTCAGTTTTAACCCGTTGGTGACACACCCTCCTGAAAGAGGTCTTCGACTCCTGCCGGTTCGTCTGGAACCAGGCTCTCGGCAGGTGGGGCGACCTCTGGCGCTACGAGGGCCTCTCGTACAGCTATGCAGATGCCAACCGTGAGCTGACCGACTGGAGGAGCCGCTTCGAGTGGCTCTCGGCGCAACCGAGCGTCCCGCAGCAACAGGTGCTGCGGGACCTGTCCCGCTCCGTGAAAGCCTTCTTCGACAAGGCCAACCCGGCCGGGCCCCCGAAGTTCAAAAAGAAAGGTAGGCACAAGACGGCCAGGTGGACCGTGCTTGGCTTCTCAGTGACCGGGACGGGGAGGGGAGCCCCCAAGGACCGTCTCTCCGTGGCCACGAAGGCGGGGAGGGTCGAGGTCCCCGTCGTCTGGTCGAGGCAGCTACCTTCAGAGCCGACATCGGTGACCATCTACCAAGACGCCGTGGGCCACTGGTACGCGAGCTTCGTTGTCGAAGTCGCAGTACCCGAGACGGCTCTGCCCATGACCGGTCGCACCACGGGCCTCGATGTCGGCCTCACTACCCTCGGCGCCGTAGTCGACGAGTGGATGGACGTCGAGAACCCTAGGCACCTGAGACGCGCCTCGGCTGACCTCAAAAGGAAGCGCCGGTCCTTCTCCAAGAAGACGAGCCCAAGGCACAAGGAGGCTGCCCGCCACAAGGTAGCCAGGGCAGAGGACAAGGTGAGCTGCGCCCGTCTGGACTACCACCACAAGCAGTCCGGGAAGCTGCTTGCCCACTACGATGCCGTCGGCTACGAGGGCGACCTGGCACCCAAGAACATGGTGCGCAGGGCCAAGCCGAGGCCCGACCCGGAGAAGCCGGGGCACTACCTGGCGAACGGCCAGTCGAGGAAGCGTGGGCTCGATCGTTCGATAGCGGACGCTGCCTGGGCACAGTTCCTCCTCGTGTTGGCTTTCCAGGCCGTCAAGCTGGGGAAGTTCGCCATCCCCTACCCAAAGAGCGGCACTACACAGGACTGCTCGCAGTGCGGGACGAAAGCCAAGTCCCGCCTTGAGCTGAAAGACCGGGTGTTCATCTGTGGGAACTGTGGGCACGAAGCCCCCAGGGACCGCAACTCCGCTCGCAACCTCGATCCTCGCCGGCAGGGCTGGTCCGGCGGGGGCTTTGAAGAAAGCAGAACCTCGTCTCCTGCGGGCGACGGGGCACTCGCGGCCTGAGCCCCGGAATCCCCCGG
>JAJYMM010000152.1 GCA_021787035.1 Actinomycetes bacterium
AACCCGGCCACCCCGCTAGCGGGACTTTCCGGGCTAGCTGATCTAGCACCCTTGCCACGCTCCGCGAAGATCTTTCAAAAATGGGCCACTACCAGCGCGTTTGTCCTGGTCAGGTGCTTGACTTGTTTTGGCTGATGTTGTATGACCTAAATCATGGCTTCTATCATCGGCAAGACCATCAACGGCCAGACCTACTACTACCTGCGCGAGGTGGCGAGGGTCGGGGGCAAGCCGAAGATCGTCTCCCAGCGCTACCTGGGCAAAGCTGCCGACATCGAGGCTGCCGTCGCTGGCGCGACCGTTGTGCCGGGCCGCACGCGCCACTTGGCCTTCGGGGACGTCGCGGCGGTGTGGTCGGTCCTCGAGCGCCTCAGGGTGGCCGAGGTAATCGACGAGGTCGTCGGGCCCCGGCGTTCAGACGCCGGCGCCTCGGTGGGGACCTACATTGCCCTCGCCACGCTGAACAGGATCTGCGACCCCTGCTCCAAGCTCGCCTTTTCGGACTGGTGGGGAAAGACAGCGGCGGACCGCTGGGTGCACTTACCGCCAGGAGCGCTCGGCCACAGGCGCTTTTGGGAAGCGATGGGGCTCTTGGGCGAGGAGAGGCTGAAAGAGGCCGAACGGCGCATCGTCGCCCACATGGTCGAAGCTTTCGGGGTCGAGCTCACCGGCCTCGCGCTCGACATGACGAACTTCGCCACCTGGATCGCCTCGTCCAACGAAAAGGCGCCCATAGCGCAACGGGGCCATTCCAAGCAGAAGCGCTCCGACTTGCGCATAGTGGGCCTCGGCCTCGTTGTATCGGTCGACGGGGGCACCCCTTTGGTCTCCCACGCCTATCCCGGCAACAAGCCCGACGTCACCCAGTTCCCGTTGATGGTCGAAGAACTGGCCGAGCGTTTCGGCCACCTGCTGGAAGAGGGCGCCGAGCCGGCAGAGCGGTTCACGCTCGTCTTCGACGCCGGCCAGAACTCAGACGACAACTTCGAGGTCTTGGACGGCCTCCCGTCCCACTTCGTCGGCTCGCTCCCGCCCTCTGACCACCCAGAGCTGTTGGCAGTCCCCAAGTCGAGCTATGAGCCAGTGGAGGGTTTCTCCGGGCTCGTGGCCTTCGAGGCGACGAAGGAGGTGTTCGGGACGGAGCGGCGCGTCGTCGTCACCCACTCGGAAGTCCTCCACGAAAAGCAGTCCCAGGGCTTCGACCAGACGCTCGCCAAGGCACGCCGGCAGCTCGCCGAGGTGCAGGCCCGCCTGGCCCGGGGCAAGACGAGGAAGGAAAAGGCCAAGGTGGAGGCCGAGGTGGCGGGTATCCTCCGGCCCCGCTGGCTCTCCCGGGTGCTCTCCACGGCTCTCATCGGCGAGAAGCCCACCGAGCTGCGCCTGCGCTACAAGACGAGCCAAAGGGCACGGGCCGCTTTGGAGGAGGAGATCTTCGGCAAGCGCGTGCTCGTGACCGACAAGGGGAAAGAGCTCGCCCCGACCGTCGTCGTCGTCGCCGACTACCGTTCCCAGGAAGCCGCCGAGGAGGACTTCCGCCAGATGAAGGACCCGAGCGTGGTCTCCTTCTCGCCCATGTACCACTGGACCGACCAGAAGATCCGCGTCCACGCCTTCTACTGCGTGCTCGCCTTGACGGCGGCCCGGCTCATGGTGAGGGAGGCAGAGCGGGCCGGAATGCACATGAGCGTGCGGGAACTGCTCGGCACCCTGGCCGAGATCGAAGAAACGGTGCTGCTCTACCAAGGAGAGCGCGGCCGTCCTCGTGCCAAGCGGGTGACGACGGAGATGGACGGCACGCAAAAACGGCTCTACGACCTGTTCGGCCTGGGCTCCTACGCCCCAAAGCCATGACCGCTGCCGTCGCCGCCCTGCCTACGCCCTGGGCCGTCTTTGAAGCCGCCCTCCGGGCGCGCCGGCCGGTCTGGCTCACATACCACGGCCGGCGGCGCCTCATTTGCCCCCACGCCCTCGGTCGCCACAACAACAGGCCCATGGTCCTCGGCTACCAGACGGGCGGCGAGACGAGCACCGGGGCGCTCCCAGCCGACCCTCGCCAGCGCTGGCGGGTCTTTTTCGTGGACGAAGCAGACGAAGTCGCAGCGGACATGGCTGCCAAATGGGGGACTGCCGAGAACTACAACCCCACTCGTCCTTTCCCCGCCGTCGACGAGGTCGTGGCCGCTGTCCCCGGGCCCAAAGACGACGCTTAGGTACTACGCGGCAATATGCGAAACAGCGTGCTCTGCCAGGGAGTTTGCGGCATCGTCACCTGCTAGCCCGGAAACTCCCGCTAGCTGATGGCGCCCTCGACGCCCAGGGCCTATACCGACAGCTGATGCGGGTCGTGTACCGGCTCCTCTTCCTCGCAGTTGGCGAAGAACGAGGGCTCCTCCACGACCCCGAGGCCTTGGCTGAGGCTCGCTCGCGCTACGAGCGTTACTACTCGTTCCGCCGGCTCCGGCGCCTGGCCGAACGCCGCACCGGCACCCCTCACGGCGACCTCTGGCAAAGCCTCGGCGTCGTGCGCCGTGCTCTCGCCGGCCCCGGGCTGGCGGCCCTCGGGCTCCCCGGCCTCGGCTCGATGCTCTGGTCGGACGGGGCGTGCCCTGACCTGGAGGGTGCTGAACTGTCGAACCGGGACCTCCTGGCGGCGGTGCACGCCCTGTCGCTCGTGGAGGACAAGTCGGTCCACCAGCTCCGCCCGGTTGACTACCGCAACCTCGGGCCAGAAGAGCTCGGCAGCGTCTACGAGTCGCTCCTGGAACTGCACCCTGCGGTCAACCCCCGGGCCACGGACGCCGCCGATGCCTTCAACCTCGGGAGTGGTGCCGGCAACGAACGCAAGACGACCGGCTCTTACTACACTCCTTCCTCGCTCATAGCCAAGCTTCTCGACTCCGCACTGGACCCAGTCCTGGACGAGGCGGTCGCCAAGCCTGACCGGGAGGCTGCGCTCCTCGGCCTCAGCGTGGTCGACCCGGCTTGTGGGAGCGGGCATTTCCTGATCGCTGCCGCA
>JAJYMM010000098.1 GCA_021787035.1 Actinomycetes bacterium
CAGTTCCACATATCGCAGGTCGGTAGCATCCCGTCCGGCTCTTCGGGCGGCACGTCGGCTTCACAGGTGTCGTTCGTGCCGTCGAGCCTCGAACAGGACGCCGTATATGCCGACTCTATAGACCTGTTCACGACATTACCCATCACCCTTACGGTCCCGGCCGCCGGCTCGTGCGTGGTGAGCCCATATGCTCCCTATTCGGCGCTCCAGACCAAGTTCCTGGTCGGTGGCGCAAGCCGCTTCGACTACATATCGGGGGTACCGCACTATATAGACGAGCTAACGAGCTATTCGTTCTACGACCCGGCTATGTCATATCCCAACTCATATGGGGCCATAGCGGGAGGCTGGGACAACGGTAGTTCGCAGGCAAGCCCGGGGTGGTACCCGAACAACGATGGCAGCGGGGCCTTCCAGCCCGGTGCGACCATCAGTAACACGGGGACCACAGCGGTCACCGTGACCGGCACGCTCAAGTTCCGCGTCAAGGTGAGGCTGCGGCGCCGGCGCCCGAACTTGTGGGGTTGCGTCCCTCTCGGCGACCCTCAGAACGTCCCGCAGCTGTTCGGCCAGCTGAGCGCCCTGGTAGGTACGGACGTGACCGAGAGCCTGTTCACCAACGCGACAGCGGGCGTGACGGCCAGCTTGTCGGCGGCGGGGACGGTGCTCGCGGTGTTCCCGAACCTCGGTATCGACGTGCTCCCGGCCGGCGTACCGGTGCCGGAGCCGCTCATGCAGATGGCCTACAGCCTGAACTTGAACGCAGCAACCCCCATCACCACTGCCGGGACGATAATCCCGGTCTCCTACAAGACGGATATGCTGTACGACAAGATCGTGCTGGCCCTGCAGAACAACCAGCAGGCGCAGGCAGCCGATTACTTCGCCCTATGGCTAACCGCAAAGCAGGGTTCGGCCAGGTGGGCCTTCGACGCAGCCAACAACAGCTACCAAAACCTCTTCACCAATTACCACGAGGTTTACAAGCGGTACTTCCCGGTGGGCTGCCTGATAAACGACATGTACTCGGGCCGTGACCCCGAGTTCCCCGGCACAACGCCCACGAAGGCCGCATTGTCACCCAACAGCGACTATGCCGCCATCGAAGGTGTCCCGCCTGCGCCGCTCATGACGATGGCGTTCCGGGTCCCCGCCGGGACCGCTCTCGTATCACCCAAGCTCGCCAGCTTCGAGTACGGCGTGCAAGTGGCAGCGTACTAAGGAGGGCAAATGGACAAGACAGCATGGTCCGCGGCCATAGGGTTCGCCATCCTTTTCGGGCTGACCATCCTCGCCATGTGGGCCAACTCCAAACTGGGCGACTGACAAAGGAGACGACATGGTAATAGCACTCGTAGCGGCGTTGGTGGTCGGGTACATCGCCTACCACCAGCTGCACGACAACCTCTTGTGGGGTGGCGTGGGCGCCGTTGTAACATTCCTCGTAGTGAAAGGGCTCACCTGACATGCAAGCGATTGCCGGGGTTATCGGCGTCATATTCGGCGCCGTGGTGATCTACCTGTTCGTGAAGAACATCGGGACCAAGGCCAAGCCCACCTCCGCTTTCGGAGAGGCGACGGGCGGCCTGACGTCCATAGTGTCCTCGCTGACCAACGACAAATAAGAGGAGGCGGCAGTGCAGCCGCGCATCAACGTGAACGCCACGTCGCCTTTCGAGACCGCGACGCCATGGTTGGCGCCGGCACCCCCCGTCTCCACCGCGGCCATAGCGGCTAACAACTACCGGCGCAACCTGATGGACGTCGGGCCGGTGGTGACCGAGCCGACCAACTGGGGTGGTGGTGGGACGGGGCTCCCCGACGGGGGCGACCGGGCCTTCCCCAACGAGCTGAACGGCCTTACTTATGGCGCC
Source organism: Actinomycetes bacterium (assembly GCA_021787035.1). Classification (GTDB taxonomy): domain Bacteria; phylum Actinomycetota; class Acidimicrobiia; order Acidimicrobiales; family Palsa-688; genus JAJZYO01. Next base: position 1,875 of record JAJYMM010000098.1, read on the forward strand.
GCTACAGGGACGCCTGGGCCGTACGTGCCCCGCTGGACCTCCTTACCGTACGGGCCGCCCGTGCCCACCGGGGGCAATCGCGCGCCGGCTAACCAGATGCGCCCCGCCAAGGCCCCGGTCTCGACGGCAGGGCCGGCTGCCCCCGTCGTGGTGGCCCCAGCCGGGCCGTCCTATATCACCGCCGCCCCACTCAGGACCACGCCCTGATGGACTGGATTAAGAGCCACCCATGGTGGGCCGTAGGTATCGCTGGCGTCGTGCTGCTCGGCATCTGGTGGTACGAGTCGCACAAGTCGTCCTCGTCGGCGACGACCGTGGGCACCACCCCTGTGACGACAACGACCAAGGGCCAGAGGGGCCAGACAGGGCCTCCGGGGCCGCCGGGGCCTCCGGGACCTCCGGCCAGCACGCCGCCCCCGACGCCCCCGACGCCTCAGCCCGTGCCGCCGCCTGTGCCACAGAAGACAGTGCCAGTGCCGCCACCCACTCAGCCTTACGTGCCGCCCAAGCCCCCTGCCGGGGCCAAGCACGTGACGACGGTTGGCAGCATCATGCCGGTGAGTTACACAGGGCCCTCCGGGCTGCCCATCACGACCACCACTACGACGCCCCAGGCGCAGGCGCATACCACGACCACGACCGGCCAGTTGGCCTACTCCAAGCTGACCTCGCTCGGCTACAACCCGTCCGCCGCCTCTGCTGTCGCGACGCAAATAGCCGCGGGGAACAGCGGCGTCCCCGCGGGGACACCCCAGCTCGTGACGGGCATCCCCGTCGTGGCGGGGTCCACCGCACCAGTAGGCAGCAACGGTATGACGCCCCAGCAGTACGCCGCCCAAAAGGCCGCCGCGGCAGCCGCCGCGGCAAAGAACGCCGCCCCGTTCTCGGTCCCGGCTGGGCAAAGCTACGTCGGGGGCAACCAGCAGCAGTACCAGATTGCCCAGACCCTCTCCGTGCCTCCGAGCAGCTATTCCTACCAGGGCGGCTGGCTCTACGGGAGCAACGGCCAACCGCTTTCTAAGGCCCAGGCAGCCAGCGTGGCCAGCACCTTCGGTACGGGGATAACCCCCGGGATGCTCACCAGCCCACCGCCTGGTGTCACGTGAACCCTCTCGCCACAGCCACGGCCGCCGGCTTCTTCCTCCTTTCTGCTGCCGAGGTCCCGAACTTCTTGGCCGGCATGATGCCGTCGCTCATGACGATCCGGCGGTTCAATGCCGACGAACGCGACACGGGCACCTTGCGGGTCGGGGAGGCCTTGGGCACGGCATTGGCCCTCGCGGTTGGGGTGGGTGCTTCTCTTATTGCCCACAGCTGGTGGCCGCTCGTGGGGACCATGGCGGCCCTGGTGTTCCTAATCGTGTCCTATGAGTGGGCGATCCGCTCCCCCCATGAGGACGCCCAGCCCATCAACATGCAAGGCAACTGGAAATGACTGCCAAAGCCGGAGCGAGCAAGCCGAGCATCCTGGCGTGGTTGCTCGGCGGCTGGGGCAAGTACGTCCTCGGCGCCGGCCTGGTGCTGTGGGCCGCGTCGTCGTCGACCTGGCGAGGGCCAGCACTGCTTCTGCTCGGGGCGCTCGTCCTTTATGAGCTGACAGGGCCCCGCCCATGAACATCATTGTCTCCACAGTTCTTTTGGTAGGGGGGCTCTTTTGGGTGTGGGGTTCGCTCACCGGGCGTTTGGCGAGCATGCTCGGCGCCCTCGTCGAGCCTGCCTGGGTTATCAAGCCCCCAAGCAGTTCCTCATCTTCCCCCTCCTCGAACTTCCTCAAGCCGAACGCGGCCTAGGCCAAAGGGTGCGGTACTGGCCCCAGCCTTACCGGACGGGGATCGTGCGCCTGGCTCCATGCCGCCACTGCCTCCCGCAAGGCCATCACATCGCCTTCCTCGTGGTGTTGGCCCCTCCGTGTAAAGACGGTCCAGGACTGGACATGCTGCTCTAGGGCGAACACCACGAACACCGTGAAATAACCGGTGGCGACTAGTTGCTCGAACATATGGCCCTGTCCTATCGGCAGGGGCCTGCCCGGTTTCCTGAACTCGATCATCAGGAAGTGCCCGCACAGTTCCACGATCCCGTCCACGTTGCCCATCGAGATACCTGCCGGGAAACAGCCGTCGAACATCACGACATCGCTACGGCGTTGCAGGTAGCACCCGAAGTCTTGGCAGCGCCAGCGCATTACGGCCATCAGAGCGTCACTCCCAGGTCCTCGAAGGTTGGCTCGGCCGGCCCGAAGTAGGCGAGCACCTGGCCCTGCAAAGGCGCCCCCGGCTCGCCTCCGGGTGCCCGGAACTTCACCCTGCCGGAGATGAAGCACACGGCGTTCGCGTGATAAAGGAGCAACTGCCCCCATCCTGTTTCGGTGGCGTTGTTCACCAGGCAGCACGCCTGCTCCAACTCCCCGGCTCCCCAGTCATCGATCAGGCGCTCGACGAACCGGGCGACAGCAGGTTGGCTGTAGGGAGGGTTCAGCCACACCCGCCCGTACCAGGGCTGTGCCAGGCCATCGTCCTCGATGGTGTAGAAGTGCTCGGCCTTAACGACCTCGTTGGCTTCGGGGGTGGAAGCAGGGTCCAGGTCGATGCCGCCCATCACCGCCCTGGCTGCCTCGATGATCTCGGTTGGCGTGTACCACTCGCTCTCGCCCCCGTTGAAAGATACGTGAGCGGTGCGGAGCAGGCCGGCTGTGGTGGGCTCGGCCACCTCCGCATCGGCAAGGTACCGCTCGAAACGCTCTTCGGGCACCGCCGCGATGGCCTGCCAGCGTTGTGAGTCGTGCCTGTCGATGCCCAACTCGTCTAAAGCGGGAGGTCTCGGCGAAACAGGCCCAGCTTGGGCCTGTTTCTTTGGCCGTCCTCCCTCATGCGGCACGGTTGCGGCTAGCAGCTCGCCGGCCCGGCGCTTGGCCCTGAGGGCCACCTCCGCGGCCGCATGTTGGGCCTCCTCGGAAAGCTGGGCCTTCTTGACCAGGTAGGTAAGGGCCTCGGCCTTGGCCACCAGTTGGGCGGCTTCGGCGGGTTCCTCTACCTCGGCTAGAGCAGCCTTGACCTGGGCAATGCGGGCCAGGACGGTCGAAGGAGACAGGACGGGTACTGGTTTCGTAATGGTCATGGCCACAGAGTACCATTGGGACATGAGTACTGCCATCATCCTCATCGTGGCGGCGCTCCTGGTCTTCGCCTGGCGCACCGGTCGCCTCAGCGCCGTGTGGGCTGCTACAACCGGCGCCAAAGTCCTACCAGGCAAGGCAACGTGAGCAGCTTCCCGGTTGCCCCTTCCGAAGGTACCTCGGGGGTCGGGGAAAGCTCTTTCGACGTCTCGCCCAACCTCCAGCCGCTCTCGGACAAGGAGCTGGCGGCCGTGGGCTATCTTGGTGGTTTCACGAACACGAGCACCCTGGCCGAATGGATGCATGTCGTGCATGCGGAGTCTGGCGGCTCGCCCGGGGCAGTGGGCGTCGGGGGCGGCCCGGGTGGGGCCGGTAGCGACACCGAGTACAGCATGGGGCTCTCACAGGTCAACGTCGCCGCCAGCCCCGACCTCGCCCCCGGCATCCTGACCCCGACCACCAATGCCCTCGCTGCCCATGCCATCCTGCAAAGCCAGGGCTGGGGGGCCTGGGCACCCAGGGACTTTGCCTCAGCGCCCAGCCAGTCGGACGTGACGGCCGCGGCCCAGGTCGCCTCGATGTCCGGCACAGCCCGTAAGAACCTGGCCAGTGAAGCCGACTTGCAAGCGCTCTCGGCAATCTCGTACTCCCTACCCCCCTATCCCGGCACTAGCGAGTACCCGCCAGCGCTCACCCCCTCTTACTGGCCCAACGCCAGCATCCCCTCCGGGCCACCGGGCCAGCAGGCCCTCGTGATCGCCTTGCTCGGCAACACGCCCGGGGAGAAGCCGGGGACCATCCCCGCTTCGCCGCCGACCTCGCTCCCCGGGGCCGTCACGAACCGCAACCTCCCTGGGTTGGGTGCCTTGCTCCAACAGTTCGACTTGTTGCTCAACCCAACCAAAAAGGTCACGACTGGCGGCATCCTCGACATCAACATCACGAGCCTGGAGATGATGGGGGTACGCGTCCTGGTCGCCCTCCCGGGCGTGATCGGCCTGCTGATGGCGGCGGCCTCGGGCCTGCTCGGCATCGCCGCGGGCGGGGGTGCCCAAAAGGTCCTGTCGGTAATCCCCGGTGGTAAAATTGCAGCGACAGCGGCGAAAGGATAGCCCCTATGCCCTCGACTGAGCACCTTTACCCGCCTGAGCAGCGGCCCGGAGGGTCCCTTACCGCCCCACTGTCTGCGATGGGCGAAAGGCTCCTGGCCGAGGCCGACAAATGGCGGGCGATGAGCGAAGAGGCCATCGCCACGAGCAAGAAGACGCCTGCGCCGGCCGAGCCTGCCCCCCCGGTACCGCCCCCTACTGTCAACTGGGACGCCGAGCTAGACCGTGAGGCCCTCATCATGCGCCGGCGCCAGCCGACCGACTGGTCCCCCACGACGGTGGTCCTCACGGCCGGTGCGCAAGCCCAGGTCGTGCCCTACCGGCTCAACCGCAAGTCTGTGACCATCCTGAACAACGGCGCCAACCCGGTCATCCTTGGCGCCACCATCGGGGCGGTGGCCAACCAGGCTTCGGCCACTTTCCCCCTTGCGGCCGGTGCCACCCTTTCGCTCGAGTCCGAGGCGGCAATTTGGGGCCTCTCGGTGAGCGGCACAACGCTGGCTGTCATCGAGACCTACTACGGTGCCCAGCACCTGGCCCGTGCTGTGAGCGAGCTGGTGCGCCTGGCTATCGCGGCCCGGGTGGGGCCTCCCTCGCCCGAAGGCCCGACGACGCCTCACAAGCAGGGAGAGAAGGGGCTGCTTTGATGCTGCGCGACTTCGACTACGAGCTCGTCGAGGAGAGCTTCCTCTGGCGGCACAAGTGCGGGCACGAGGTCTGGTGGCAGCTCTGGCCTGGGCGCCCGGCCGACGAGGTCGCTTTTGTGAAGGACGAGAACTGCCCATGTTGCGGGGCCGGTTGGGGTGACCCCGCGGAATGGGCGAGGCACAACGGGCGCCCTTGCCCGGAATGGCCCGACCACGTGGGCCTGGCTGGCATCGGGGTTGCCCACTGCCATTCCCCCGACCAGTCCTGTGAGGACGTGCGGCGGCGCCATCACCTCGGGCTTGCGACAAAAGGAGGCCGCTTTGGTTAGGACGAGGCATGGTACCGGGGCCGGTAAGCGCCTGGCGGCCAAAGTTGCCCGGCGCTACGAGGCAAAGGGCATGTCGGCCAAGCGGGCCAAGTACGTCGGCGGGGCCGTGGCCGGCAAGGCCTACCGAGCCAAGCAGGCCAAGCGTTGACCGCCGTGCCAAAGGTGGTGTGGCGTCTTATTCAGCCAGGCTGCCCGAAATGCCGGGCCATCGCGGAGTGGCGTACAGCTCACCCAAAGATCGCCATTGCCCGGCGTAGGTACGTGGCTTTGCAGAACGCGCAGCATAAACGCCTGCACGGGGTGCGACCTTGACCTCCAGTGCCGCTTATGTGCCAGGCAGCCCTCACGGGCACGAGACCATCGCTGCGGTGCAGGTGCGGCGCTTTATTGGCCTCGGCTGGCCCCCATGGCGTAAACGCACGGTCTGGCGGGCCTTTTGCGACTGCGGCTGGCGGGCCGAGTACCTGTCGCCGGGGGAAGCGGGCCGGGCCTTGGCCCAGCACCCGCACTGGGACGTGCTCATGAGAGCGCTCCCTCATCGGTAATGGCCCGCCGATGATAGTCCTGCACCCCTATCTGCCGGGCTGCCGGGAGGAGGACCAGGCCCCGACTTGGCGCCTGATCGAGCAGGCGTCCAAGCGCTGGCCCGTGCACGACGTCGATCTCTCATGGGACCCCCTTTATGGCTACGGGGCCAGCCTGCGGGCCCTGTGGGACGGCGATCGGGACTGGCTCATCATCGAGCACGACGTGGAGGCGACGATCGAAGACATAAAGGCCATGGAGGATTGCCCCGAACTGCTGTGCATGGCGTCCTACGGCCACTCCGGGCACGCTGCCGCCGATCTCACAAGCACCCTGGTCGTATGTTCATCACTCGGCTTCACCCGTATCACCGCCCGGGCTAGGCAGTTGTGCGGGGACTGGCCTGTGCCGGCTGGTACCAGTTATCACATGTTGGACAGCTGGCTGACCGGGGCCCTTGCTGCCGCACTCGTTACCCGCACAGGACGGGCATGGCACGCACACCGTCCGGTGCTGCACCACCACTCAGCGGACATGGTGTAGGCGCTTGTGAGATGAGGTCTGCAGGCCCACCTCGTCCCACCTAGCCGGGCCGTCCTTGCTGGTACGGCGGTGCTCCCGGTACTCGGGGTGCTTGTCCCGCCACTCCTTGATGGCACGACATTGCGGGCAAGCCGGGTCAAGGGGACGGTAGACGCGCGCAGGGGCACTCACGTAAGACCTCCTAACTTCTTGTGATGGTGTAGGTGAAACCAGAGACGAGGTCATGAAAAGAAGCCACCACCTGGGGAGCCTGGGCAACGACCACGGGGGGAAGTGGCAATGAGACGGGCTCTAATGGGAGCACCACCGGAGTGCCCACGACGCCCTCAGCGATCGGGGGAGTGGGTACCTGCGTTTCGATCATTGGGGATATTATAGGCCCTATGGCACAAGTCCTAGCATGGCTCACCACCCTGTCGCCGGCGCACCTGATCGTGATGATCACCCTCGGCGTCCTGCTCGGGCTCGGCATCGGCCCGCAGGAGACCGAGCTGGTGGTCCTCGTCGGGGCTGCCGGCCTCGCTATCCCCACCACCACCGTGACCGCAACCCAAACTGCAACCCAAACTGCAGCCCAAACCGCAGCCCAGGCCACCAAGGCTCAGGCCTGGCCCGGCGCTGCTCCCCCGCCCAACGCCTGAACCCGTGAGGCCGACCGACCAGCTGCTCGTTAGCATCGTCAGCGGCGAGGCGGCCCTGATCGTGTCCTTGCTCGGGTGGGGCATGCGGAGAGCGATCAAGGAGATCACCTTGCAGCGGGCCTCGATCGAGCGGGTCGCCTCAGCCCTCGAACGCCACCTGGCCTGGCACGACGGCCTGGACGACCGGAACGCCTGGCGGGGCTCTCCGGTCAAAGAGCGGCGCTAAGGAAATCTAGGAAAACTGCTTGACAACCGGTCCTCTAGGGGTTATGCTGGAGGACATGAACATCAAAGACATCCAGGCAATAAAACTCGAGGCCAGCGACCCGGCGATGGCGATCATGCTACGTGAGGCGTTCGCCAACCACCCCCTGGCGCAGGGATGGTACGGCATCCAGGGCGGCGGGACCAAGAAGGTCGTCCGGTGCTACGTGTGCGACGCGACGATCGACACCTACGCGGCCAAATGGCCGGAGCCCAAACACGTCAAGCACGCTGTCCAGGCCCACCTGGCTGAGCACCTGGCTGAGGTCATCGCCAACCAAGGCTAGACCTCCGAGGTCCGGTAACAGGCGAGAGAGCCGACGCCCCCTGCTTTACCCTAGACTGGGCATGGCAGGGGCCGTCCCTCCTCGGGTCTTTTCCTTTCTCCCCGGGTTGAGCGGTCCCCCGGCCCCTGCCCTCGCCGTCGAAGAAATCTCAAAACTTAAGGGCACTAGGGCTCTTTGACAGGACCGCTCTTTGGAGGCATAATTGGAAGAGGCCTCCTGGGGAGGAGGCCGAGGAAGAGAGAAAGGAAGGCCCATGCAAAAGTACGAAGACCTTTCAGCCCGCCTTGCCCAGTGGCTCACGTTAGCGGCCGAGGTCGAGAGGATCGTCGACGCCATCGACGTCGCCGCCACGAGGGCCGAGGACGACGCCGAGTACGAGGCCCTGGTGGACCTGCACAACGTGGCCGGCGCCGCCCTCGACGGGTGGACGAAAGTTGAGCAGCTCTTTCGCGAGATGGTCGTCCGCCACGACTATGAGCTAGGCCAGAGCCCCGCCGATGACGACCTCTGACCCTCCCCGGTGCGCCGAATGCGGGAAGGAAGAGCGCCCGCAGTACCTTTGCCCTTGCGGGGACCTCTCCTGTGCACGTCTTGTCTGCTCACGTTGCTACGGGGTCATCCTCTCCGAGACCTTTCGCACGTCGAGAGGCCTCCGGTGACCAAAGAACAAGCCTTCGCGCGCGTCTTGGCCGAGCTTGAACGAGCTCAGGGGCTCTTCCCGCCTTTCCACTCGGCCCATGAAGGGTACGCCGTCCTTCTAGAGGAAGTGGATGAGTTGAAAGAGACCGTGTTCAAGAAGGGCTTCACATCGGCAGACCAGTGCCAGGAAGCTCAGCAGGTGGCCGCAATGGCGCTCCGTTTCTTGGTTGACTTGACCGAGGTGCCCGATGACCTGTGAACGTTGCCACCGACGCCCTGGCGTGGTCTGGCGCCCGGTGCGCTCTGACGAGGGGTGGGCCGTGACCCGGGTGCTTTGCCCGGAGTGCGCCGGCCTGCGCCGCCCCCCTCCCCGCCACCTGTTCGCCCGTCACGTTGTGGACGAACTGGGGTGGGCGCTGTTCATCGTCCTGGCCGCGTTCCCCGTGGCCGTGCTGGCCCTCTACCTATGGGGGGCCGTCAAATGAAAGAAGGTGCGCTGATGAACGGGTTCAAGGCTGTCCGACCGGACGGCACCAGCTTCTACGACGCCCACACTCGTTGGGAGGTGGGTAAGACCGTCAGGGCCCCGTCCCCACATGGCAACCTCTTGTGCAGGCCTGGCATCCTGCACTTCTCGGACGCCCCGGCCGAGACCTTGATGGGAGGGCACTGGCCTTGCCGCCTGTTCTCCGTGAGCGGGAGGCCGGTCGCCCAAGATGGGCACAAGTTCGGGGCCTGGTCGCTAAAGGTGCTGGCCGAGCTGCCGGCATGGCAGGTGTTCGGGCCCCAGGGCGAAGAGGTGGTCGCCCTGCTCCAAGACATCTCTCTGGTGATCCCCAGGAGCATCGACTGGGACGCCGACTGGGACGCCGCCAGGGTCGCCGACTGGGACGCCACCAGGGTCGCCGCCTGGGCCGCCGACTGGGACGCCGCCAGGGTCGCCGCCAGGGTCGCCGCCAGGGTCGCCGCCTGGGTCGCCGCCAGGGGCGCCGCCTGGGTCGCCGCCAGGGTCGCCGCCAGGGTCGCCACCGCGGCGCTTGTGGCCCGCGACCTCATCAGCCCCGAGCAGTTCGCGGCCTTTAGGGACGCCGCCAGGGCCGGCGCCTGGGACGCCGTCTCGGCCGCCACCGGGGACGGCGCCGCGGCGCTTGTGGCCCGCGACCTCATCAGCCCCGAGCAGTTCGCGGTCCTATGGGAGCCATGGGCAAAAGTCAGCCATGAGCTATGACTTGCCCACGCAGGGGGCCTGCACCTGTGGGAGCGTCTACGGGTGCTACCAGCACGGCCCCCAACCGCGTGAGCACGCCGTCATATGCCGAAAGTGCCCGAAAGGGACGTTCGCTCTCGACGGTTGGTGCACTGAGCACCGCCCCCTCCTAAAGACCACTCAATCAAACCTCGGGTGCGCCACGACGCGAGAGCTGCTCGAAGAGCTGGCCGCTCGCATGGGCTTGGACCTCGACTATCGCACTGTCGACAAACGATGAGCACCCACTGTAGTTTTTGCCAATGGGAGGAGCACGAGGCCGAGGTCGTTGCCATCAGCGACCTCGCCGACGGTACCCATCTCATAAGCCTATCCCCAGGCCCACCGATATTGGTCGTTGCCCAACCCGAAGACGACCTACCCCGCCACCCGCGGGGGGGCCACGTCCACGTCGAGGTTACGACGAAGGTTTGGTGGACCGAATAAACGCTCGCAATCGACGACTGACGTACCCCCCCCTGGCCCATCCCCGGAGTGGTTACAATTGGTGTGGCCAAAAGAAACCAAAGGGGCCGCCCCCGAAGGAGCGGCCCACAATGAGACTCCCCGTCTCAGAAAGGAACGCAATGTCCCAAAACCAGACTACCACAAAGGTTGGCAACCTCGTTGCCGACCCCGAGCTGCGAGTCATCCAGCCCAAATCAGGGAGCGCCCCTCTCAGCGTGGCCAACTGCCGCATCGCGGTCAAGGGGCCAGACGACGCCGCCACCAGCTTCTATGACCTGATCGTCTTCGGGGACATGGGAGAGCACGTGGCCACCAGCCTGCACAAGGGCAACCGCGTGGTCGTCTACGGGCGCCCCCAGCTCCGGCAGTGGAAGGGCAAGGACGGCGAGGACCGCACGTCCAAGGAGATCGTGGCCGAAGCCATCGGCCCCGACCTGCGCTGGGCGACAGCCGAGGTCACCAAGGCCAAGGCCTCCCCCAAGCTGCGGGTGGTCCCTGACGAGGTGGACGAAGAAAACTTCTAAGCCCCCATGGCTCGCACCCGTGTCAAGCCTGCCCTTCTCGAGCGCCTCCCAGGCCTGGTGACCTGGGAGGACCCCGGTGAGGTCCCCACGCTTCAGGACCTTACGAGCCGGGGGCCGACCGTATGGGTACAAAGCGACCAAGCCCCCGACGTCTGGTACATTGCCGTGCACGGCATCCCCCCCGTCAGCCTCCCCCTCCCGCACTTCGTGGACCGGGAGCCGACCTGGCGTGACCTCGTCCGGTACCTCGAAAATGCACCGGGAGGCTGGTGGGGGGGCGGGGTGCTGGGCTACCAGTGCGCCTGGCGCCGGGCGTCGCTCAAGCCGGCTGCCCGCAAACCCTGGTCAGAAGTGACGCCACGCACCAAACAGGGCTATGCCGGGCGCATGAAGAGCTACGGGCTCACGACCGACGCCCAGCAGAAGGCGTACTACGAGTCGGTGCCCAGCTTGCTCGACCTGCGCCGCAAGAAAACAGAGACCTACTACGTCCCCGCAACCGAGGGCTTCTCCGGTGGCCCCTGGCTCTCGGTCTGGCAAAGCTGATGACCCACAAACAAAACGCCGGCAGGCCAAAAAACGCAAGCGCCGGCAAGCAACGAAAGCCGTTGAGCACAACCTAAAGAAAGGAAAGGAAAATGAACGAGAGCACGTTCAAAGTGGAGGTCCGAGTGACTGTCCACAAAGTCATCTCGCAACCTGGGGGCTACATCAGCACCCCGGAAGCGCTTAGCGTCGACCAGAGCTTTGAAGTCGAAGCTGACGACTTTATGTCGGTAGCTCGCATCCTGGGAGAATTTCAGAACTTGAACGAGCAGATCAAGGCCCGCCAGGCCCGTAAGTCATCCTTCCCGCCCCCCATTGCCACGGGCCGGGGGGGGATCACCAGCTCTCTTACCGACGATGGCACTCGGGCTGTCCAGCTCACGGGCACCATCTCAGACGACGCACTAGACGCTGTCCTAGAAATGGCCCGGACAGAGAGCCGCGACCGCACAGCTATCGTCACCGTGCAGTACTGGGATAAGACGTGGCTCCTCCGCACTTACGAGCCTGACGGGTGGAAGACCCAAAAACTAAGCCACCAATGACCCGTCAAGAGGCTGCCATTGCCGCGTCCAGGGGCCAACGCCGGGAGGAGCTACAGCCCCTACGGCTGGCCATCGCCAACGAGGTCGAACGGGTAGGCTGGCGGGCCGCGCGGCCGGTGATAGCCGAGGTGCTGGCCCTTGACTACGGGGCCGTGGCTGGCGTGCACGGAGGCTGGTGGGGACGCATAGGGAAGAGGGCCGGCCCGGTATTGCTGGCCCGCTTGCAAGCGCTCCCCACCAAAGGCCAGGCCCCCCCTTCACAAGGGCGCCTCTTCTGATGGGGCTCCCTGGGGCCCCGGGCGCCCCATGGGGGAAGGGGCTGCTCCACGAGCTGGCCACGGAGCGTTACGGGCGGGACCGTCGCTACATGGACGCCCCGACCTACGCCCGGTGGGTACGGGAAGTGGCCCGGAAGACGCTGAGCGGCTACGAGGCCTCTCAGCACTGGACAGTTCTACATGGGCGCCACCCGGCGACCTACTACTGCGACTCGAGTGCCAAGTGCACCGTCGAGGGCGAGATCTTCGAGGGCATGGCCATTACCGAGGTCCGCACCGACTACCTGCGCCGGGCGCTCGGGCGTGTGCCCCGTCACGGGCGCCGGGACGTCGCCATGTGGGAGGAGATCGGCAAGGGGCACGGGTTGGCCCCCCAGTGGCAGCTTGGCACCATCCCTGTCGGCCCGATGGCCCTGGTGGACATCAGCGCCTGTTATTGGCAGCTCATGATGAAGCTCAGTACCGAGGTCCGCTACTTCCCAGTCAGCGGCTTCTGGGAGCGCCGGGGCCGGGAATGGCCCGATGCAGCCGAACTGCGGCTCCACAAGGCGTTCTACGCCAGTATCATCAGCCACGGGTTCGCCACTGACGAGATCTCTTATTGGAACAGGGGAGAGCGGAGAAAGCGGCGGGCGCCCCTCGTCTTCCAGCCCCAGTACTGCCGGCTCGTCTCGGACTACTTGCACGCCATCGCCCAAGAAATGGCCGTGCTCTTCGGGGCCTGGTCGTGGCAGGTGGACGGTGGCTGGCTGCCCGCCGAGCTCGCCGAGCAAGCGGTCCTCTGGTTGGAGGAGCGCTGGGGGCTGGAGGCCCGCATCAAGGAGCGCCTCGGGGCCGACCAGGTGGCCGAGCGGCTGCCACAACGGCGGGCGAGCTCCAACCTGCGCCTGCAGGACGACGAAAAGCGCCACCGCCTGGCCTGGCAGTTCACCGGGAACGTGGCCTACGACCCCGAGTACACTCAGCTACGAGCCGGGGACTGGCAACACTGGCTCGTCACCCCCGGCGCCCACGCCAAGCCCACCCTTCTCCACCGCCAACGCGGGTGGGACCCCGACCTGCCGGTGCCCGCCATGGAGCTTCCCCCGCTCCCAGTCCTCACCACCCACCTGGGGCAGTTCGCCGGCGAGGCCGCCGAAGAGGCGAGCCGCCAGGCCCTCAACGAGCCGGAGCCGGCAGCCCTGACCTGGCGCCAGCTCGTCTCGCACGGCGCCACCGGGTGGGGGCTGGCCCGGCGCCTTGCCCCCCTTCCCGGCGCCGAAGAGCACCAAGACCTGTGGGACGCCCCCCCCGGGGGGTGGGACATGGCAGCCCTGACCAGAGCAGCCCGGGCGGTCCAACGAGCACGCCAGCGAGCCGGGAGAGCGCCGCCATGACCCTATGGGGGTACGAACGGCACGGGCCACCACTCGATTTTTGGTGCACCTGCTGCGGAGACCTCATCCCCGAAGCTCAACAGGAAGAAAACCTCGCCTATTGCTGGCGGTGCCGCTGGTACTGCCTGCCCCGGCGCCAATGGGAGCCGGGTTGGCAGTGCTGGCGCCTCTGCCCCGAGTGGTGGCCGTGGCCGCCCGGAGAGGAGGTGGACGACCCTGTCTTCTAGCCGGCGCACCCCGCCGGCGCCACCGCCTTCGCCGGCGCCATCGCCAACGCCCGCCGCCTTCGCCGGCGCCCACGCCGTCGCCACCGCCTTCGCCGGCGCCAACGCCAACGCCCGCCGCCTTCGCCGGCGCCCACGCCGTCGCCGTCGCCTCCGCCGGCGCCCACGCCGTCGCCTACGCCCGTCGCCCTCGCCGACGCCCCCGCCGGCGCCTCCGCCAACGCCCGTCGCCAGCGCCCTCGCCGGCGCCTCCGCCATCGCCACCGCCCGTCGCCCTCGCCGGCGCCCACGCCTGCGCCGCCGCCGACGCCCCCGCCTAACACCTGGCACAACCAAACAGAAAGGACACAAAATGCGTATCGACATGGAACTGTTCATCGAGAGCTACATCAGCCACCCCTACTGGCCTGAACGGGAAAAGGTCATCAATATTACAAAGGAAAGCGGTATGGCCCGTGCCCGCTCATCTGCCAACCGGCGCAAGGCGCTACAAGAATACCTAGAGGCGCACGACATGACCCTGGCCGACTTCGAGGCGCTCGAAGCGCTGGCGGACCGCCCTTGGCACTTGTCCGAGGACGGGCACATTATCGTTCCCAAGCGCTCCGTGGACGGCATGCTCACCCAGGCAGCCGACCAGGCCAGGGCTGCTTTCCGGGCCTTCCCAGCCGACATGGCCCGTACGGCTTGCAGAGCAACTTCATGGGTCACAGACGCCACCCCTGACCAGGCCTGCGAATGGGAGCGGTTCGTGGTGGTCACAGCGGGCACAGGGGCCAAGCTGTCCAACCAGCGAGCCATCCGGCGCAACTGGTTCATCGGCAATTGCCCCCCGGACGACACCCTCGTTGCCGGCCCAAAGGTGACCGCGACGTCACACGTCGAAATTGACGAGGAAATGGTCAAGCCCGACACCCTGCGCAATATGCTCCGCTGGGCTGGGCAATGGGTCGGTATCGGGGCCAGTCGCAAAATGGGGTGGGGAAGGTTCAGCATTAGAGAGTGGGACATCAAGGCGTAGCCCGCCGCCAGCGCCGACGCCCCCGTCCGCGACAACGCCCTCGCCAACGCCTTCGCCAGCGCCGGCGCCCGTCGCCCTCGCCAACGCCTTCGCCATCGCCGACGCCGGCGCCAGCGCCTACGCCAGCGCCTCCGCCTACGCCAGCGCCCGTCGCCGCCGCCCTCGCCAACGCCGCCGCCGGCGCCCCACGCCAACGCCCGTCGCCGTCGCCGGCGCCGGCGCCAACGCCGCCGCCGACGCCCCCGCCAACGCCCGTCGCCGGCGCCTCCGCCGTCGCCGACGCCAGCGCCATCGTCGCCGCCCACGCCTGCGCCGACGCCGGCGCCCGTCGCCTTCGCCACCGCCGTCGCCATCGCCAGCGCCGCCGCCTCCGCCCGTCGCCTCCGCCCGTCGCCTTCGCCTACGTCCGCGTCTTCGCCAACGCCTTCGCCTGCGCCATCGCCGTCGCCCACCGCCGGCGCCCGTCGCCGACGCCCACGCCAACGCCCGACGCCGGCGCCCGTCGCCGACGCCCACGCCAACGCCCGACGCCCGCCGTCTTCGCCTGCGCCGGCGCCGGGCGCCAACGCCCCCCGCCTTCGCCCCCGCCGACGCCCCCGCCGCCGCCACCGCCTTCGCCGTCGCCATCGCCCACGCCTGACCAAGCCCCTGCTCAGAGCCCTAAGCCCCGTCTAAGGCCCTTCCCGGCCCCGTAGAGCGGCGTCCCCCGCTCCGGGGCCGTAGGGATAGCGGCCCCTCTCTTTGCCGGCCTCCTGGCGCCATCCCTGACGAGGCAGGTACCCCTCCCCCGGGCCTCCGGACCGGGGGAGCCCTCAGAGGACTGTAGCCATGCCTACAGATTTTGTCCTAGGAGAGCAGCGAGGCGT
>JAJYMM010000030.1 GCA_021787035.1 Actinomycetes bacterium
CAGCCCTTAGTGCAGGCGGAGCAGCCCAGCCCAGGCGGACGAAGCTCCCGTCCCAAGGGCCCATGCTCAAAACGATGCGCCAGGTACGACAGGCGCTCGCATCCCGCGAGTAGGCGAGATCGCCACGTAGGGGCATCGGCGCAGAGCCGTTTGCACCCAGTGTCAGCATAAAAAGGCAGCGGCGACGAGCGTAGCGCTGGCGCCACCTGCCCTCTTCTGGTGGCAGCTACCCAGCCCGACCTCCCCCAAATGGCGGCGCATATGGGCATTTCTGGTGACCCCAGGCTGCCGCTGCGTTGCCTGGCTCTCGCCAAAAATGAGAGGCACGACCGCCCGGCGGGGGTCAAGATAAGACATGGCGAACCCCTACTGGCCGCTGTTCGACTTGCGGGTCACGACGCCTCGCCTCGAGATCCGGCTCCCGACCGACGATGATTTGTACCAGCTCCTTGAAGTGGCTGATGCCGGTGTCCACGACCCAGCCACGATGCCCTTCACGATTGCCTGGACTGACGTGCCTGCACCGAGACGGCACCGAGAGTCCCTGCAGTGGTGGTGGTCCCGGCGGGCACAGTGGAAACCAGAGGACTGGTCGTTCACTGGCGCCGTTTTCGTCGACGGCGAACCAGTTGGCGTCCAGGACCTCGCCGCGCAGGACTTCGCAACGCGCCGGGCGGTTACAACCGGCTCGTGGCTGGGGCAGCGCTACCAGGGGCGGGGCCTCGGCAAGGAGATGCGGGAGGCGATCCTGCACTTTGCGTTCGAAGGGCTCGGCGCGCTCGAGGCCCACACGGCTGCCTTCCCCGACAACCACCCGTCGCTCGGGGTGACGCGGTCGCTCGGTTACACAGGAAACGGGCAAGATATCGTTGTGCGCCGGGGCGAACGCGCACGCCAACTCCGCTTCCGCCTGGACCATGCGGCGTGGTCGGCGCTCCGGCGGTCAGACATCTCGGTCAGCGGGCTCGAAGCGTGCCAGGAAATGTTCGGTCTGGGCACGGCCGCGTAAGTCACGATGATTTACGCGATAGACCACTGGTTGGCAGAGCGGCCCTCGGCCGGTTTGTTGCCACCGCCGGGGTGCAGGTAACCAAGCCCGAAACGGGCATGAGCTCGCAGAGAAATGTCATGCGGGGAGGATCTCGGCGATCGGGACGGCCCGGCCCAACCGGGCGTCGGTAGTCAAGAGTGGCGCCCCGAGCCGCGAGGCCAGCTCCACGTAGAGGGCATCGGCCAGGCGGAGCGCGGCGCGCCGCGCCCAGGCGCCCAGGGCAAGGTCTGCGAGCAGTTCCCTGCGTAGTGGTACCGCGAGGGCGGCCCGGAGGCGCAGGTCCGCCTCCGCGGCTGAGAGTGCGCCCGCTCGTTCCATCCGGCCAAAGGCCGAGAGCACTTCGGCGTCGAAGTGAGCAGGGGCCCACAGTTCGATGCCCTCGATGCGCTCACCGATGGAGGCGGCGCCTTCGGTGCCGAGGACAAAATCGATGACCAGGGACGCGTCCACGACCGCCCGCCCTTCATCCCTCATGGTGCAGGCCCATCTCTTCACGGGCCGCGTCAAGCGCCTCCAGCACGCGAGCGTGAGCCACGGGTGGGACGAGCGGAGGCAGCGACCGCACTTGCTCCACCCAGGTCTCTGTCGCCCTGTTGGCCAGCTCGCGGCGGAGGGCGTCTTGGGCAAGGTTGGAGACGTTGAGGCCTGCTGAGCGCGCCTCTTCGGCCAGGTCGTCGGGCAGGTAAATGTTCACCCTGGCCATACACACATCCTACACACTCCCCACGCGGCGCCAGCGCCCTCGGCGTGCTGGCTCCGGCCGCCATTTGGCGATGTCGTCGGCCGTCAGGTGGAGCGCCCGGAGCTCGGCATCGACCAGGGAGGCGATCTGGCTGCCCGGCCGATCCAAGGCTGGGTCAGGGTCGGGCTCGTCGTACCATGGTGTACTTGGGAGGGGCCGGGACCGTGCCCCGTCCTCGCCGGCGTCCTCCCTCCTTTGCAGCTCCCAGGTTTGGAGCCACTGGGCGTACTTGCGCACGCCGAGGTCGGTGTAGCGCAGGGCCGCCAAGTAAGGCACGGCCTCGGACATCGCCAACTCGTCCACGAGCGGCGCGACGTACACCTCGTCGCGGCCGGCATAGAGCCGTGCTACCGGCATGAACTCGGGGCCGGTCCGCGCCTCCGCCGCCAACCGGGCAACCGTGGTGATCACAATTGGCCCGGGCCAATAGCCTTGGCAACTGCCTCGGGCTTAGCCGCAGAAAGTCTCCTTGCTAAACGCTCCAGGATGGACACGGTTGAAGAGCTGAGCCCGTGGGTAACAGAAATTCCCTCAACTTCGTCCCATCGTGCTCCCAGAACTCCTCCCACTCGGCGCCCCGTAGCCTTCGTTGACACCGCCGTTGCCCTTGCCATGAAAAGGACTGCTTCACCCAACACAGGCCGTGGAGTCTATTTATTAAAACAATGATTTCCAAGGGGCGCCGCCCATCCGTTCGCGCCATAAGCTGGGTCACAGGAGCGGGGCGATTGAAGCCTTACCACCTCGGCCAAGCACGAAGTGATTGTGCGTAACCACAAAAGCCAAACGTGAATGTAAGTGGCGACCGCAACCGAGCGGCATCAAGCTCCCGCCACTCATGCCCGGGCGCACCCGAGCCTTCTAACTGGCACACCGGATCTGTGAGTTGGCTGGCGTGCAAATACTTTCATCACGTATAGAATAGTGGCCACGGGAGAGCTCATCGCAACGTCGGAGGAGATCCACTACCGCGCTGCAGAGTATAGCGCCGCACCTACGAACCACGGACGTGAAAGTGAGAAGGCACAGGAGTCTTAAGGCCCCCTCCCGGCGGTTGCGGACCGGGTAAACGCAAGGTGTAAATAACTACTAGTGACCTAACGGCTCCGTTTGAGGACGCCATCGGCTAGTGCGTCAGCGGCCTCGCCTAAGCGCAGGCCGACGACGTCGAGCCTCCGCAGGAGCTCACGACGCTTCAGCGTCTCGTTGTCGAG
>JAJYMM010000217.1 GCA_021787035.1 Actinomycetes bacterium
CGTGTGGGCACGGGTGAAGTGCCGGTCGAGCGTGCCAACGGGCCGGTCGAGCGTGCCAACGGGCCGGTCGAGCGTGCCAACGGGCCGGTCGAGCGTGCCAACGGGCCGGTCGAGCGTGCGAACGGGCCGGTCGAGCGTGCCAACGGGGAGGCGCATGTTGTCGTGTCTGAGCCAGCAGGCGGGGATGGGTTCGCGAGCGACGGCCAAGGCGGCCAGGGTAACGGTAACTACAGCGCCCAGCCCTACCAGCGAAATGACTATGGCCGAGGACGTACGGACGGCGATGCCGGCGCGGGCAACACCCGGCGCCGGAGGAGGCGCAACCGGGACAAGCCGGCTCGAGGCGAAGCGCGCGGCGGACCGGAGCGCGAGCTGGCGGCGCAGCCGGAGGTTCCCTACTCGGGCGAGCTAGTGGCATGCTCGGGGTTGCTCGACCTTCGGGAGGAGGGCTACGGGTTCTTGCGGACGAGCGGGTACTTGGCCAGCTCATCTGACGTCTACGTGTCCATCACGCAGGTGCGTAGGTTCGGTTTGCGCAAGGGCGACTCGGTCGAGGGCGCCTACCGGCCCGCGGCGAGCAACGAGAAGTACCCGGCGCTGGTGAGGGTGGACTCGGTGTGTGGGCTAGTTCCCGATGAGGCTCGCAACCGCCCCAAGTTCGAAAACCTGACGCCTCTTTTCCCCGACGAGAAGCTCCGATTGGAGCTCCCAGGGGACCCCGCCAACGTGACGGCGAGGATAGTGGACCTGATATCGCCGATCGGCAAGGGCCAGCGGGGACTGATCGTCTCACCCCCCAAGGCTGGTAAGACGACTGTGCTCAAGCAGATCGCCCACTCGATCGAGGCCAACAACCCCGAGGTGTACCTGATGGTGCTGCTCGTGGACGAACGCCCCGAAGAAGTCACCGACATGCGCCGTTCGGTTAAGGGAGAAGTCGTCGCCTCTACCTTCGACCGCCCCTCCGACGAGCACACCCAAGTGGCAGAGCTGGCTATCGAGCGGGCCAAGCGGATGGTGGAGCTCGGCCGTGACGTCGTCATTGTGCTTGATGGCATAACGCGCCTTGCAAGGGCCTATAACCTCGCTCAGCCGGCAACAGGCCGCATCATGTCAGGGGGCATCGACACGGGTGCTTTGTACCCGCCAAAGAAGTTCTTCGGGAGTGCCCGCAACATCGAGGAGGGGGGTTCTCTCACGATCCTCGCCACAGCTCTCGTAGAGACCGGGAGCCGGATGGACGAAGTGATCTTCGAAGAGTTCAAGGGCACCGGCAACATGGAGCTCCGTCTCGACCGCAAGTTGGCCGAGCGGCGCGTTTACCCCGCCCTCGACGTCAACGCTTCGTCCACGCGCCACGAGGAGCTGCTCTTCGACAGGGGCCAGCTCCAACAGGTCTGGAAGCTGCGGCGGGTACTGAACGCCCTCGGCTCCGACGGCAACGCTGGCGCCGGTCTTGAGCTGCTCGTAGACAAGATCCGTACCACGAGGAGCAACGAGCAGTTCTTGGCTGACATAGCCAAGCAGCCCGCCCCCGCCGTTTAGCCCGTCTTGGACGTACCCTAGGAGCCATCATGAAAGCCGATACCCACCCCGAGTACACAGAGGCCAAGGTCGTCTGCTCGTGCGGCAACACCTTCGTCACTCGTTCCACCAAGCCGAGCCTGCACACCGAGCTCTGTAACGCCTGCCACCCCTTCTTTACCGGCAAGCAGAAGCTGGTTGACACCGGTGGCCGGGTCGAGCGCTTCGAGCGGCGCTACGGACGGCGCTCCGCGCGGTCCGACGCCAAATAAGGAGCCGGCCGCCAACGCGACGCGAGCCCATGGCCGGGCCACGGTGCGGATGGCCCGTGTCAAGGAAGATCAGATCCCTGTAGACCAGATCCAGGCAAAGCACATCCAGGTAAAGCAGTGTTAGAACGCTTGGCAGAGCTCGCGCGCGAGTACGACAACGTCTTGGCACAGCTCTCGGACCCCTCGGTCATCGGTGACCCGCGCCGGCTCCGGGAGGTGTCCAAGCGCCACCACGAGCTGGAACCGGTCGCGGACGCGTACCGCTCTTTCCAGGCCGTTGAAGCCGACCTCACGACGGCCCGCGAAATGCTGGCTGGCGCCGAGGGCGAGGACCGGGAGCTGCTTGTCGAGGAGATCGAGGCGGCCGAGCACCGTCTGGACGAGCTCGACAAGCAGGTCCGCCTCCTGTTGTTGCCTCGCGACCCCAACGATGGGCGCAACGTGATCGTCGAGATCCGGGGGGCGGAGGGAGGGGAGGAGGCCAACCTGTTTGCCCGTGACCTTTACGACATGTACATGCGCTACGCCGAAAACGTTGGCTTGAAGGCAGAGGTGCTCTCGGCCGACCCCTCGCCGATGGGCGGGTTCAATGAGGTCACGCTGCTCGTGAAGGGGCCCGAAGCCTGGGCGCGTTTCAAGCACGAAGGAGGGCCCCACAGGGTCCAGCGCGTGCCGGTCACCGAGTCGCAGGGGCGCGTCCACACATCGTCGGCCACCGTCACGGTGCTCCCTGAGGCCGAAGAGCTGGAGGTCCAGATCGAAGAAAAGGACTTGCGCGTCGACGTGTACCGTTCGACCGGACCGGGGGGCCAGTCGGTCAACACGACGGACTCCGCTGTCAGGATCACTCACTTACCGACCGGAATAGTGGTGTCCATGCAGGACGAAAAGAGCCAGATCCAAAACCGGGCCAAGGCGATGCAAGTGCTCCGGGCGAGGCTCTTGAGGGCCGAGCAAGACCGCCAGGCCGCCGAGATGTCCAAGGCTCGGCGAAGCCAGGTGGGCGGTGGTGGGAGGTCCGAGAAGATCCGGACCTACAACTACAAGGAAAACCGCGTCACCGACCACAGGATCGGGCTCACTCTCTACAAGCTTGACAAGGTGCTAATGGGAGATCTCGGCGAGATAGTCGATGCTCTCCTTGCCGACGAGCGCGCGCACCAGCTCGCTGCGGCTGGCGAGTGAGCGCTTCGTCGTCGGGGCTCGTAACCGGGGCGATCGTGACTGGAGGAGTGGCGCAGCTGCGGCCTCTTTGGTCTTCGCTCCAGCGTTCGGCTGCCGAGGTGCTTGATGACCCCGTTGCAGCTCGTTGGTTCGTAGAGGAAGCCTCAGGTGCCCCCTGGGCGCAGGTCGCCGGCGAGCCGGCCGCGCTCCGTGGGGAAAAGGCTTTGTCTGAGATGGTGGCACGCAGGCTGCGGGGGGAGCCGGTGCAGTACGTGCTCGGGCACTGGGCTTTCCGTTCGCTCGATTTGATGGTCGACAAGCGCACGCTCATCCCCCGGCCCGAGACAGAAGTCGTTGTGGACGTGGCGTTGGCGGAACTTGACCGCCAGGTCGCGGCCAGCCCGGCTTTGGCGCCAATGGTCGTCGACCTCGGCACCGGCTCGGGTGCCATGGCGCTGTCGATCGCTGCTGAGCGGCCCTCCACGCGGGTCTGGGCAACCGACGTCTCACCCGGGGCGCTCGCCGTCGCCTCCGCCAACCTGGCCGGCCTCGGGGTGAGGACGGTCGGCAGGGTGACCCTGGCGCTCGGCGATTGGTGGGCAGCGCTCCCAGCCGAGCTCGAGGGCATGGTGGCCCTAGCGGTCGCAAACCCCCCCTACGTGTCGCAGGCAGAGCTGGAGGGCCTTCCAAGCGAGGTGGCTGACTGGGAGCCGTCCCAAGCTCTCGTTTCTGGCCCGAGCGGCCTCGAGGCCATCCAGGTCCTGCTGGCGGGTGCCAGCCGCTGGCTCGCGCCGGGTTCGTCCTTGGTGGTCGAAATAGCGCCCCAACGGGCGGCCGAGGCCATGGCACTGGCCGAAAGTGCGGGCTTGGCCGGCGTCGAGGTCAAGGTGGACCTAGCTGGCAGGGAGCGAGCCCTCGTGGCCCGGCGACCGTAGAGCCGGACCAGCCCTCGTGGCCCGGCGACCGTAGAGCCGGACCAGGTGGTAGGGCCGGGCCCGGTCCGGCCGGCCGGGCCTGCCAGGGGGCCGGAGACGGGAGGGGGACCGAGGCGCGCAGTGGGAAGCTGCGGGCGCTAGTAGCTTCGCGGGAGTGGCCATTGTCAGGGCTCACGGCGACCCGCCTCCCGCGAAGGAGATCAGGCTCGCCGTGGACGCGCTCGCTGGCGGCGACATCATCGGGCTGCCTACGGACACGGTCTACGGCCTCGCCGCTTACCCTTTCCACAGTGGCGCCTCGGACCGGCTCTTTCGCGTCAAGGCCCGGCCCCGTGCCGTCGGCTTGGCTGTCCTCGTCGCCGATCAGGACCAGGCGCTCCAGCTGTGCACCGCCGTGCCCAAGGTGGCGCTCCGGCTGATGGAGCGTTACTGGCCGGGACCGATCACCCTGGTGCTGCCCAGGCACCCCGACCTCGAGGCCGATCTCGGCGAAGACGATGAGACGGTCGGGATCCGCTGCCCAGCCCACCCGGTCCCCCTGGCGATCTGCCGCCGGCTCGGGCCGATAGCGACTACGAGCGCCAACCGCCACGGCGAAGCCCCCCTTACGACCGCCGAGGAGGTGGAGGCCAAGCTCGGGAGGGAGATCGCGCTCGTCCTTGACGCCGGCACCTGTGACCGGCCGCCGTCGACGGTCGTCGACTGCACCGGGGAAGCGCCGAAGCTCCTCCGCGAGGGGCCGGTCCCGGCGGAGGAGGTCGCGGCCCTCGCCTGAGCTGAGGGCACGACAGCTGGGCAACGGTACCCACCAGCCAATCCTTACCCGTGGCGCGGGCGCCGCTAGGCTCGATTGGGTGCCGTCTGACCGGGGATCATGCTGGAGCCCGCGGGGGCCGGCACAGGCTGGTTGGACTGGGCTATAAGTACTGAAGGCACCGTGCCCAGCGCAGGGAGAGGCCTTTGATCCGGTTCCGCGAGTACCTGCTTGTGTTCGCCGTGGCTGCGGTCGCCACCTACTTGACGACGTTCGTCATGAGGGCGATGGCGAAGCGCCACGGGCTCGTGGTCCTGCCCGATGACCGGAGGGTCCACGAACGGCCAACGGCGACGGGCGGCGGGACGGGGATGTACGTGGGCCTGTTGGCGGGTATGGCGGTGGCGTCACAGCTGCCGGCCTTCTCCCAGGTCTTCAGCGGTTCTGGCCCTTTTGGCGTGGTGATTGCCGCCACCGTGATCTTTTGTGTCGGCTTCGCAGACGACGTGCGCGAGATGTCCCCCCCGGCCAAGCTCGCGGGGCAGGTCTTGGCCGCCACCGTGCTGTACGTATTCGGGGTCAACATGCTGTTTTTCCAGGTCCCCTTTACGGAGACGGTCCTCGTGTTGACCACCAACTGGGGGGTCCTTGCGACGGTCCTTTGGGTCGCGGTCATTGCCAACTCGGTCAATTTCATAGACGGCCTCGATGGCTTGGCCGCCGGCATCGTGGCTATCGCCGCAGCCGCCTTTTTCGTGTACTCGCACCAACTCGGAGTCGCGAACGTCATTCTCGGGAACAACGCCGGCCCCCTGATCGCAGTGGTGGTCGTCGGCCTCTGCGTGGGGTTCCTTCCCCACAACTTCCACCCAGCCAAGATCTTTATGGGCGACGCCGGGGCGATGCTCCTCGGCTTGCTGGTAGCAGCGTCCACCTTGTCAGTGGTCGGCCAGGACAGTTCTACCTACAGCGGCCGGGTGTACTTCTTCTTTGCGCCGATCCTGATCCCCTTCTTCATCCTCGGCATCCCGTTGCTCGACACGCTCTTTGCCGTCTTACGCAGAGCAGGCCAACGCACCAGCCCCGCCGTGGCGGACCTCAACCACCTCCACCACCGCCTCATGCGCCTGGGCCACGGCCAGCGCCGAGCAGTCGTCGTGCTCTGGGCGTGGACTGCGCTCCTCTCGACCCTCGTCCTTTGGCCGACTGTGACCAATGCCAACGAGGTGCCGCCTATTGCCATCGGTGCTCTCGCGATCTTCGTCTTCACGCTCTTTACAGCGAGGGGACGTGCCGGCCGGGCGGCCGGCGATAACGGCTCGGCGGATGCCAGCTCGGGCCGAGAAGCCCCACAGGACCAGCCGCTAAGCCCTCTGGCAAGGCACCGGCCAGGTCATGCGCTGCGCCCTGCGGCCAACGGCAACGCTGTCCTCCCGGCCAGCACAAACGTCCAGAGCGCCGAGGCGCTCCGGGCCTCCGCGGCCCCTCCAGTCGTCGTTCCCCCTCCCGTCGCCACTCCGGCCGCCCCTCCCGTCGCCACTCCGGCCGCCCCTCCCGTCGCCACTCCGGCCGCCCCTCCCGTCGCCACTCCGGCCGCCCCTCCCGTCGCCACTCCGGCCGCCCCTCCCGTCGCTGCGCCGTCGAACGGCGGGGCTGGGCCTGCTGACCCGGGAGCCGGGACCATCGCTGCCCCAGATGTCACCCCCGCAAATGGCACGGGCCCCCCCGTCAACGGCAAGCGGATCGATACGAGCGGCCGCTAGCAGCCCAACCAGGGTCGCCCTGACTTGGCACGAGCAGCGGAGTTGCAGTATTACGAGAGTGTTTCGTAGCCTGAGCAGCATGCCGGCGCGCGCCACTAGCCTGGAGCAGGCATGGCTGCAATACCTGCGACGTCTGGAGACGGCCAGTGAGCGAACCGCCGCCGCAGCGGGGCGTGCCGCCGCCGCCAGGCTCGCGCCCAAGCTACCCGGGACCGATGACCTACATGGGCATCGGCATGCTCAATGCGATCTGCCTGCTGGGCGGAGGTGCATTGGGTTGGCTGGCCGACACTGCCGCAGGTACCCTCCCTCTTTTTATGTTGCTCGGGCTCCTCGGGGGCGCGGGCCTGGGGATCGCCGGCACGCGCGCCGAACTTCGTCGCCGTGGCTAGAAGGGCTCGGTCAGGATTTGCTGGCCAGCGGTGCTCGTGTAAGATATCGAGGCCGCGCGGCTAGCGCGGTAAAGCTGGTCCGGGCTATCTCACCCCGGGGGCGGCTTCTCTAGATGTTCTCAGACTTCCCAGTCCTTTACGTAGACGGTATCGTCAGGCGCACGCTCGTGTCGTGCATGGCACTAGGGGTAGTTGCTGTCGCGGGTGGCTTTCTCCTCGGTCAGTGGCTTGCCGGTGCCGGCGTTGTGCTGGGCCTTGGTGGGGCCACCCTCAACCACAGGTTGTTCCAGGTTTCCACCGTGCGCCACATCGACAGCGAGGGCCGCCTCCAGAAAGGTCCCTATGCCGGCAGCGTTGCTGCCCGCCTCGGCGCCCTTACGGCAGTGGCTTTCGCCCTGCTCTTCGTCGTGCGCCCCATGGGCTACGGCATGATTGGAGGGCTCGTGGCGTTCCAAGTGCTTCTCATGATGAACGCCCTCGGCGCGCTCTGGTCGTACCACAGGCGCGAGCTGGCCGGGATTGGCACGGGTGGACGAGGGAGCTCCGGGGCGCCTGTGGCACCAGGCGTCGGGGCGAGCGCCGGCTCTGTGACTGGCAAACAACCGGGAGGGACCACCAGCGGTGCGTAGCGCCGGCAGCCTTTTGGCCGTGACGATACCGGTCGGGGACCATGTGGAGCGGAGCATCGGAGGGCTCAGCTTCAACCTGGACACGATCTGGACTACCCTTCTCGCCGGCGCCTTCGTGTTAGGGCTCGGCTTCTACCTGCGTGCCAAGGTGACCGCCTCGGTGCCAAACAAGGTGCAGATCTTTTGGGAGGTGCTCGTCGGTTGGGTGTCGGAGCAGGTCGTGAGCGGCATGGGCCCTCGCTACCGGCGTGCGGTACCCCTTGGCGTGACCATCTTCGTGTTGATCCTGGCCTGTAACTGGATCGAGATCTTCCCGGGCCTCTGGCACAATACCGACTACCTTCCGGCACCCACGGCCGACGTCAACCTGACGTACGCCTTGGCGGCCGTCGTCTTCGTCGTTACCAACGTCGAGAGCGTGAGGGCACGCGGCTTTGCCGGCTACATCAAGTACTTCCTTTCCAAACCGCGGTGGCTCGCGCCGATCCGGCTTATCGAAGAGATCATGAAGCCCATCACGCTGGCCCTCCGGCTGTTCGGCAACCTCTTTTCCGGCGGGATCATGATCGCCCTGCTCCTCGCCATCCCAATTTACTTCTTCCCGGCGACCATCGTGTTCTCGGTGGCGTGGAAGTTGTTCGACATGTTCATCGGTGTGATCCAGGCGTTCATCTTCGCCCTTCTCACGATCCTCTATTACCAGTTTGCAGTCACAGAAGAGGCCCACTGAGGGCCTAATTCCTAGATCCAAGTCCCTACCAAACAACGAAGACAGGAGAGGAAAAAAACCAAATGGCCGCAAGCATTGAAAAGGCCATCGAGCTGGCAGGCGCCTTTGCAGGCGGTGGCCTGGCCTTGGGTGGTGGCGCCATCGGCGCGGCCGTCGGCGACGGCCTTGCCGGCAGCCAGACCATCGCAGGGATTGCCCGGCAGCCCGAGGTGCAAGGTCGCCTTTACTCGACGATGTTCTTGATCGTCGGCTTGGTGGAAGCCATGTACTTCATCAACCTCGCGTTCACAGCGCTGTTCGTGTTCGTGCTCGCCACAGGGAAGTAGCCCGGCCCTCAAATGTTGCTGGCATCCTCAAACTTCTTGGTGCCAAACACGACGTTCATCGTCGAACTGGTGATCTTCCTTGCGGTGCTCGGCGTGCTCGCCAAGTACGTCCTCCCCTACTTAAATCGCGCCCTGGACGACAGGCAGCAGGCGATCGAGCGCAACATCCGGGAGGCCGACGAAGCCAAGGCGAGGGCCCAGGAGCTCGAGGAGCAGCGCGCCCACCAGCTCGCTCAAGGCCGCGAGGAGGCTCGCAGGCTTCGCGAGGAGGCTTCCAAGGTGGGTGAACAGCTCCGCCAAGAGCTGCAGAAAAAGGGCGAGGAGGACTACCAGAGGCTTGTGGCGCGAGCAGGCGCCGACATCGAGGCGTCTGTCCGCAGGGCCGCCGAAGAGCTCCGGGCCCAGATGAGCGAGCTTGTCGTTGCTGTCGTCGAGCGTGTGCTTTCCCAAGGCATCTCGGTGAGCGACCAGCAACGGCTCGTGGACCAGGCGATAGCTGAGGTGGAGGCGCTGTCCTCCGCCGAGGCCACAGCCTCCGCCAGCGCAACGGGGCTGGCGGGGGGCGCCGGTAGTTAGCGGAGGGGGCAGGTAGGTGCTGGAGAAGGTGCTCGGCTATACCGACGCGGTCCTCGATGACCTCGGCCAGGACATCGCGGGAGCGGCCGCTGAGCTCACCGCCTTTGTGGACATGTTCCGGCTTTCCGAGGACCTGCGCGCCGTGTTCCTCGGCGGAGTGGCCTCGGTCCCAGTCCGTCGCAGCATCGTGGCCGAGTTGTTGGAAGGTAAGGTGCGGGCGCAGGTGGTCGACCTCCTCAGCTTCGCCGTCCAGGGCGGGTCGGACGCGGACTACGAGGCTGACGTCGCGGGTGTCGCAGCGGCGGCGGTCGCCAAGCGCGACGGGATGGTACGCCTGGAGGAAGGCCCCTTGGGCCGGACCGCTGCGGCTGCGCGTCTCGACGGCTACGCCACAGCCGTTCTTGCTCGTACAGACAGGCGGGGCCTCGGGGAGGTGGAAGACGAACTGTTCCGCTTCATGAGGATCATCGGCGGCAATGACGAACTGCTTGGTGCCCTCACGACCTCGGAGGTCCCCGTAGCCTTACGCGAGGGTGTCGTGCATGACCTGCTCTCCCGCCGCGCGAGCACCGAGTCGGAGCGCATGGCAGTCTATGCGGCCCGCGTTGGGCGACCTCGCGACTATCTCGTTCTGTTGGAGGGCCTCCTAGAGCGTGTAGCAAGCGAGGCAGACCGCCGGGTAGCAGACGTGCGCTCGGCCGTTGAGCTCACGCCGTCCCAACGCGACCGCTTGGCCGCCGCCATCAGCCGATACACCGGCTACCAGGTCGAGGTGAAGGTCACTTTGGAGCCGGACCTGCTCGGGGGTTTCGTGGCGTATGTCGGCGACACGGTGCTCGACACCAGCATTCGCCAGCGCCTCCGCCAGGCCCACGAGGTTTTCCTCGCCCCTCCGGCCGAGCGCGCTAAGTAGACGGGCGCAGCAGTTGAAAGCACAACCGCCAAGGGTAATAAGGAAAGGGACACCGGCACCATGGCCGAACTAAGTATCAACGCCGCCGAGATAGCCGAAGTCCTCCGGCGAAACCTCGAGAACTGGAGCCCCGGGGCGAGCGCCGAGGAGGTGGGCCGCATCCGGGACGTCGGCGACGGGATCGCCCGCATCACGGGCCTGCCTAACGTCGCGGTCAACGAGATCCTCGAGCTCGAGGGCGGGCTCGAAGCCCTCGCGCTCAACCTCGATGAAGACGCGATCGGCGCGGTGGTGCTCGGAGAGCCGACCGGGATCGAGGAGGGCCAGCTTGCCCGGGCGACCGGCCGCATCCTGGCGGTCCCCGTGGGCGACGAGCTGCTCGGGCGTGTCGTGGACGCACTCGGGCGCCCTATCGACGGGCTCGGCCCGCTCGATGCGAAGGTCACCCGCCGGCTGGAGATCCAGGCTCCGGGCATCGTCGCGCGCCAGCCCGTGAAGCAGCCGCTCCAGACGGGGATCAAGGCGATCGACTCGATGACCCCGATAGGGCGTGGCCAGCGAGAGCTGATCATCGGCGACCGCAAGACGGGTAAGACGGCGATCGCCATCGACACGATCATCAACCAGCGGGGCGAAGGCGTGAAATGCGTCTATGTGGCCGTGGGGCAGAAAGGTTCCACCGTCGCTCAGATCGTGGACACTCTTCGGGTCCACGGAGCTCTCGACTACACGGTCGTGGTCAACTCGCCAGCCTCGGACCCTGTGCCTTTCAAGTACCTCGCACCCTACGCCGGCTGCGCGATGGGCGCCCATTGGATGGACGAAGGGCGGGACGCGCTCGTCATTTACGACGACCTCTCGAAGCAGGCGGAGGCCTATAGGACGCTGTCGCTCCTATTGCGCCGGCCGCCGGGACGAGAGGCGTACCCGGGGGACGTCTTCTACCTCCACAGCCGGCTTTTGGAGCGGGCGGCGAAGCTCTCCAACGAGCTTGGCGGCGGTTCGCTCACGGCTCTCCCGATCGTCGAGACCAAGGCAGGGGATATCTCCGCCTACATCCCGACCAACGTGATCTCGATCACAGACGGCCAGATCTTCTTGGAGACCGACCTGTTCTACGCTGGCGTCCGCCCAGCCATAAACGTGGGCCAGTCCGTCTCGCGCGTCGGCGGCGCCGCCCAGATCAAGGCCATGAGGTCCGTCTCCGGCGCGCTCAAGATCAACCTGGCCCAGTACCGCGAGTTGCAGGCATTCGCGACCTTCGGCTCCGAGCTCGACCGCGTGTCGCGGGCCCAGCTGGAGCGCGGTGCCCGCCTCACGGAGCTGCTGAAGCAGCCGCAAAGCTCGCCGGTACCGGTCGAAGAGCAGGTGGTGGCCATCTACGCGGGCACCAATGGGTTCCTCGACGACTTGGCGGTGGACGATATCCGCCCCTTCGAGGCGGCCCTAGTGCAGTACCTGCGCACGACGGGCGCAGCCCTCGCCGAGCGGATAAGGAAGGAGAAGGACCTTCCACCCAAAGAGGACCTGGACAGGGCGATCGAGGAGGTAAAGAAGGGCTTTGCCACGATCCAGGTAACCCAAGAGCCCGTATCGCAAGGCGCGGGCGGCCAAGGCCAGGCGAGCTAGGTGCCCGCAGGCCTCGAGAGGCAGCTGCGCCGGCGTATCCGCAGCGTCCAGTCCACCCAGAAGATCACGAGGGCGATGGAGCTCATTGCGGCGTCGCGGATCACGCGTGCTCAGCACGCGATCTTGGCCGCGGCTCCCTACGCGGAGCGCCTACGCGACGTCGCTTCGGAGCTAGCGGCCGACCCCGAGGCTTCCGGCCACTGGGTCTTCGGCGGAGCGCCGCGCCCCAGTGGGAGCCCGGCAGGAGATGGGCGGCTGGGCGAGCGGTCCGGCGGAGGGGCACAGGCCGGAGGGACGGCCGTCGTCGTCATCGGGGCGGACCGCGGCTTGGCCGGCGCCTTCAACCTCTTCGTACAACGAGCCGCAGACGAGCTCGTATCGGACCTTGCTGCGCGCGGGCAGGCACCTGTGCTCATCGCGGTCGGCCGAAAGGCCATCGCCCACTTCCGCTCGCGAGGGCGCGATCTCGTGGCTCAGTTTGAAGGTTTTGCTGACCGCCCTCGCTTCGACGACGCCCGGCGGGTTGTAGAGGCCGTGTCCGAGCAGCTAAAAGGCGGTGCCAACTCGGTTTATGTGGTATCTACCAGGTTCATCTCGTCAGGGTCCCAGCGGGTGGAGAGCCGGCGCCTAGTGCCCTTGGAGCGCGAAGAAAGGCGCGGCGCGACCGTGTTTGAGTTCGAGCCGGGACCGGCGGAGATCATGGACAGGCTGTTGCCGCAGTGGCTCGAGGCGGAGGTCTTCGTGGCCCTGCTCGAGGCGGCGGCTGCTTTCCACGTCTCCCAGCAACGGGCCATGGCCGCGGCCACCGACAATGCCGACGAGCTAATAAAGACCCTCACCCGCCACATGAACCGCGCACGACAGGACTCGATAACTACCGAGATCATCGAGATCGTCGGTGGCGCGGAGGCGCTCCGCCAAGATACGGGTGGGGACAAGCTAACGAGGCCCGACGTTTACGTTTTCCCAGAGGCTAGCTAGTGCCTGCGAAAAGACGAGCACATGTTTTTGCAGTAGCCCAAGTACGAACTGCTGGACTGGAGCCAAATTGACCACCACAACCACAACCGCAACCCAGGGGCCAGGTGCCGGCCACCAGGCCCGAGACGGCCGGGTAGTCGCGATCGCTGGGCCCGTAGTCGACGTGGAGTTCCCCCCCGACTCCCTTCCCGAGCTAAACGGGGCCGTAGAGATGGAGATCGAGCTCGAAGGCACCCGTACCAAGGTGATGGCCGAGGTCGCGCTCCAGATCGGCGAGGGGAGGGTGCGTTGTGTTTGCCTGAAGCCCACCGACGGCTTGCGGCGGGGTGCCCCCGTCCGCAACCTAGGGCACGGCATCGCGGTGCCGGTTGGAGACGCTGTCCTCGGCCACGTATTCAACGCCGTGGGAGACGTGTTGGACTCGGAACCCCTTGGCGATGTCGAGGAGCATTGGGATATCCATCGGCCGCCGCCACCTTTTGACGCACTCGAGCCGAAGTCCCAGATGTTCGAAACGGGCATCAAGGTGATCGACCTCCTTGAGCCCTACGTACAAGGGGGCAAGATCGGTCTTTTCGGTGGTGCCGGGGTTGGCAAGACCGTGCTCATCTTGGAGATGATCCACCGTGTCGCCGAGCAGCACGGTGGCGTTTCGGTCTTCGGCGGCGTGGGTGAGCGGACGCGTGAGGGTAACGACCTCTGGCTCGAGATGCGCGAGTCGGGCGTCATAAAGCGTGCCGCACTCGTCTACGGCCAGATGGACGAGCCCCCTGGGGTCAGGTTGCGGGTCGGCTTGTCTGCTCTCACGATGGCCGAGTACTTCAGGGACGTGCGCAACCAGGACGTTCTTTTGTTCATCGACAACATCTTCCGTTTCGTGCAGGCGGGCTCGGAGGTCTCGACCCTGCTCGGGAGGATGCCCTCAGCTGTCGGCTACCAGCCCACCCTCGCCGACGAGATGGGCGAGCTGCAGGAGAGGATCACCTCGACGAGAGGGCACTCGATCACGTCGGTCCAGGCTGTTTATGTGCCGGCGGACGACTACACGGACCCCGCACCCTTCACGACCTTCACGCACTTGGACGCCACCACCCAGCTGGCGCGCGAGATTGCTGCCATTGGCATCTACCCGGCCGTCGACCCCCTGGCCTCGACCTCCAACATCCTCGCGCCCGAAGTCGTCGGGGACCGCCACTACCAGGTGGCACGGCGCGTCCAGCAGGTCCTACAGCGCAACCGCGAGCTCCAGGACATCATCGCGATCCTCGGCATGGACGAGCTGTCCGAAGAGGACCGCACTACCGTGCTCCGGGCGCGCAAGATCCAGCGCTTCTTGTCGCAGCCGCTCTTCGTGGCCGAGGTGTTCACCGGGATCAAGGGGGTTTACACCCCTGTCTCCGAAACGGTCGAGTCCTTCGAAGCTCTCGTCAACGGTGAGCTCGACGACCTGCCGGAGCAAGCCTTCTTGAACGTCGGTGGGGCGGAGAGCGCGATGGCCAAGGCACACGAGCTCGAAAAACAGGCTTGATATGGCAGCCACTCAGGTCGAGATCGTAACCCCACGAGGGGCTCTGTTCTCGGGGTCCGCAGAGATGGTCACCCTCCGCGCCGAGGGCGGAGACATTGCTTTCCTTGCCAACCACATGGCTTACGTGGGCGTCCTCGAGCCTGGCGAGTTGCGGGTCCTTCACCCTGAAGGTGCTGCACCAGGCCCGCAAGCTACGGCCGACGAGTTGCGTTTCGATGTCCAGGGGGGCGGTTTTGTGGAGGTCAGCGCCAACCGTGTCGTCGTAATCTGCGACGCTGCCACGGGGCCTCAATAGGCGCCGGCGGCAACTCGCCGGCCCAGCCATGTAATTCCTCGCAATGAGCGCGAGACGGCGGCTTGGCGTTGCTCTCCTGCTCGACCCGCCCCTCGCGGCCGAAGTCGACGGGCTCCGCAAAGCCCTAGGTGACCCGAGCCTCGAGGCCATGGCCCCTCACATCACTCTCGTGCCGCCGGTCAACGTACGAGAGGACGCCCTTGGCGGAGCCGAAAGGGTGCTGAGAGAGGCCGCCCAGTCCTTGGACCGCCCCCTCCAACTGTCGCTCGGGCCGGTTGCGACCTTTGCCCCGGTGAGCCCGGTTGTTTACTTGGCGGTGGGCGGGCCCGGCGCCAGAGGGCTCGACCACCTCCATGAAGCGGTCCTCTCTGGCCCCCTGGCGCGCTCGGCGCGCTTCGAGTGGGTGCCTCACGTGACCCTTTGCGCCGAAGCCACGCCCGAGGTCGCTCGAGCGGCAGTGGTGGCGTTTGGTTGCTACAGGGGGACAGCGCACGTGGACCGCGTGGTGCTGATGGAGGAGTCGGCAAGGCGCTGGCAGCCTCTGGCCGATGCCTGTTTGGGCAGGCCGGTCGTGGTGGGAAGGGGAGGGCTCGAGGTCGAGATCACCGAGGGCCGGGTCTTCGGCCCCGAAGCCCAAGGCCTCGCGAGCGCTTTGGCCGAGAACCGGGCTCTCGGGGAGTGGCCCATTGCGGCGTTACCGCCTGGGGCCAGCCGGCTTGTCCTTACGGCGAGGCGCGAGGGCCAGGTCGTTGGGATGGCGGCTGCTTGGTCGGCGCCCAACCCAGGTTCTTTTGTTCACGCAGGTGTGCTCGTTGCACCCCAAGCCCGTGGCCAGGGCATAGGTCGCATGTTGCTGACCGCATTGCAGGCTAGGGCAAACGTGCGGGATTGGGCAACGGGCAAGGCGTACGGCCACGGCCCCGCAGAGTTCTACGCCAGTTGTGGCTCCTGGGTGGTCGGACTGAGCGACCAAGGGCCCCCTTAGGTAGGAGAGACGGGCGAAGCGACGGGATCTGCCATCTGGTCGCTGCCTGCTGGCTCCCGGTCGCGTACCCTGAGCGGCCGGAGCTGTAGGCGGGCTTGGCGGCGACGGAGGACTTGTCTCGGGCCGCTCCCTCGTGCCGACCTCCACACTACGACGGCAAGCACCAGCCAAAGCAGCGCCACGGCTGGAGACGCCTTGTTTGGCACCACGAGTTGCCCGGCAGGAGTGATCACGAAATCAAACAACGCCACGGCAACGAGTAGCAGCCAGTTCCGTTGAGCCGGGCGCCATGCCGCCAGGGGCACTACGCCCCATGTCAGGTACCACGGCCAGATATCGGTCCCGAGGAGCACGCCGATGATCATCGCCGCCCCGAGCGACGGGGCGAGGGTAGGGACCCGCGCCCGGCTGAGGATGGCCAGGATCGCCGTGGCCCCGATCACCATCCCTCCCGCTCTAACCAAGCCGTAGATGGTCACGTGGCTCCAGCCGAAACCGAGCTGCTGGGAGACGAGGTGGATCAGGCTCGCGAAGGACTGCGACGGGCTTACCGGGATCGACACCTTGTCCGGCACGGTCACAAGTTGCGACGATGCCCAGCCAAAACCCGCGGTGAGGGCGCTTCCTGCGGCGAGGACCGCTGCGCTCGCTGAGGCGGCCAGGCCCAGCGCTCCGGCTTTTCCTCGAAGGTCAGGGTGCTCGCGCGCCCAGGTCCAGGCGATGAAGGCTACTCCAAGGAGCGCCGGCACCTTCACTAGCGTCCCGAGGGAGCACATGGCGACGCCGAGCAAGGGCCTGCGGTCGAGGGCGAGGAGCAGGCCCACCATCAGCAGGCCCACCATGAGAGCGTCGTTGTGGGCCGCCGAGAGCAGCTCGAATAGTACGAGCGGGCTGACCGCCCCGACCCACAGGGCCTCCCGGGGGTCCGCTCCCATGCGCCGAGCGAGCGGGGGCAGGGTGGCGGCGATCAGCGCGATCCCGACGAGCTCCGGCAGGCGGAACAGGAAGGCCCCTCCTGTAATGTGCCCGCCGCTCATCCCGGCCAGCCAAGCCGCCATCGAGACAAAGAGCGGGCCGTAGGGAGCGGTGGTGAGGCGCCAGATGGGGGAGACGGCGGCGAGGAGGTTGCCGAAGCCCGTCACGCCAAGGACGTTCGGCGAGTAGACGTACGGGCTCAGCTGAAGGTGGGCAAGCATCCCTTGAGCCAGGTAGCTGTACACGTCCCTGCTGAAAAGCGGCGGCCCCACTACTAGCGGGGAAGCCCACAGGGCCCCCACCACCAGGAGATCCCGGCAACGCAAAATACTCGAGCGACGGACACGGCGGAGCGCACCAAACCAGGCCCCGGACAAGGCGAGCATTCCTGCGTAGCAGGCCAGGTAGTTGCCGACCTGGCCGACGTTTGGGGGTACAACTACGCCGAACCACCATTTGACGATGCTCCCGTCGTAGCTAACGATCAGGGCTGAGCCCGAAATGGCCATGGCTACGCTGCCGACCAAGCCACCTACCAGGTACCACCAACCGATTTCCCGGCCGACGCACGCACAGTACTGCCGGAACGTGCCGGACTGCCGGAACGTGCCGGACTGCCGGGACGTGCCGGTTAGTGGCTCAGGCCGCGTCAGCGCTCCGTCCATC
>JAJYMM010000220.1 GCA_021787035.1 Actinomycetes bacterium
AGCGAACCGTAAGGCTCTCTGACCTAGATCCGCCGATAGGAGCGCGAACAAAGGTTCGAAATACGCGACAAAGGTGCCTCTCGCCTGCGAGAATTGGTGGTAGCTAAGCCCCCAAAACCCCGAGCGAAAGGCACCTGTCTGGTGACAAGAGTACCAAGAAAGAAGAGGGACGGGAAACGTCCCCGGAGGATCCGCTTAGGTGCACCCGACGGCCGTATCACACCGAGGGCCGGCTTGCAGCTCGTGGCGAAGGTTGATCAGCTCCTCGGCATCCGCGCAGCGATCGACGCCGTTAGTCCCCCAATAAAGTCCCGCCGGCGCGGTCTCAGCCTCGGTGGCCTTATCGTCTCGCTCGCTGAGACGATGCTCGCGGGCGGGGACTTCCTCGTCGACCTCGACCACCAGAGGAAGGACAGCGCAGGGCTCCCGTTGCGTGCGGTACCCGGCGTGCCGGCATCGACGACGGTGATCGCGCTCGCCAAGCGCTTTTCCCAAGAGCTGCGGACAGGGGTCGAGGACGCGAACGCCCTGCTGGTACGCAAGGCCTTCGCCCTGCTCCCCGAGTGGCGGCGCGAGCAGCTCGTTGCCCAACGCCCTACCATCGACTTGGACCCGACCGACGTCGAAGTCTATGGGCCCAAAAAGGAAGGTACGGCTTACAATTACGCCGGCCAGCGGGCCTACAGGCCCCACCCGGCGGTGTGGGCAGAGGCGGGTTGGGCCCTAGCAGCCGAACTGGGCTCGGGCAGGTCCGACCCCCGCCCCCAAGCCCCGGGGCTCATCGCCCGCTCCGTCTCCGCCCTGCCCGAGGGGTTGCTCCGCCCGATAGTCCGTGGCGACTCGGGCTTTTTCGATAAGCAGGTCGCCTGGGCGGCCCTCGCGAACGGGGCTGACTTCGCCATGGCAGTGAAGCGCAACGAAGCCGTCTGGCGGGCGGAGCGCGAGATCCCCGAGGACGCGTGGCAAGAAGCCATCGGCATGGAGGCAGAAGTGGCCGAGTGCGGTTACCTGCCTCCTGGCTGGCCGCCCGGGACCCGCACCATCTGCCGGCGGGTGAAGGTGAAAGCCGACGACGTCTCCTCGGACCTGCGGAGCCGCCGCCGGCGCACTATCGACCCGGGCCAGCTCCAGCTGCTCGAAGCCGGCGAAGCGGAGTTCGTCTACGCCTACAGCTTCATAATCACCAACCTGGCCGGGGACGTACGCGAGATAGAAGCCTGGTTCCGCCAGCGTGCCTTGGCCGAGGAGCGGATAAAGGACTCAAAGCTCGGGCTGGCGATGCGCCACATGCCGTCTGGCTACGAGGCAGTGAACGCCATGTGGATGTGGTCGGCGCTCATCGGCCTCAACATTTCGGCATGGCTGCAAGCACTTACAGGCCACAACCAGAAGGCGAAGGGACGTGCGCACGGAAAACGGCTCCGCAGGGAGCTGATCTGCGTCGCGGCGCGGATCACCCGTCACGCCAAGGAGTTCTTGGTCCACCCTGCACCCGAGGACGCAAAAGGCGCCTTCGGCGCGGCATGGGCAGCGCTCGACGCCCTGCTGGCCACCGCCAGCCCGTAACGACCCGGGCACGACCTGGTCGCCCGCCCTTTTCGCCCCCGCGACCGGCGACACGAATTACAAACACTTCAACTTCTAATGGAGCGCGTCCCTCAGAGCCTTTATGTCGTTCCGCCGTGGTAGTCAATGCCCCGCAGCAGGTACGGGGTACTCAGCGACTACCTACACGCGTGTAACTCGCGTATCTAGGTCAGAGGTGACAAAGCTCGGGCACGCAGACGCCGTGCTGTGCCGGACGAACGCGGGAGCTGTGACAGCAGCCATCGAGGCACAGGCGGCCGGCGAGAAAGTCCACCTGAAAGTATCCGCAGACAGCATCAAGAAGCTCGCTTACTCCGTCGATCAAATGATGCAGGGCAAGCAACCAGCCCACCCCCTGTTGGCTGGGTTCAGGAACTTTGGAGAGGTCCAAGAGTACGTGCGCGAGGATCCGACAGCTGATCTCGACCTAGCGCTTACTGTAAGACTAGTGGAGCGTTTCAGTGTCGGCACCGTGCTCAAGGCGATCGATGGCTGCGTACCCGAGAACCAAGCAAGTGTCGTAATATCAACAGCCCACAAGGCGAAGGGGCTGGAATGGCCGAACGTCAGGATAGGCGACGACTTCCCTGAGCCCCGTGACAAGGGGACAGGTACAAGGCTACCCATCCCCGATACCCTGGCTCGATTGGCGTACGTCGCTGTTACTCGGGCCAAGGACACATTGGACCTGGGCGGCTTGTCTTGGATCCACAACAGGCCAGAGGTACTGGAGGCACAAGCTAAAAGCCCTGCGCTCGTCTCCAAGCGCCAGGTTCCAACCGCCGTGCCCGCTCTAGAGCCGCCTCCAACCCTGCCGAGCCCAGGCACGGGCCCCGAGCTGGAGACCGTGTAGCCACCACCACCGGCCGCCGAGTGCTGGACATCGATCCGGTGCTCGGCGGCCTCGTCGCGTACCGGAGCCCCCTTGACGGGGGCTCGGCCCTGAGGTGAGGGGGTGTGTTGGTGGTGGACCGGTGCGGAGTGCTCTGCTACGAGACGGAGCCGGCATAGGTACTGGCATGAGCAGCAGCCGGTCCCTCGTCCGTTCCCTGTCCCTCGTCGTCGTCTCGGTAGGCGAGGGGACGTGGCACGTGACTGGTGGGGAGCAGGAGCACACGGTGAGGTCGATCCGGGGCCGACTTGTGTGCGACTGCCGGAGTGCTTGGTACAGACGACGGGAGCCCTGTAAGCATGTGCTGGCGGTAGAGCTGGCGTCTACGCCGGCCGAGGTGATGGCGGCGGTGCGGGAGCTGACGGAGCGATGGTAAGGCGAGGCTCTGTCCGTATGGTGTTCTTTATGCTACTTTCTCTTTAGCAGTCTGGTAAGCCCGCAGCACAGCCGCGAGCACTTCTTCTCCCGCCTCTGGCA
>JAJYMM010000105.1 GCA_021787035.1 Actinomycetes bacterium
GCCGGCGGGCGAGGTGCGCCGGCGGGCGAGGTGCGCCGGCGGGCGAGGTGCGCCGGCGGGCGAGGTGCGCCGGCGGGCGAGGTGCGCCGGCGGGCGAGGTGCGCCGGCGGGCGAGGTGCGCCGGCGGTCGCGGCGCTTAGCGGTCACCCCGTGCAGCGTGCCACGCTGCCGTTTTCGCTCGGATGTAGTTGACGTAGTCGGCACTCGTGTGCAGCGCCGGCATGACGCCAGCGCCGCCCGCGCCGCCCGAGCCGGCGCCGCCCGCAACGGCGCCGCCCGCAACGGCGCCGCCCGCAACGGCGCCGGCAACGCCCGGACCCGCGCCCGGGAGGTATGACGCCAGCTCGGCATAGACCCGGAGCAGGTGTGATGGGAGCTGGGATGAAGGGCTGGGTGGGGACGCCGGCGGCGGCTCGGTGCCGGCGAGCGGGTCATCGGTGCGGGGCGCCGCCAGGGTGAGGACGCCGCCGAAGTCGGGGGCTGCAGCGTCGCGAGCGGTTAGGGGCGGAAGGGACCAGCGACGTTCGACGGTTTTCAGGACCGATGTGTGATCGAGCGGCATGCTGGCAGGTGGCACGCGGAACACGGTCCCTGCCTCGATCAGCGGTGATACGATGACGGCTGGTACCCGTACGCCGAAGCGCCTGAAATCGAAGCCGTACTCGCCGATGCTGTTGTCAGGTGGGACCGCACCATAGGGTGGCGGGACGTGGTCATAACAACCGCCATGCTCGTCGTAGGTGATGACGAGCAACGTCTTGGACCAGTCGGGCCCATCTCGGAGGGCCCTGTAGACGTCGTAGATGAACTTTTCCCCAAGGGCAACGTCGTAATTGGGGTGCTGGCTGTTCCCATCGGCACCCCAGCTCGGCTCTAGGAAGCAAAAGGCCGGCAATTGCCCGCTGGCCGCCGCCGCCTGGAAGTCGGCGAAGAGGCCGAAGTGGTTTTCTGGCGCATTGGTGACATCGGGAAAGCTGAAGCGGACGAGGGGCTCGTTGTCATAGCCGTAGGCGGCCCAGCTCACCGCTTCGGAGGACAGGAGCCCAAATATACTCGGCACGGTGAAGGTCTTGGTCTTGTCGTCCATGTGCCCTTGGCTGGTGGCGGCACAGGCGAAAGCCCGGTTGGGTAACGTCTCGGTGGGTACCGAGGCAAACCAGTGGTCGCACACCGCAAAGCCCTTGGCGAGACCTGACAGGATGGGCAGCATCTCGGGGGTGAACATCACCATTATGTCCTCAGGTGCGGTGCCGGGCAGCACGGACCAACTTGGGTCGCCGGACTCCCAATCCAGGGTGTAGGCGTAGTCGGCGACGAAGCCGTCGTTGGTGGGCGTGCCCAACCCTTGCTGGTTGCCGAAAAGCTGCACATTTGTGGCCGTGTACCCTTCACCCGGGTCGGAGCCAGGGAGGTAGTACAAGTTGGGCCTGGTCATGCTGGCTGCCGACACCCTTAAAGGCCTACCTTCGGGGCCCGGGTTGGTCTCGTTACCCGTCAAACCTTCGAAGGGGTCACCCGACGGGCTCCTGTTGCCCTCTTTTGCGTACAGAAAGCCGAGCATGTGGTCGAAGGAGCGGTTTTCCAGCATCAAGAGGACGACGTGGTCCACCGATCCCAACATGTCATCTGCTGCCGGAAGGCCTGTCATTTGTCGTTCAGCCTCCGGCTCGGATCGGCGAATGCCGCAAAGTGTTTGCCCACGAGGTAGATACTAGGGGCGTCGAGGAAGAGCGACGGCTTGTTCGCGCCGGCGCCGGTCCGCCGGACCGGCTAGGGGCTCGCTGAACCGGGCCCTACGAGGCCCTCCTCGAACGCGGTCACTACCGCCTGGACGCGGTCCCGCAGTCCCAATTTGGCGAGGATGTGAGAAACATGGGTTTTCACGGTTGCTTCGGACACGAAGAGGACGCCGGCGATCTCTGCGTTGCTCCTCCCAGTCGCAACCAAGCGGAGGACTTCGACTTCTCGGTCAGTCAGCTCCGAAAGGCACCTTTGCCGCTCGACGCCGCCGGGTACCGGCGTGGCCGAGAGGTTGGGGAGCACGCGCGCTAGCAGCGTAGTCGTGACGGCGGGAGCAAGCAGGCTCTCGCCGGAGGCAACCACGCGCACGGCGTGCACGAGTTCTTCGGGTGTGGCGTCTTTCAGTATGAAGCCGCTGGCGCCCGCCCGCAACGCCTCGACCACGTACTCGTCGTGCCCGAACGTCGTGAGTATGAGCACTCTCGCGGTTGCGATCTGCCGGGTGGCCTCAATCCCATCGAGCCCAGGCATGCGTATGTCCATCAAGACGACATGGGGTAGCGTCTCTGCGACGAGCTTCAGGGCCTGGGCGCCGTCGGCGGCCTCCCCGACAACTTCCATGTCCGGTTGAGCGCTCAGGATAAGGCGGAAGCCTTGGCGCATGAGCGGTTGGTCGTCGGCGATGAGGACGCGGACGGGGGCGGCGACGCTCTGGCCGGGTTGGCCAGGCCTGGGCTGCTCATCCGCTGGTCTGCCCGGCGCCACCGCGGCCGGTTCATTCCGTGGGCCGCTCATTGGGTTGGTAACCAAGCCTCGACGGCGAACCCTTCGCCGGCCGGCCAGGCTTGGACGTGCCCGCGGCAGAGGGCGGCGCGCTCGCGCATGCCCGTCAAGCCGTGCCCCTGTTGCCCCGGCACCGTGGTGACCGGCAGGAGCCCTTTGCCGTTTTGAACGTGGAGCGACACGCCGTCCGGCCGGCACTCGATCGCCACAGTCGTGTCTGCGCCTGGGGCGTGCTTCACGACATTGGTGAGGGCCTCCTGGGTGATGCGGTACGCGGCAAGAGCCACTGCGGGGGACGGCCGGGCGAGGTCGCCGGCGAGGTGCAGTGTAACGGGC
Source organism: Actinomycetes bacterium (assembly GCA_021787035.1). Taxonomy (GTDB): domain Bacteria; phylum Actinomycetota; class Acidimicrobiia; order Acidimicrobiales; family Palsa-688; genus JAJZYO01. The sequence continues at coordinate 2,860 of JAJYMM010000105.1, forward strand.
AAGCCGGCGGCCCGGGCGCCGTCGACGAGCACGTTCACGTCGGCAAGACTTGGGAGCGGGGACCGCGGCGCCGACACGCCGAGAGGAACCGTGAGCGCTTCGGAGCGGACGGGAACGGTCCCGGTGTCAACGGGCGGCGCTACGTCGGGCGAGCGCAGTGCCCCGAGCATGGCCCGCAGCTCTGTCATTGCCTGCCTCCCGCCGGCGATCATCGAGTCGAGGACCTCGCGACTCGGGTGCTCGGGCCCCACGGTTTCCCGCACGGCACCGGCCTGGACTACGAGAAGGCTGACGTGGTGTGCCACTACGTCATGCAGCTCTCGGGCGATGCGAGCGCGTTCCTCGGCGACCGCGTGGGCGGCGTCGCGTTCGCGCAGGCGTTCGGCCTGAGCGGCGCGCTCTTGCGCGGCGGCGACAAGGGCACGTTGGGAACGGAAATAGAGGGCCATTGCGGTCGCTGCTGCCGCCAGGGCAAAGTCAGAGAGCGGTTGTGCGAATACCCCGCCACCGGCCACCACTAGAGCCAATGCCACGGCCAACCAGGCTGCGAAAGCGACAGTCAGCGCTTGGCGGGTCGGCCGGCGCATCACGAGGGAGAAAATCGCAGCTAGCTCCAGGGTAAAGGCGGCATTGTGGCTCGTGGGGTGTATGGCGAGGATCAGAAGGACTATGACGGCTTCTCCGAGGGCCACGGCAACTGGGCCCTTTGGGCGCCAAAGGAGCAGGAGGAGCCCGAGCACCTCGAGGCCGCCGACGGCGACGAGGGCCAAACCCTTCGGGCTGCCGTGGGGGACAAGTGTCGTCAGAAGGATGATGGCCGAGAAAAGAAGCGCTATTGCCCACTTGCAGACGCGCCAGAGCTTGGCCGGAAAAGCCGTCTTGTCCGGCCTCAAGGGGAACTCGGCCAACGGTGAGCTCGGGGCGACGTTTGCCACGCTATCTCAGACCATCAGCAAAGGCAGGTGACGCGCGAGAGCACCGGTCCCTGCCGGTGCTCTCGGTCGTCGTCGTCATCGTCGGAGGGCTCAGGCGTCGCGCCGATTTAGCAGCCAGTAGGCAAGCCCGAGAAGGACGGCCACGAAAAGCGCGAACTCGCCGAAACCCCAGCCCGCACTCAATTCGTGCACGCCTACTCCCTGTGTGACTTTGATGATTTGTGCGCCGGCATTGGTCGGCCAGTATTCCTCGACCGGGTTGCGCCACGAGCTCGGCAATGCCTGGAGGACGCCCGGGAGCACGAAGAGGATCGCCACCACGCTTACTATGGCGCCGGCCGTGTGGCGGACGAGGGTACCGATGGCAACAGCCATGAGCCCGATCAGAGCTACGTATAGCCCGGCCCCGGATACCGCCCGGGCGACGTTCGCTTGGCCGAGGCTCGCAGTGGGCGCGTGCCCGGACATGACAGCTTGGCCGAGGGCGAAGGCCACCCACGACAAGATCTCGCCAGTGACTAATGCGACTCCCGTGAACACCAACGCTTTAGCGGCGAGGAGCCGTCCACGCCGAGGTACAGCCGCAAATGTCGTGCGGATCATACCTGTCGAGTACTCACCCGTGATGCTGAGGACGCCGAGCACAGCGATGGCGAGCTGGCCGACTATGAGGGCGCTCAAGCTGATGGTCGTCGGGTCCCAGCCCACAGGCGTGTAGTGGAGACCGGACTCGTAGGAGATCAAAGTCCCCATTCCGATCACTATCACCACTGCCGCCGCTAGGCTGAAGAAGGTTGACCGGAGCGTGCGGATCTTCGTCCACTCCGAGAGCAGGACATCTGGGAAAGTAGAAGGTCTCTCTAGCGGGAGCGCTGGCGCGGTCATGCCTTGGGGTGTTTGGAGCGACAAAGTGTCCATAGCGCTCAGGCCCCTACCGCCACGCCTGTGCCGGCGTGGAACTCGGCACTTTCCTCCGTAAGTTCCATAAATGCCTCCTCCAGTGACGCCTCTTTGGGCGTTAGCTCATGAAGAACGGTGGCGGATTGCGCAGCAAGCTCGCCAATTGTGGGCGCCTCTAGGCCGCTCACAAGGAGCGAGCCATCTGGTTGGTGTTCAACTTCCCCGCCTGCTGCAACCAGACGTGGCCAGAGCTTGCTGGAATCAGGGGTGCGGACGATCACCGATCGGCGGGAGCTTCCCTTTATGAGTTCCTCGACGCTGGCGTCGGCGATCAGGCGTCCCTTGCCGATGACAATTAGATGGTCCGCGGTCAGGGCCATTTCGCTCATTAGGTGGCTGGACACGAACACGGTCCGGCCCTGGGCCGCGAGTGCTCGGATTATCGTCCTTATCCAGCGAATGCCTTCGGGGTCGAGCCCGTTTACCGGCTCATCAAACATCAAGACCTTCGGGTCGCCGAGCAGGGCAGCGGCAATGCCAAGTCGTTGACCCATGCCGAGCGAAAAGCCGCCGGCCCGGCGCTTTGCTACGCCTGTGAGGCCGACCACTTCGAGCACCTCATCGACGCGCCGAGCTGGGATCCCATTGCTCTGCGCGAGGCAAAGGAGGTGGAAGTAGGCGCGCCGGCCTCCATGTAGAGCCTTTGCATCGAGTAGGGCCCCGACTTCTCGGAGCGGCGCAGGCAAGTCAACATAAGAGCGGCCGTCCACCTTCACCGAACCTCCGTCGGGCCGGTCCAGCCCGAGCATTGACCGCATGGTCGTCGTCTTTCCGGCCCCGTTAGGCCCGAGGAAACCAGTTACCCGGCCCGGGTGCACATCGAAGGACAAATTGTCAACCGCGAGCGTGCTCCCGTAACGTTTGGTGAGGTTCCGGACCTCGATCATTCGTGACCTCCGTTTGACGTTGCGCCGACGGTCAAGCCGTCCTCACCATGATCGTCCAATTTCTGCTCGAAGCGCATCGGTCGAGAGAGGGATCTTCGAGGTCATCCTCAAGGTTGAGATTTTTGCCCTGTCCGCTGGAATATTGTAGTTAGGCGCTCCTTCGGGTGACTACGACGAGGTAGTGGCAGGGTTCGTTGCCTCGGTTCACATACTCGCAGTCCGTGGGCGCCCCGAGTTGAAGGCAGTCGCCGGGCCGGAGGGTATGCTCAGCACCGCCTTCTACGAAGGACAGGGTCCCGTCTATCGCCCAGATCTGGTGCTCCACGAAGCGGTAGCTGTCGGCCGGGTAGGGGACCCGCGCCCCAGGGGGTAGCTCGACTTCGACCAGTTGGGTTGCCGCGCCGGCGGGTGGCGACACGGCCCGGCGGCGGTAGCCAGTGGCGGGGTCTACCCATACCGGTTGGTCGGCTCGCCGGGCCAGGCGCCGCTCGTCGCCCTCGGCGCGTGCCACTAGCTCGGTGAGGGTCATCCCGAGAGCGCCCGACAGCCGGCCGAGTAGGGCTGCCGTCGGTTGGGCCTCCTCCCGCTCCACCTTGGAGACCATGGAACGCGATACCTGAGCGCGCTCGGCCAGGTCCTGGACGGACCAACCTCGTTCCCGCCTGGCCCCGCGCAGCACCGATGCCAACGAAGAGCCCAAGGCGGTCTGCACTGGCGTTCCACTATAGGGGACAGATTAGCTACTATCTCGGACATGGCCCTAGCTGGTCTCCTGGTGCGCGACGCCACGTTGGACGACGCGATGGCCTGCGCGTCCATCTACTCGCCTTATGTCACTGGCACGCCCGTAACCTTCGAGGTCGACCCGCCGGGACCAGGGGCTGTGGCCGAAAGGATCGCCGCAGCCCTGGCTAGCCACGCCTGGGTCGTGGCCTGCGATGGCGGCCGCGTGGTCGGCTACGCCTACGCCGTTCCCTATAGGTCGCGCGCCGCCTACCGGTGGTCTTGCGAAGTGAGCGTGTACGCAGAGATGGGGCGGAGGCGCACCGGCGTCGGACGCGCCCTTTACCAAGCTCTTTTCGAGCGCCTAGAGGCGCGCGGCTACCGGATGGTGGTGGCCGGCATGACACTGCCCAATGAAGCGAGCATGGGCCTGCACCGTGCCATGGGTTTTGAGCCGATCGGAACTTTCCGGCGGATCGGTTGGAAACTCGGGGCATGGCACGACGTTGCCTATGCCCAGCGGCCGATCGGGCTAGAGGGCGGCGGGCCCGTCGATATCGCCGGGCCTATCGATATCGCCGGGCCGATCGATATTGGAGGGACGTCGCGCCCTCTCTCGTTCCCCATTCCTACCCCCTTCCCCGTCGCGGTCGAGGACCCCCAAGCTGACGACGTCCGCCAGCTGGTTAGCCAGCACTTGTCCTTTTGCCGGCAGGCCTCACCTCCAGAGGAGTGCCACGCGCTCGAGGCGGGCGACCTGGTCGATCCGGCGGTGACGTTCTTCGGATGCCGCATGGGGGGAAAGCTGGTGGCCGTGGGCGCCTTGAAGGCGATCAGCGCCGAGCACGCTGAGGTGAAGTCGATGCATACCGAACGCTTCTCGCGCCGCACGGGTGCCGGGAGCGCCGTCCTTGCGCACATCATCTTTGTCGCTCGTAGGCGCGGGTTCCAGCGCCTGAGCCTTGAGACCGGGAGTATGGAGGCGTTCGCTCCCGCCCGGGCGCTTTATAAAAAGGCCGGCTTCGTACCATGCGGCCCCTTCGCCGGCTACCCCGACAGCCCGAACAGCACCTACATGACGATGGTCTTGGCGAGCGGGAGGTCACAAGCTGAGGTCACTGAGGGCTAGGGGTATGGGGATGCCCGGGCACGGGACTGCCGGGGGCTGGGCTTCTGAGGACGAGGCCTGGTGGGAGACAGGCCTGGTGGGAGACGAGGCCTGGTGGTAGACGAGGCTCGTGTTAGACGAGGCCTGGTGGTAGACGAGGCTGGTGGGAGCCGGCGCCCGGATGGGGCCGCCTGGGTCGGGGCTGGGTCGGGGTCGGGGTCGCGAGCATTTTTCTCCTACATGTGAAATTCGTTAGCCGCACATAGGTGAGTGTTTGAGCCAGAAACGGCACGTTTTCTCCACTACGTGCGAGATCTGGGACCGCGTCGGTTACGTTTTCGCGCGGGCGGCCGGCAGCCGGTGCCCGTCCCCAAAGTTGCCTTCCCGCAAAGTTGCCCGCCCGGCCCGCACTTTGGATGTGCTGGCGGCGCACGTCACGGGGCGGCCTGGCAGGCCGTATGGGTCGCTACCCGCCGGCACGGGGTCCCTCGCTGAGCGGCGGCCCGGCCCGTTGCGGCTCTGACGAGTCGGTATCGCATGCCTTGATCGAAGGCCCTGCCGGCGGAGCTCCGGCGCCACGGGTTTGTCTTCGTCGGGCCCACCACGGTTTGTGCGACGATGCGTGCCCTTGGCGTCGTAAACGACCACCTGCAGGGTTGTCACTGGCGGACGATCGTAGAAGAGGGACGCGCGAGTTTTCGCGCTGGGAGGCCTTGACCAACGGACGGCCAAGCGAGAAGTGTCTTGGCAGCTAAGCGGCCTCGCCGCCTGGCGGCTGGGATGGCGGCTGGGGATGGCGGCTGGGGATGGCGGCTGGGATCGCCGCTGGGATGGCGGGCAGCTGGGGATGGCGGCCTCGCCGGCTGGTCCCTACCGGTAGGATTTGACCCACTGTGAGCCGTCTCAGCCACTCCGTAGAACAGGTCAGCAAGCTCCTGACCTCGGCAAACCTCTCTTCCAGCGCGGCTGTGCGCGAGCTACTTGAGCTCACCTACGAGCGCCGGCGTCTCGACCTCTCCGACCTTTCCCCGGCCGAACAGGCCGCCCTCATTTTCGCTCGGTGCGAGCAACTCCAGCCTTCCGAAGAGGCGCTGGCTGACCGGGTGCGGGAAGCCAGTGGCAAGAGGAGGCGTTTCGTCGCGAAGTTTGGGATCGACCCAACCGGGGCGGAGGTGCACTTGGGCCACGCCGTGCCGATGATCCTCCTGTCTCGGTTCCAGCGGATGGGGCACCAGGTGGTGTTCATAGTTGGTGACGTAACGGCGAAGATCGGCGACCCGAGCGGCCGCTCGGACGAACGCCCCCCGCTCACCGACGCCGACATAGCGTCCAACCTCGCCACTTACCGCGAGCAAGTTTCACCTCTGTTTGATTTCTCCCGGGCGGAGTTCCGCCACAACGGTGACTGGTTGCGCGGAGTCAGCCTGCCACGCCTGATCGAGATCACCTCGCACGTCCCGGTTTCGATGTCGCTCCAGCGCGAAGACTTCCGAGCGCGTCTCGAGGCCGGCCATGGCCTTTCCCTTGCTGAGCTGCTCTATTCGGTTGCCATGGCCCTCGATTCGGTCGAGGTCGAGTGCGACCTCGAGGTGGGCGGGGTCGACCAGTTCCTGAACATGCAGATGTGCCGGAAAGTTATGGAGATCTGCGGCCAGACCCCCGAACTCGTAGCGGCCGTCCCGCTTATCGAGGGTACTGACGGCACCGGGGCAAAGATGAGCAAGTCGAAGGGTAACTATGTGCCTCTCACCGCGCCTCCCGGTGAGGTTTTTGGCAAGCTCATGTCGGTGCCTGACCACCTCGTCGTGCCGTACTTCCGGGCGCTATCCGAATGGCAGGACGAGGAGCTGCGGATCGTGGGCGAGCATTTGGAGGACGGCTCCCTCCACCCGGTCGACCTGAAGCGCGCGATGGCAGGCGAGGTAACGGCTGCCCTTCATGGCGTGGATGCCGCAATGAAGGCAAGGGAGGATTTCGCGGCCCAGTTCTCACGGTCGAGCTATGCCGATATTGGCGATCTCGCGACCGTCTTGGATCCTTCGCAACCAGTGGTGGAGGTCGTAAAGGTACTGGGCTTCGCCGCGAGCAACGGCGAGGTGCGACGCTTGGCCGAGCAGCACGGTATCCGGTTGGTGCTGGAGCCGGCCGGCGGCGGGCCCCAAGAGCAAGCGGTACTCGGCCCCGAGGACATCCGCCAGGCACTTACCGTCGTGCTGGCAGGCAGGTTCGATACAAAGGCTGGCGCGAGCTATTTGAAAGTGGGCCGTAAGCTTGCCCGTATTGCCTAACCCGGTGCCCTCCCGCCGCCGGCGCCCTTCCTAACCAAGGGCTCCAGGCGACAACCGCCCTGTTCCGCCCGTGGCCCCTAGGCTTGTCCCGCCCTTCCGTCCAGCTAGGTCCTGGTTGACGGCAATAGCGTCTTACCGGCTGCAACTCCGGTCTAGGTCGGAGGGCGGACCGGGCCATCGCCGGCACCCGTTGAAGCTATCGCGGTGGCCACCTGGTTGAGCTCGTCGGATGAAAGCTCGAGCGTCGCGGCTGGTAGCCACCCGTCGACCTGGGACGAGCCCCTGGCACCCACTATCGCTCCGGTTACCCCAGGCCAGGCGATGGTCCAAGCGACGGCGACTGCCGCCACGCTCGTACCCCTGGCCTTCGCGATCGGCCGGAGAGCATCTGCGAGGGCGAGGTTTCGAGCGAGCCGCTCCCCTTGAAACTCGGGGTTGCGCGCCCGCCAGTCGTCCTCGTGCAGGTTCGCGACGCGCTCAGCGCTGAAGGTGCCCGTGAGGAGGCCGGCCTGCATGGGGGAGTAGACGATGACGCCCGTGGAATGGCCGGCGCACCAGGCGATCTCTTCCGCGGCGGTGCGCCTTATCATTGAGAAGGGCGGCTGCAGGCTGTCCACATGGCCGACGCCCTCGGCCGCTTCGAGCTGGGCCACGTTGTGGTTGCAGAGCGCGGCTGCACGGATCTTGCCTTGCGCTTTTAGTTCGAGCAATGTCGACCAGTAGGACTCAAGTGGGGTGCCGTCCTCAGCGGGCCAATGCATCTGGTAAAGGTCGATCCTGTCGACCTGCAACCGGGAAAGCGACGCCTCGACCTCCTCTCGGAGGCTCGCTGCTGCTCCGACACGCCGCGCCGGTTGGTAGCGATCGTTGTCGTCCCACCTGAGCCCGCACTTCGTGAAGACATAGGGCCGATCTGCCGCGGGGAGGCCCTGGAGGGCACGGGCGACGACCTCTTCCGAGTGGCCGAGCCCATAGACGGCCGCGGTATCGACCCAGTTGATCCCCGATTCGACGGCGTGGCGGATGGCCGCTACGGACTCGTCGTCGTCCTGCGGGCCCCATGAGAAGGCCCAACCGCCTCCTCCTGCGGCCCATGCACCGAAGCCGACTCTGGTTATGTCCATGCCGGTCGTCCCAAGCGGCCGGGTTGGCAAAGCCACTTGGCGCGCGCTACGGCATGGGCCGGCGAAGCGCGGCCATGACGACGAGGTCTATCAGCCCGAAGAAGACGCCGAGGCCGATAAGCGAGTACTGGAGGTTTGCCGGCGAAACGAGGAAGATTGGAGCCACGATCAAGAAAGCGGCTATTGCCAAGACGAAGAGGTGCTCGAGCGCCTCGTCCCGCTTCAGTGGTCGGATCGTCATAGCCCAAAGGTTAGCTGCTGGTTGTGGCCTTGGTCACTTCTGGCCGCCGGCCCTCACCGCCGGCCCTCACCGCCGGCCCTCACCGCCGGCCCTCACCGCCGGCCCTCACCGCCGGCCCTCACCGCCGGCCCTCACCGCCGGCCCTCACCGCCGGCCCTCACCGCCGGCCCTCACCGCCGGCTCGCTCGACGCCCAAGGGCGCCAGCGCCGGCTCGCCCCGCTCGTCGGAGGCATCGAGGTCGATCGCTGCGAGGATCGACCATTCGCGAAAGCCCTCTGGGTCATCGATGACCTGACGCGCCAGCCAGCGCCGGCCCGACCTCTCGACATGCCACAACGCCGGGCCGCGGGCGTCGGGCCCGGTCCCGATCTCGTGGTGCTCGGCGAAATAAGGAACGAAGGCCGCTTCCCACTTGCCGGCGTCCCATCCCGCGCCCTCATCGAGCGCCCCGAGGCCTGCCCAGTCACGCCTTGATGCGAGCTGCACCCGGAGGAAGCAGGCATTCCGGACCATGACCGAAAAAGCCCGTTCGTTGGCCGTGAGGGCGGCGGACTCTCGTGCCCCGGCCGCCGGGCGCTCCTCTTGGACAGCACCGTCTGGGTTGGAGAGCATCTCCCACTCGTCGAGGAGGCTCGAGTCGACCTGGCGCACCATTTCCCCGAGCCATTCTGTTATGTCGGTGAGCTCGTCGGTCTTTTGTTCCTCGGGCACGTTTTGCACGAGCGCCTTGTAGGCATCGGAAAGGTACCGTAGCGCCAGGCCCTCGCTCCTGGCGACCCCATAATGGGCGACGTACTCGGAAAAACCCATCGAGCGCTCGTACATATCGCGTACGACCGACTTTGGTTTCACGTTATAGTCACGGGCCCAAGGGTGATGAACGCGGTACGAGTCGAAAACCTCGTAGAGCAACGGGGCCAGGGGTTTGTCGTGCTCGAGTTCGCGGAGGACATCCATGCGGTCGTCGTACTCGACGCCCTCTTCCTTCAACTTCGCGAGGGTCTCGGTCCTCTTTCGTTCGAGCTGCGCTGCAAGTACCGGCCAGGGGTCGTCCAGCGTTGACTCGATTACCGACACGACGTCGAGAGCGAAGGCCGGCGATGCGGGGTCGAGGTGGGGAAGGGCTTCTAGGACGAGGAGGCTCAAGGGTTGGTTCAGTGCGAAGTCGGCTTGGAGGTCGGCCCGGACGCGCACCAGCCGGCCGAGCTCGTCTGGCACGTCGAGGCGTTCGAGGACTCCGGCGTCCACCAGGCTCCGGTACATGGAGATCGCACTTCGGATGTGCCGCCGTTGCGCCGCCCTGTCCTCGTCGTTGTCGGTGAGGAGCCTTTTAATGGCTTCGCAGCCGTCGGGGCGGTCGAGCACCTGGAGGAGCATCGCGTTGGTGACCTTGAAGCTCGAAGTGAGGGGCTCGGGCGCGGAGGAGGCGAGGCGGTTGAACGTGCCCTCGTCCCAGTGGACGAACCCCTTTTTCGGTTTCGCCTTTACCAGCTTGCGCCTTTTAGCCGGATCCTGCCCCGCTTTTGCGGCGGCCCTCTCGTTTTCGGCGACGTGTTCGGGCGCCTGGGCCACAACGGTGCCTGCCGTGTCGTAGCCGGCGCGGCCCGCTCGCCCTGCCATCTGGTGGAACTCCCTCGCCGAGAGCAGCCTGCTCTTTTCCCCGTCGTATTTTGAGAGGGCCGTGAAAAGTACCGTCCTTATGGGCATGTTGACCCCGACGCCGAGCGTGTCGGTGCCGCACACGACCCGCAGGAGCCCGTCCCGGCAGAGACGTTCCACGAGCCGGCGGTACTTGGGGAGCATGCCCGCGTGGTGGACGCCGATGCCGTGACGCAACAGGCGCGAAAGGGTCTTGCCGAACCCGCTCGCGAAGCGGTAGCCAGCGAGGGCCGCCGCCAGGGCCTCGCGCTCCGCCCGGGTCGAGACGCCGGCGCTCGTCAGGGCCTGGGCGCGCTCGACTGCGGATTTCTGGGTGAAATGGACGACGTAGACCGGAGCCAGGGCTCCGGCCACCAACTCGTCGATCGTCTCGTGGAGGAGCGTTCGCGCGTACCGGTACTCCAGGGGCACGGGCCGCTCGGCCGAAGTGACGACCGTCGTCGCGCGCCCCGTGCGCTTTTCAAAGTCGGAGACGAAATGCGAGACGTCGCCGAGCGTGGCCGACATCAAGACGAACTGTGCCTTCCTCAGCTCTATGAGCGGCACTTGCCATGCCCAGCCCCTATCGGGGTCCGCATAGAAGTGGAACTCGTCCATGACCACCTGGTCGACTGGCGCCTCGTCGCCGTAGCGGAGCGCCGTATTGGCGAGCACCTCGGCGGTGCAGCAGATGACCGGCGCCTCGGGGTTGATGGAGGCATCGCCCGTGAGCATGCCGACATTGGCCGGGCCGAGCTGCGCGCACAGTTCGAAGAACTTCTCCGACACGAGCGCTTTCACGGGCGCGCTGTACCAGGAGCGCTGGCCCGCGGCAAAGGCGGACAGGTGGGCGCCGAGGGCTACGAGGCTCTTTCCCGAACCCGTCGGCGTCGCGAGGATGACGTGGTCCCCGGCCAGGACGCCGACGAGCGCTTCCTCCTGGGCCGGGTAGAGGGAGAGGCCGCGGCCGGTTGCCCAAGCACCCATGGCGTCCAGGACCGCGTCCGGGCCAGCCCGGCCGGCCGCGACAAGGTAGTCGAGCACGCTGCCTGGTATGCTTACCGCCGCGCTCAGTGAGGATCCTTTGGCATGTGGATGTTCGACGAGCCATGTTAGGGGTGCCAGGGGTAGCGCCGGCCGGCCCGTCGCGAGCTGGCATACTTGGGAGTACCTGATGGAGGGGCCGAGATGAGCAACGTTCCACCGGAGAACCCCGGCGAACCCAACCCTTGGGGTTCCTCGCCAAGCTGGGAGCAGCCGAGCGGGTGGGGGGCGGGCGAGCCGCAGCAGCCCTACGGCCAAGGCGAGCAGGCACCGCCGCCGGGCGGTTACGGCCAGTCGCTACCCTCGTACTCACAGTACGGCGGGCAACAGTCCAACTGGAGCAGCGGGCCGTCCGTACCGGGGGAGCTAGCGAGCTGGGGGCAGCGGGCTCTCGGCTGGTTGGTGGACGCGCTCATAGTGGTGGTGCCGACGGTGGTGCTGTATGCCGTCGGAGCTGCAGGCAAGGTGGCTGGGTTGGCGGTAATAGCGATCATCTACGGGGCTGTCATGGGGATCTGGTTCTCGGTCCAGGTAGGCCAGTACGGATCATCTCCTGGCATGCGGATCGTGGGGCTGAGGTGCGTCCACAAGAACACCGGGCAACCGATCGGGGGGGGCATGGGGTTCGTACGGGGCCTCTTGCACGCGGTCGCTTGGGCAGTCTGTGGGATCTTGTACATCATCGACATGCTCTGGCCCCTCTGGGACTCTCTCCGCCAGACGCTCGCTGACAAGGTCGTGAGCACGGTCGTGATCAGGGTCCCCTCGGAGCCCTTCAGCCTGGTGCCGAGGCGCCGTTGAGCGCTGCTGTCCTCGAGCCCCGGCTCGGCGCCAGGCCACTTAGGCTCGCTGGCGCCCTCGCCCCCGCCCCGGCCGTTGGCTTGGCAGCGGCTGCGGTGGCTCTGGTCAGCCCTTTTACCCATCACGTGGCGCTGTGCCCGTTTCGTGCCGTCACCGGCCTTTGGTGCCCCTTTTGTGGAGGGACGAGGGCCGTCTGGGCCGCCGCGCACGGGGACTTCGGCCTCATGTTCCACTGCAACGCGATGTTGCCTGTGTACGCTCTCGTGGCTCTTTGGGCCTGGCTCTCCCACTTGGGCAAAGTGACGTGCTGGTGGCGGCTGCCGGCGCCGTCGGGCAGGGCGTTTTATGTGGCGGCGGCTGTCGGGTTGATCGGCTTCACGGTGTTGCGCAACCTCCCTTGGCTGAGCGCGCTCGCCCCTCCGGCGACAACCTGAGCCGGGAGGCGCCACGAGCGTTCGCTCTTCGGGCCGTTCCGGTGCCTACGGCCGGGATATCCCGACCCCGCCAAGAGTTTCAGCCCCGTAGCGGCGCATCTCCTGGTCGATGTCTAGCCGCCCGATAGCGGAACGGGCGGACAGGGCGGCGCTGTCCAGGAGGTCGGCCGGAACGACCCAGGCGACTTCGAACTCGATGCCGTCGGGGTCTTTCGCGTAGAGGCTCTTGGTGGTACCGTGATCGCTCGCGCCGACCAGAGCGCCCTCTTGGCGGAGCCGATCGGCAACTTCGCGGAGCTCGCTCAGGGTGTCGACCTCCCAGGCAAGGTGGTAGAGGCCTACGGTCTCCCGGCCTGCCGCCGACGGCCGTGCCCCTGGCCCCATTGAAAATAGCCCGAGGTCGTGGTCATTGGTCGAGCCTGGGGCCCTCATGAAAACGGCCCCGGGGAAGCCCATGGGGAGGCGTTCGAAACCGAGGGCCCGTTCGTAGAAATTGGCTGTGGAGTCCGCGTCGCTTACGTAGAGGACGGCGTGGTTCAAGTGTCTGACTGGCATGACCCAGTAGTACAGCCACTAGTCTCGGTCGTGTTATGAGGAGACGTGCTGCGAGCATGGGGGCTGGTCTCGCCGGGCTGGCCCTGTTACTGGCTGGCTGCGGGCAGGGCGTCGCCCAGGGAGGGGAAAACGCCGCCGAGCACCCCGCGTTGGGCATCTTCGTGCCGACGACGGTTGGGGCAGGCAACGTCTCCGGGCACTCGCTCCCGAAGGTGTCGGTGAGCATCCCCTCGAGCACCCCGCCCAACCCGCTACCTGCGGGCTTGGCTACTACGGTCTCCTCGGTCCAGTCCGCACTGACGGGAGGTTGCTGGCAGGACTCCCACACCGGCAACGTTTATGGCGCCTACGACCAGCTCTTCTGGTGGTACGTGCAGTGTGCCGGCACCCCGGGCGACCAGGTGACCGTGGAGCTCTACCCGAGCGCTGCCAAGGCGGCTGCAGCGGCTCACCACCCGAGCCCAGACGCGACCCAGGCCCGTTACCTGGACGGGGCCGTCCTGATAGACGTCTACGCGAGCGCCTCCTCGACGGTGCTGGCCCAATTGGCGAGCGTCAAGGGCCTGAGCCCTGTGCCCGGCTACGGGAGCTGAAGTCCCGGGACTGAAGGCCGAAGGCTGAGGGTCGGGCGTCAGGCCCTCCGGCCAGGTGCACTGCCTCAGGCCAGGTGCATTATGTCGCGCACCAGCAAGTAGCTGACCATCCCGATCACGACGATGTAGAGAGCCGTGGCTGCCCAGCGCCGGCTATGGTCGGCAAGGAAGAACCTCCTGACGGCGCGCACGTCGAAGACGAGCGCCGCGACCGCGATCGGGACGCCGACGGCCGGCCCTATGACGGGCAGCTCCGAGAGCCATGGCGCGAGGATCGGGAAGACGATGTAGCTGAGCAGGCAGCGCGTGGCTGATAGGAGGATCGAGGAGCTGAAGATGTTGTAGACCTGGCCGCTCGCCTGGTCCGGTACGAACAGGATGCGTCGTGCGATGCGGTCCGCGGTGCCCCTTGCGGGCGCCTCGCTGCTCTTAGCCCCGCTTGCTACTGCTCCGCTGCTTGCTACTGCCAGGCCGTCGCTCATCGCCACGTCGCTGCTCATCGCCACGTCGCTGCTCATCGCCACGTCGCTGCTCATCGCCACGTCGCTGCTCATTGC
>JAJYMM010000171.1 GCA_021787035.1 Actinomycetes bacterium
GGGCGTTGGCGTTACATAGGTCCGGACACGGGTAGCGTTACACCAGCCACCTGGGAGAACGCGTCGTAAGCCAACCGCGTCCGCATACGATCGTTTGTGTGACCTCACTCGACCTTGATCCGCTAGTGTGTCCCAACGGGACCGCCGGTCAGGGCTTCGGGCAGTACGATCTGAAACGGGCCGCCGTCCCACAGGCTCATCTACTGGCGCTTCTCGCGGAGATGGTCACCCCGAAGAAGAGCTCGGGTTTGCCTCACGCGACAATGCTCTCAGCCTGGCTCTCTCGTTCCGGAAGTCTTCTACGACCTCCTGGGGTAGACCGGTAAACACCAAATGGAAAGAGGCTTTGAACGGTTGCCCGGCTGCCGTCACAGCCGGTAGTTTGTCCATGCTGGAGACAACTTCGTCCACGAAGGCGCGGTACTCCTGGACCGGGTCCTCTCCAAACTTGGCGAGCAGTTCCAGAGCATGGCGGCACTCCGCGGGTGCATTGACGCTGCGGATGGCCGCCACCCAGTCCAGGAACGCCTCATAGATGTCGTTGAAGTGCTCGGCTAAGCCCGCGATGCGCTCAGAGTCAACGGGGTGGCCCGGCGGGCCGAAGGCAGCCCGTTGCGCCTCCCTGCTTGTCACCGTCTCCATGGTGTCCCCTATATCCTTAGCTACAGCTAACGCTTTGGCCACGAAGGCGTCGAACTCACTAAGTGATATAGCCTTCTCCTTGGGCTCGGCGCGGCCGTGAAGGTAAACGTGGTATTTGGGCTCCGTAGCGTCCCGGTAGTAGAGCAAGTGGCCGGCGAAGTAGAGGTGCTCCCACCCGGGGGGTTTTTGCCGGAGCAGCGCTGCTAACTCGGCCTGGTTCCTCGGGGTACGAGTCACCTTCTTGTGGAACGAAAACTGCACTGTCAAGGTGTTGCCGTCCTGGTTAAAGCGAACGCGCTTCGCCACCTGATCTGCGACCGGGTCCGATGTCGGGTCGAGCGGCTGGAACTCCCGGGCGCGGCCGGTGCGGTGGACCGCAACCTCCCGCGCGCAGACGTCCACGATCGCGGCTGACGTGGTCTGGTCCCACCTCACGTTCGCCAGGTCCTGGCGGCGGAACCGTGCAGAAAGGAGGCACTCGACTCGGCCCTCCGTGCCGACCTGCTGGCCGGCCCGGACCGCACAGGCCTGCACTTCCTGTAAACCTGGCGCTACTGCCAAGGTCTTGCGGACCTCAAGAAGGAGGTGGCCGCATAGGACCTCGCCGTAGAGGTCGTTGCGCTCAGTCTTGCTCATCTTGCGCAGCGATGCTCGACCAGTCGGCGTGACACCAGGGGCCCGCTCGGGGACGGCGTCGAGCCCAGGCACTCGGGTCACGATGGTTAGGCTGTTGCCATCGATGTGCAAGGGGGCCGGGCCGGCGCCTTGGAACGCCTCCTCCATAGCGGACGACACAGCCTCCGGGTCGTTCTCGACGAGAGAGCGCCAGCCGGCGTCGAGCTCAGCTTGCAACCTCACCCTGTCCTCTTCTCGCTCAGCCTTGGCGGCGTCTATCTCGTCCATTGCGGCGGCATACGCCTGCTGTCGGGCTCGCGCCCGTTCGCGACGGGCGAACCAGCTGAGCCCCTTTGTCGCCTCCCGCAGGTGATGCCGCTCGATCTCCCTTGCGTTCACGTCTTCGGCCGGAGGCGCGACCGGCGGCTGGGAAGGTGGGAAGCTGCCCCGGTGGAGGTAACAGATCTTCTGTAGGTAAGTCTGGAGTTCAGCGCGGTAGTAGGTTTTGCCCCCAGCGTTGGGGGCAGGCCGGCGCGCCCCGGACGAACTGTGAGCTTTGGACGAACGGCGACTACCTCCACCGACTGAGTGGTAGGCCGTGAACGGACCAGCGCCGGTCGAGACGCCGGCGCGGTAGCCGCCGCCTACGTGGACTCGTGCAACCCTGGGACCGATGCCGGCTCGCACGCCCCTACTGGAGACGCGTACCCTCAGCCCCGGGGCAACTCGAAAACTGAAGCCCATTTAGAACCAACTCGATCCGATCACGGCACGCCGATCGTGCCCGACCAAAGCCAACATATCACGGATATATCACGAAGATAAGTGCATCATGCGGCGGCTGTAGACGCCGCATGTTAGCAACCGTCCGATTTGTCAAGACCGTATTTGGGCGCGGCGGAGTTTCGGCTGGCCGAATGTTTCGCGTCCCTGGCCCTGGGGGGCGGTCCCTTGCGGCGCACGGGGAAGCTCCTATGTCAAGCCCGAAACTGACATTCGATGGGTCATGCGGCTCTTGCTCTGGCATTGGGCGCTCCTTTCTTAGATGTTGTAGAGCCGGCAGCTGTTTTCCTCTCTAGGTCGGCCAACATCCGGCGGTAGACGACGTTCGAGAGGTGCCGCTTCAGTACCCTCATGGCTTCTTTCTTTGTGTGGCCGCTTTTACGCACGGACTGGAAGAGCTTTTGGGCTTGTGGGTCGCAGCGCAACTGGGTCAGAGCCATTCGGTGGAGGACGGCGTTTATGTGGCGGTTGCCGCCTCGGTTGAGGCGGTGGCGCTTGGGCTCGCCGTCGCCTTCGGCCGACGAGGCGGCCAGCGGCGCCGTGCCGTTGAAGCGGGCAAAAGAGCCCTCGCCGGCAAAGCGGCGGGGGTCGCCGGTCTGGACGAGCAGCTCGGCTGCCGATCGCGTGGAGAGGCCGCAGAGCTCGTCCAGGGTCGACCCGGCGCTCTTGGTGAGGCGGGCGAGCTCGCGCGTCGCCTCCTTCTCCTGGGCGTCCAGGGCGTCGACCTGGGCGGCCATCGAGCGCAGCAGGCGTACCCGCAGTTCGGCGGGCGCGTCGAGACCGGCCTGTTCTGGCAACTTCGCCAAGGCGTGCAGCCGGGCGTGCACGTCGGGGGTGTCGGGCAGCGCCGAGCGGACCTGCTCTGGCAGTGCGTAGAGCAAGGACTCGGCTCGGTTCAGCAGGACCCG
>JAJYMM010000246.1 GCA_021787035.1 Actinomycetes bacterium
GCGAGCCGGTCGACGAGGGCGAAGCCTCGGAACTCCTCGGTGTCGAGCTTTCGGTGCGTGTTGGCGCCGACGACCCCGCTCACCATCACGAGCACGCCCAGCTCCTCGGCATGGTCGACGAGGGTTCGCAGGGCGTCCGACCAGGTGTGACCGCGCTCGCTCGGACCGAACCTGAGGGTCCCCCGGATCTGCTCGGCAGCCTCGACGACAGGAACCGACGTCGTCAGCGAGCCGACAAAGGTAACCGGATCCTCCCGGGTCACCTGGGCGAAATCCCGGTACCACTCCTGTCGCTGCTGACACTGGAAGATCGTGTCGAGGAGGTCGGGACTCGGGCGGGACACGCCGGCGTCGTCCATCGTCCGGTAGTCGGGGATCGGAACCTGCTCCTCGGGGGGCTCCGGGAGGAACAGGAAGCCGATCGGCGTGTGCGTCGCCCGGGCGAAGTCTTCGAGCTGCTTGAGCGTCGGAGTCCGCTCTCCGCTCTCCCACTCGGTGAGCTTGGGGAACTTGTGGGTCAGGTCGTCAACGCCCAGTCCAGCTCGCTCGCGTGCCCATGCGAGCAGCCGAGGCCTCACGGCAGCGCGCACCGAGGTGGTCATCGTGCGACCGTATCGTCGGGCTGTGACGGGCTCTCTCGTGAGCTGGGAGCATCAACGAGCGCTCGGTCAAGGGTGGCGATGATCTTGCGGTAGAGATCGTCGATCTCGGCCGGACAGTCGGTCTGCTGCGCGACCCACCTGCCCTTTCGTATCTTGCTCTCGCCAACCTCAGCTTTGGCCTCGGCTAGCTTGCCGGGAGCGGCGCCTTCGATGAAGCCTTCGACGGCCTCTGCGCTGCCGGTCCAGCTCGTGGCCAACGTGAACACGCCGTGGCGGACACCGAGGTCCACCTGCTCGTCCCAGAGTGCCTGGGTCATGCGCCGCTGGTCCTTCCCGCCGTTACCCGTGCGCTGGGTGAATCCCTTCAGATCGGGGAAATCGACTCCGGCCTGCTCGATCTGGCGGAAGATGTGGTTGCTCCAGTTGGTCTCGACGTCGAACGACTTGCCGTCGCAGACGACGACCCACGGAATACCGAACCCGTGCAGGACCGAGAGGATGGTGCGGAACCCACTGTCTCCGGGCGCGCTGTAGAACGCGATGTCTCTCGCTGCCGGCGCGCCGAGCTCGTCGGCTGCCTTGCTCTTGGCGCACCAGATCGGAAGCGCCCCTTGCTCGGTTGGGCCGGAGACGATGACCGCGCCGCGGGAGAACAGCAGGGCCCGTGCGTCGGCCGAGAGCGCGAACTCCTGGGTGATCTTGGCCACGTCCCCTGCGTCGAGCGCCCGGGCCAGGCGGCGGCAACGGGAGCCTCCGCCGTCGTTGCTGATCCGGACCAGGCGCGTCAGATCGCCGGCTTCCTCCATCGGCACGAAATGGGGAGAGTGGGTGACAACCAGGACCTGACCCGGCACTGTTCGCAGGGCCTGTCGCAGGGCGGTCTGCCAGGTGGGGTGCAGCGACACGCCGGGCTCGTCAAGCACCGTGAGCCGCTCGGGCGCGCTCACGAGCGCTTCGGCGAGCACGAGCGCCTCCCAGGTGCCGGCTCCGAACAGCTGGATCGGGCGCTCCCGCCGAGGCGTGCCGTCGCCGGTCGTGTCCCAGCCGACGACCGTGATGATGCCGCCCGGCTGATCCTCGCCCCCCACCTTGGTGCCGGTGCCCGGGGCTGCAACTTGGCCTGTGCCTGTTGGTGTGGCGGTGGCGACCCGCGTGGGGGTCGCTACGAAAGTCACGTCGAAGGTGCGACCTGGCGCCAGCCGCTCGAACTTTTGACGGATCGCTGCAAAGTTCTCGCGCTGCTGGGGCAAGGCACCGTTCTTGAGCTGGAAGAGGCGCAGCGGCAGGAACCCCGGGTCGCGCGGCGGCACCGCGCCTTCGAGGACCTCCCACGGGTAGATCCCGTCACGCGGGGGGCTCGCCCCGCCGACGCCGAGGCCATAGAACTGCTCATCAAGGACGACCAGGCTCTTCGCGAGGTTGAGGCGCAGCGCGCATGAGAGCCCGACTGCCCGCTGGGCGCCCGGCCCGAAGATGCTAAAGCCGAGCAGCTTGGCGGCGGCACGGAACGCTTCGTGCTGGTTGTCGACCGCGCCGGTTCCGGGTCGGACAACCAGGTCGGTCAATTGCTTGTCGGCTGGCGGGCAGAGCGCGCCAAGCGAGAAGTGCGGGAGCGGATCAGGCAGCGGCGGGCCGGAACTGTCGCGCGGGCCGAACAGCGCCTCCGAGAGCTTCATCTCAACGGTCGTTCGGCCAACGGCGGTACGATGCGCGACGATGCCGGCCCCGTAGCTCGGCGTGAAGAGGACCCAGTCGTAGAGCGACCCGTCGATCTCGAGCTCATACCGCGCTTCCCAGTGGGCATCGTCGTAGCCGGGATGTCGGAAGGCCAGCGTGCCGGTGAACAGCGGCAGGAGCGCTTCCTCATTCACCTCCGCAGTGACCCATGCCGCGAGCTGCGCCTTGCGGTCCTCGCCTCCGGCGCTGAACTCCTGGAAGAGCGTTGCGAGCAGAGCCGCTCGAACGAATGCCACGATCCGGTTGCGCTCGGATGGCGTCGTGAACTGCACCCGGAGGCGGATCTCGATGGGAGTGCCCGGCGCACAGCCGTCGTGCATGGCCTGGTCGTACGACGAGAGCATCGCGTCCGCTGGGGTCGGAGGCGCCGCGCCAGACCGGGTGCGCTTGTCGGTCCAGTCGACGAGCTTGGCGACGAAGTTGAGGACGCGGACGATGTTGGTCTTGCCGGCTCCGTTCGGACCCACCAGGACCGTCAGTCGGTCGTCGAAGTCCAGATGGAACTCCCCGAAGGACAGGAGGTTGCTGACGTCCAGCGAGGTGACCTTCATCGAAGGCCTTGATCGGAGACCGCCGACGCTGAGCTGGC
>JAJYMM010000158.1 GCA_021787035.1 Actinomycetes bacterium
CCACGAATCACAGTCTGTCGCAGCTACTACCTCGACGCGTTCGAGACCGATTCCGGTCCGTGTTGTTACCGCGGGATGACCGATCTGGCCGAGTGGTGTGCATACGTTTGCCGCCTTCGTCCTCACCGCGCGTATCCCCGAACATCTCCCACGCCAGGGCGCGGAGACGACCCCAGTAGTCTGCGCGGCGCGAGGCGCATTGGCCACGTTCTGGTCCAGTCCGGCGGCGAAGCTGGCTTGGACGACGCGTGCTACCAGAGCAGCATCTGGGCCTGGGTAGCCGGCTTGCTTTGCATGTCCTCGAAGATGGCCCCGAAGCGAATTGTGGGCCTCGACCTACGGTCCTCCCGGAGACTCCCCAAGGGGTCCCGATCCCCACCGGAAAGGAGGTGATGATCTTGTTCATCGAGCTCGTGATGTTCACCTTGAGCGCTGTTGGCCTAGTTGCGGCTGGAAAGGCATTCCTCCGGCGTGGTCACAACTTCGGTCTCTGGGGCGCCTAGACCCTTGTCGTCGAGCAGTCCCGTACTGTCGCTGCACTGTGCGAGACCTGCGGTCTGGGCGGACTGCTCTCCGTGCTCACGCGGAGCCGGGCCGGCATCGCCCACGCGGGCGGGGATGAGGGGTGACTGTGCGGGTGCCGTACGCGCGTTACTACCAAAACCGCCTTTTGCATCGAGGCTGTCGGGGCTGACGAACCCTGGGAGGTGCAGCCAGCCCTGGTCTCAAAGGGCCCACATGTGGTCGCACGGTACGCGGTCCGGGCCCTCAGCGTCCATTGGGGGCCAGAGCGTCCATGGAGAGACTTCGGCGGTCTCCTGGCCGGCGACCTTCGCCCGTGAGGTCGTCGTCCCCACGCGCGTCGTCGTCGAGTCGTCCTGGCTCATTTGCGACCGTCGCGGCTCGGCTGGCGAGACCAGGTTCTTGTGCTCGGTAACCTCGGGCGAGCTATGCCGCGGGGACCTCACCGACACCGACTGGGAGCGCGCCCTGGCCTTCGTCGAGGGCTATGCCGGCTTGGCGCCCGGCTTGGTAGACGCCAGCATCGTCGCGACCGCCGAGCGTCTAGACGTCACGAGGCATTGCCACGTTGAACCACCGCGACTTCCGCGTCGTCCGTCCCCGCCACGCCGGGGCCTTCGGGCTGCTTCCCTGACACCCCTGCCCGTGCCACTATGCGCCGGAGGTCGCCCACGAAGCGCTCGGCCTCCTCCCCTGCAAGCCGGCGGCGGAACTTGGCCCGACGAACGAACACACAAACGGATGGGCAAGTCCAGCTGGCACTCGCGAAGGCCTGTTAAGGCCAACCGTCCTAGTACAGCGTCTCCTGGGGGCGGTCCTGCGGGTGGTGCCGGCATATTTTGAGGAGCGTCTCGTTGACGGTAACATCAGCCCCTTGAGCTAGAGGATCCCTGCCCACGAACCGTTGCTCTTCACATAGAGCCGCTGGTTGGGCGCGCCGGGCGTGTCGGTACGCAGGTAATAGTCCCGTTTGCACCATCGCTGTCGGGCGGCGCCCCAGACCCGGAGAACAGGTGCGCTTGGCCCGCTGTGCCGCCACCGGGGTTTCCTGGAGCGACCGCATTGTCAACGATAAGTTGGCCCGCCACTCGCACGTTACCCGATCCGTCGTTCAAAAGAGCAACCTGGGTCGCGTGGGCCAGGTTTATGCCGTCCGTGATATCGGCCTGGGCAATTTGGATGTTGGAGGACGTGGCATCGTTGCCGTCTGAAATGCCGATGCGGACGGTTCCATTGGCGTCTGGGTCACCGGCCGATCATCGGTTGGTGAGCCTATGAGCGAAGGAGCGGCCGGCCTCCTCGCGACGCGTTCGAACGCGCTCTCGGATCGGCCTGTCGACGCGGTGTGCGGTAAGGGCCAGAAGTCCCAACTACGAAGCTCAATAAATGCTTAACGCGCGAGTCGCTGCACAATGCAGGGCATAGTGCGAGCGCTAGTAACCCTCAAAACGCCAAAAGCGCCGTTGACGGGGAGAACCCAATCGGCGTTGAGAGAAACCAACTCGGCAAGGCTGCGACAACCCGCGCTCGCTGGTACCTTACTTTCGAGGGCCATATGTTGATTTAGCCCTCTTTTGCCCATGACACCCGAGGACCACGTCGGGGCCAAACGCGAGGGCCTTTGTCTCAAAATGAAGAACTGTTTTGTCAACCGAACCATACGTGATGTGCGTAGCATCAAATGCCTGTGACCCTGCCGGCGGAGGCTCCGTCGGGCGACGCAGTGGACGTAACCCTCGTAACAGAAGGCACGTACCCCTTCGCGATAGGCGGAGTGAGCGTCTGGTGCGACGGGCTTTTGCGGGCACTTCCCGGTCACCGCTTCCACGTCCTCGCATTGACAGCCACGGGCCACGAGAAACGCAACTGGCAGCTCCCGCCGAACGTCGTCGCGCTGGAACCGGTCGCCCTCTGGGGCGAACGGCCGCGAGGAAAGGTCGGCCGAACAATGCGCCGAGAGTTCCTCCCCGTCTTGCAAAGGTTCTTTGCCAGCCTCGACGTCCAGGGGGAAGGCTTGGACTTCACCGCGTCCCTGCGAGGCCTCTGGGAGCTTGCTCATGAAGGGCTGCTCGCCCCGTTGCTCGGGTCCCGACAAGCGGTTGAGGCACTCGTGGAATCGGCGCCCACGGTGGTGCGCCGTGATCACGGCGAAGACCCAGGGGCCATGAGTGTCGCGGATGCCACGGCCGTGGTCTCCCAGCTCGAGCACTTCTTGCGCCCCCTCGCCGTATCGCCGAGGGCATCAGATCTCTACCATGCGGTGGCCAACGGTCTCGGGGCCCTGCCTGCGCTCGCTGCCAAGTGGTCCCTGGGGACCCCATTTTTGCTCACTGAGCATGGGATCTACCTTCGGGAGCGCTACCTGGCCGCGCGGCCCGGGACAGCGAGCGCCTCAGCACGTGCGCTCTTGCTCCGCTTTTTCAAGCTTTTGGTGCAAACCGGCTACGAGCACGCCGACGTGATCGCGCCCTGTTGCTCCTACAACAGCCAGTGGGAGCTCGCTTGCGGGACGGACCGAGGGCGCATAGAGCCTGTGCTCAACGGGATCGACCCAGCGAGGTTCCCGGAGGTGACCGGTGAACCGGAGGTGCCCACGCTGTCGTGGATCGGACGGGTGGACCCCCTGAAAGACCTAGAAACGCTCCTGCGTGC
This sequence comes from Actinomycetes bacterium, assembly GCA_021787035.1. GTDB lineage: Bacteria > Actinomycetota > Acidimicrobiia > Acidimicrobiales > Palsa-688 > JAJZYO01. The sequence continues at coordinate 3,175 of JAJYMM010000158.1, forward strand.
TTTCGCTCTCGTGCACGAAGTGATCCCCGAGAGCCGCCTCCGGCTTTTCGGGCCTACGCCTGAGGGGAATGAGGCTTACCACGAGCGCTGCGTCAGGCTCTCAGGACAACTGGGCGTGGCGCCGGCCGTGACCTTCGAGGGCCCCTCAGCACCCCTGGACGCTTACCGGGCAGGGCACGTGGTCGTGCTTTCCAGCATATCGGAGGCCTTTCCCTACACCGTGCTCGAAGCCATGGCGGCGGGACGGCCGGTTGTTGCGACCGACGTGGGTGGCGTGGCCGAAGCCGTGGGCGATGCCGGGCTACTTGTAACTCCGCGCGACCCGCCGGCTCTCGCAGCCGCCTGCCTGCGCCTGCTCGGTGATAAAGCGCAACGGCAGGCTCTGGGTGGCATCGCCAGGCTTCGCGTCCTTAGCCGATTTACCGCAGACCGCTCTTTCGGCGCGTACGGCTCCATCTATGGGCGCCTAGGCGATGGGCGCCCGCTCGGGAGAGTGGGCGGCGCGAGCTCCATCGACCTCACGGAGGACCTGCTGGCTAGGACCGGGGCACGCGAGGAGCTACGGGCATGAAGATGGGCAAGCGGCGGCCCGCCGGTGGGCTCGGCGGCGTTGGCGAGCAGGCGGAGCCACCCAAAGAGGCACCGGACCGGCGCGACCTGCCACCGGGGCTCCGCGATGTTGTCGCCTCGGCCGTCGACCCTTTGGAGATCGCTGCCTCGCTCGAGAGCCACGGGTACACAACCGCCGTCGTGCGTTCGAGTTTCGGTTACGCCGATGTCTTTGGCTTTGCCGAGCACCTCTACAAAACCGTGGGCTACGGACCTGCGCCGGCCACCGAGGAGCATAGGCCGCGGCCCGGCGGCTTCGTGGACCTCGGGCGCGGCGGTGTGTTCGCCGCGCCCATGCTCGTTTTTGCAGGAGTGAGCCTTGCCGTGCGCGACGCCCTGTCGTGGTGGGCGGTGCCCCTGTCGCTTTTGGTCGGCTTCGCCCTCAGCCAGGCGACGGGATATGTCAGCTACACCCGGCTCGGTAGGTCTGAGGCACCGGGGCCCCCAGGTGGATGGGGAATCCTCTTCGGCCTCGCCGCCAGCGCGGTTGCGAGCATAGTCGCGGCCTCCGTCTGGGGGGGAGGCGTGACGAGCGTGCTTTTTGCCATAGGCATGTGCACTTTCATGACTGCCGCGTCTTGGCTCGTCGTTGCCGGCATGGAGCTTTTGTATGCTCTCTGGCTACTGCCCGCTGTCGCCGGCTCGGCCATTTTCATAAGCGGCTTCCCCTTTTCCCTGCCGCCGCTCGGGGCCGAGGCCTTCGTTGGGGGCACGGTCACCGGCACCCTCCTCACGGCCGCCTGGCGCCTCCCGCGAGGCTGGTGGCGAGTGGCGCCCGTCTCGCGCCACGAGGCGCGTCCCGCTGGGTTGTACTTCGTCCACGGCCTGGCCTCGGGAGCGCTGATCGTGGCCTTCGGAGTCCTCCAGCAGCGCCGGCGCGACCCGGACTGGACGGCCGTGGCAACCTACCCCCTGGTGCTTTCCCTGGGGGCCATGGAATGGCAGCTGCGGACGCTCCAGGCACGAACACATAGAGCGATGGAGCGCCACCACGACCTTGTCCAGTTTGCGAGGGCGGCTAGGAGGGAACTGGCCCGCTCGCTCTGCCTATATATGGCCGCGTTCGGGGCCCTGGCGGGCAGCGTGTGGGCGGTCGAGGACTTGCGGCACGTGAAGTTGCCCGCTGGCTTGTGGGTGGTCGGGGCCGGGCTCGGCGTCACCTTCTTTTTGGCCTGGACGGTAGCGGGATGGGGGAGGGTCGACCTCGTCGTGGCCTCCTGGGGGGGTGGCGTCTTGGGTTTTGCCGCCTGGGAGGGCCTGTCGTCGGCGGCGCCTTTGGCTCGAGCCATCGGCTCGGGTAGCTGGCCACTCAGCCCTGAGTTCGTTTTTGCCCTGTCGGCCACGACTTTGTGCCTTGCCGCCTTGGCGGTGCACGGCGCCGGCAACCCGCTCTTGCATGTATAGGAGGTAAAGAACTATGTCGAGGAGCTTGGCTTGTCCCACTGAGGCGTCCGCGCTCAGACGGAAATGGCGGCGGCGCTCCGTGTCGGCCGCTGTCGTGGCGGCGAGCTTTGGCGCGATGGGGTTGCCCGCTATGGGTGCCTGGTCCGAAACCGCTTCCGCACGGGCCCTTGATCTCCGGGTCCTCCTCATCGGGGACAGCTCGCAAGACGTCACCACAGCTGCGTGGGAGTCGGCGCTTACCCGCGAGGGCGTCCCCTACACGGAGGTGAACGTCGGAGGTGCGACCCCGACCGTTCCCACCAGCGCGCCGGCCGGCTCTTGGACGGTAGCCCTGCCGGCCGTCTCCAACGGGACCACAGGGTTTTACAATGGCGTGGTTATCGCTGACTCGCCGGAGAATTTCGTTGCTGGCGCCCTCACCCCATTGTTCAGCTACGAGTCCACCTTCGGCGTCAGGCAGGTGGACGGGTTTATGTTCCCCAACCCGGCGATGGGTGCAAGGGACGTCACTTTCGGGGGCCTGGACGGGGTGGTGGGCACGCTCACCGCCGCCGGGCTGGCCGCCTTCCCGGAGCTGAAGGGACCAGTGCCATTTGCGGCTGGGACATACGGCTACAGCGCCACGTCGCTAACTGGGGCCCCGTTCACACCGATCTTGAACGATTCCGCCGGCAACGCGCTGGCAGGCCTTTACCAGCACCCGGCGCTCGACCCTCAGGCCGACGTCTCCGAGATGTCGCTCTATTTCAATTACAACGCGCACATGCTCCAGTGGCTGCTGCTGGCGCCCGGGTTGGTCAACTGGGTGACCCATGACACCCACCTCGGCCTGTACAGGAGCTATTTCGGCCAGGATATCGACGACGTCTTCATCGCCGACAACGCGTGGTCCTCGGTTTACCAGTGCACCCCATCTGCCACCGACCCGCCGGACTACACCTGTCCACCCAAAATCCAGGGAAACACCAACGTGATCGCCGACGTGCAGATGAGCGCCTACGATGTGGCGTACGTGGTGGACTGGGAGAAAAAGACGGGGATCACCCTCAACTTGATGTTCAACGGCGCCGGCGCCTGCACCGCTCCGTCGGGCGCACTGGAGTCCAGCGCCAAATGCGGCGGTTCGGCCACCGACCCGGCAGGCACGTTCACGGACCCGGGCCAGGCAGTCGATACCACTTACCCCGCCGACGCCGCCTTCGTGAACGCCCTGCTCGGCCAGCAGGCGAACTTCAACTGGGAGACCCACACCTGGTCTCATGAGTTCCTCGGGTGCACCGCCTGGGTGCCACAGCCCCTTGACTCGGCAACTGCGGGGACCGGAGGGTCCCTAGCAGCAGGCACCTACAACTATCGGATCACAGCGGCGACGGCGTACGGTGAGTCCGAGCCGTCGCTGACAGCGACGGCGACAGCAACGGGTGGCGGCTCTGTCACGCTCAAGTGGCCGGAGGCGCCCAACGGGACGAGCCAGGACGGGACCACGGCAGGGCCAACCCTCGCTCAGCTAAAAAGTCAGTTCTCCGGCGGCACGGGGTTTTGGGGCTACAACGTGTACCGCGAGGATCCCGGTTCTTCCAGCTACGGCCTGATCGCTCAGGTGCCCGAGCAGGACGGTGCCACGCTGTCAACCACCTACGCCTACGTCGACACCGGCTCCCAGGCACCCGCGGGCCCACCGGGCTCGGCGGACGCCTTCCCGACAGCCACAGACCCAGGGATCGACTGCGCCTCGACAGCGGGCAGCTGGCTCCCCGCGGCTGCCCCTTCACCCGGCCCATCCATCGAGCAGGAGATCGGGTTGGACCAGGCGTTCGCGGCGGCAAACGGGCTCAGCAATTACGACCCGAGCGTCGTTGTGTCCGGCGAGCACTCGGGGCTGGAGAACCCCAACAGCGCCGCTGCGTTCGCTGCTACTGGGATCAAAGTGTTCGGCAGTGACGCCTCCAGGCAGCCGGGGCCCTACACGATCGGCGGCGCTATCGCCGCGCCAAGGTACCCGTCCAACATCTACTACAACGCCTCGAACTGGCCGGAGGAGCTGAACGAGTACAACACGCTTTACGTGCAGTACGGCGTACCCATCGGCAACGGAGAGCTCGGGCACTGCGTGGGCACGAGCACCACTGCCTGCCTGAGCGCGCCTGCTAGCGAAGCCGACGTGCTGGCATCGGAGTCCTCCATAATGCTGGGCCACGTCCTCGCCGGCGACCCGAGGGTTGGCTTCGCTCATCAGTCCAACCTGACCGGGCCGGCCACGGAGAACGGGGCCGACTACGGCTACACGATCCTCGACCTCATCAGCAACATGCAGGGCCAGTACAACACCTGGTACCAAGCCAACAGCCCACTGGTCCATATGACCGACGCCACCGACGCCGAGACACTGGCTGAGCAGGCTGCGTGGGCCACTTCCCAGACCGGCACAGGGGTCACGGCCACCGAGACCAACGGGACCGTGACGGTGACCAACACCGGGGCGCCCGTGGCTGTCCCTATCACGGCGCCCCTGGGGACCACTGAACACGGGGCGCCATTCGGCACTTCCTACGGTGGGCAGGTCTCGGCGTGGGTCACGTTGGGAACCGGTGACAGCGTGGTGCTTTCTCTGCACGTGGCGCCCGTCATCCTCAGTGCGGCGGCGGCCGTCTCCAACGTGGGGACCTTCTTTACCTTCGACGTCGTCACCACCGGCGAGCCGGCCCCCGCCATCACGGAGTCCGGGGCCCTCCCGGCTGGGCTGACTTTCACTGACAAGGGCAATGGGACCGCCATCATCGCCGGCACTGCCCCAATCGGTTCGGGCGGGAGCTACCCCTTGGTGATAACAGCCACCAGCACGTCTGGGTCTATCACCCAAGGCTTCACGCTCACCAGCAGTGAAGCCCCCACGATCACCAGCCCGAGAGCCACCACGTTCACTACCACCGTTGCGGGCACCTACAACATCACCACGACCGGTTACCCGGTGACGCTGACCCTGACCGACACCGCCGCCACCCTCCCGAGCGGGCTCAGCTTCACCGACAACGGCAACGGCACGGGGACGATCGCGGGGGCCCCAGCTACCGGCTCCGAAGGCACGTACCCGGTCGGCATATCTGCTACCAACCCCCTGGACAACAGCACCGCCACGCTGGGCCTCACCATCACAGTTGACCCGGCCGCGGCGCCGGTCTTCACGTCTTTGCCAGTAGCCGACTTCACGCTCGGCCAGATGGGTGGCGTGGCTGTAGTAGCAAGTGGCCACCCGACGCCGGCGATCACCGAGAGCGCGGCCCTTCCTGCGGGCCTGACCTTTACAGACAATGGCGGTGGCACCGCGCTCCTCTCGGGGGCCCCGACGGGGCCTGTGGGCACGTACCCCCTAACGCTCAGCGCGAGCAACGGGATATACCCCGACGCCACGGTCAACTGGTCGGTCGTGGTCGGCCAAGCGCCGACGTTCACCAGCGCGGGCAGCGTTAGTGCAATCGCTGGCACGCCGTTCCACTTCGAAGTCACGACCGGCGGCTACCCTGCCGTCAGCTTCGCCCAGAGCGGACTGCCCAGCGACATCGTGCTCCAAGACAACGGCGACGCCACGGCGACGATATCGGGCACCCCGAGCAGCGATGACGTCGGCACGCACGACATCACCATCACGGCGACAAATAGCTATGGGAGCGTCCAGCAGTTATTCACGCTCGATGTTAATGCCGGCACCGTGCCGGCGTTCACAAGCCCCACCATGGCGACCTTCCACAAAGGCGCTCCGGGCTCCTTCACCGTGGAGGCCACGGGCACGCCGAACCCCTCATTGAGCCTTACCGGCACGCTCCCCGCCGGCCTCACTTTCACCGATAACGGTGACGGGACGGCCACTCTGGCCGGGACGCCGGCTGCCGCAGGCTCGTTCAGGACCGTGGTAACCGCTTCCAACACGGCCGGTCAGGCGGTCGAGGACCTCACCGTGACGGTTAGCGGCACGGAAGAGACCACGACCACGACGACTACGGTCCCGGTCACGACCACGAGCACTACTACTGTGCCGACTACGACCACCCCAACGAGCACTACTGTGCCGACTACGACCACGGTGCCGCAAACGACCACGGCAACTATTGCGCCGACTACGACAACCGCGCCGGCCACCACAACGGCCCCTGTGCCACTTGTGCCGCCCGTGACCTGGGCGCCGAGGACGCCCGCTGCTACAGCGCCAAATAGCGTCATATCGCCAGGGCCAAGGACAACCGGCCCGGCGACCGCGGCCCTTGAGTCACCTTCTTTCACTGGCCCCAAGACAGTAAAGGGCACGGTTGGCAAGAGGTTCTCCTTCCAGGTGAAGACCATTGGCCAGCCGGCGCCGACCCTCGTGCACTCCAAGCTGGCGGCCGGCCTCCACTGGTCGAGCGCGCACAAGGGCTGGGCGACCATATCCGGTGTGCCGGCCCCCTCATGGGCCGGGGTGCAGACCGTCCGAGTCGTCGCCAAGAGCTCGGCCGGCGAGGCCGTCGTGGTCATAACGATGACTTTGCAACGGCCCGCGGGTATTGCCAAGACCAAGCTCCCGGCGAGCCACGCCGGCAAGAAGTTCAAGTTCGTGGTCCAGTCCTACGGCTACCCGGTGCCCTTCCTGAAGACGAACGGCAAGCTGCCGAAAGGCTTGACGTTCACCCGCTTGGGCAAGGGGAAGGCCATGATCGCCGGCACGCCTGCCAAGGGGTGGAGGGGCAAATGCAACTTCGACGTGACCGCGTCCAACTCGCTCGGAAAGATGACCCACCACTACGTCATCATGCTGCGACCATGAGCCGCAGCAACTGCATAGTGCAACTACAGGCAAGCCTCCGATGGAGGGCTCCATGACCAACAGAGTTGACACCATCCCGAGGGTGGTGATCGAGTTGCTGCAGCTCCATCAACGGCGGCCTTCGGACGCGGAGACCGACCGGGACGCGGCAGTCCTGGCTACGCTCCGCTGGGGCGGTTGGGACCACATCGCCTGGCTTTTTGCCGTTTACGGCCGTGCGGCCATTCGCGACGCTGTCGAGAGGGACGCGGCCAGCGCACATACATTGCCCGAGCACCTCTCTCGGCTCTGGACCATCCTGTTGGAGCCGGACTCGGCTGGCAGCGGACGTGGCGGCCACAGGGAGGGGTCCACCAGTTCTGGCACGAAGAACCGCCTCTATCCCTGACGGCAGCGGAAGGGCAAGGGTGAGAGGCCGGGCGCCAGCCCAGCGACTTTGGCCCTTGGCAATATCGGCCTGTGCAAAGAGAGCGTCCACCACTAAGTAGGCCGTGTGCTACCTCCCGGGGGGCTGCCAGCAGCCGAAGGTGACCCTCCCGTCCAAGCTGAGGCCCGTCCTGATCGTTGCCATCGGGAAGGCACGCGCCTTCGGGCAGAGGGCGGTCGAGGCGACGTCTTGGTACTCGACCTCGAGGATAGGCTTGTGCTCTCGTACGAAAGCCTTGAGGGCTCCGCACTCGTTGTACTGCCAGCACTGCTCGTCGACCTCGCCGTCGACGCGGGGAGCGAGCAGTCGGATGAGACCGTCGCCGTTGACCTCGTTTTTGAGGAAGAAGGCGAGGTTGTGGGTGTGTGCCAGGGTGACGAGGCGCTCGATGTAAGTCGCCTCTGCGCGCATGGACAGCTTAAAGCCCCCGAGGTCGCCGTAAGTGTAGGCATCGACGTTGTCGGCCTCGATCGCGTCGAATCCCTCCGCTTTGCAGAGGGCGACCCTATTGGCCATGATCGTCTCGAGGGTTTCGTGGGGCGGGCGGACCGGTTTCGACCAGTCTGAAACGGCAATGAAGCGCTCACCCTGCCAACCAGGGAGCGGGCGACCCAGTTCCGAAGGGTCGAACTTGGCATAGTCACTTCGCCAGTTCTCCGCTGTGCCGGCGTCTAGGTAACAGATGGCACGTCCCCCCATGGCGTGGACGGCCTTGATGGACCGCTCGATGGCAGGGTCTGCCACGGGTACCCCTGATGGCGTCAGCCCGTCTTGGTCGCCGAGATCCGCGTCTACGGCTTGCACCTTGGTCTTCTTCCCCGCCACTAAGGGGGGGATGGTGAGCGGGTAGTTCTCGCCGATCACGTACACCCACGACTGCAATGGCCCCGGCCGCCACCAAGACCGGGTTGCGGTGGCCGAGGCGGTGGTCGGCTGTACGAGGCAAAGTGCACATGCCAAAGCGGTCAGGAGTCGCAAGGATGGTTTCCTCTGAGGAGGAACGACACCGCTTCGGCGCGATCTCTCACACCGAGCTTGTGCAGGATGGCCCCGACGTGGCTCCGGACGGTGACCTCGGCCACGAAGAGCCGCTCGCTTATCTCCGCGGTGGTGTAGTCATCAGCCAGTAGCTCGAGCACTTCCCATTCGCGACTGGTGAGGCGGGGCTGCTCACCGGTGAGTGACGCTCGCAACCGCCGCGGCATCGTAGCTACCATCTGTTGCACCAGAGAGGAGGGCGCGACGGCCTCCCCGGAGACCACGCGCTCCAGCACCTGAGGGATCCGTCTGGGGTCGCCTCCCTTCAACACGTAGCCTGATGCGCCGGCTCGCAGCGCGTCGAAGAGGTCGGCTGACTCGTCGGACACCGTGAGCATCACTACGAAGGTCGAGGGACTGGAGGCCTTGATCTCGCGTGCAGCCCAAGCGCCCCCACCGGGCATACGTACATCGAGTAGCGCAAGGTCGGCTCGGTGCTCGAGTACCGCCGCGACGGCCGTCGGGGCGTCGGCTGCTTCGGAGCAGATCTCGAAACCGGCAGCCTCGAGGACTTCCCGGACGAGCGCCCTGTGCTGAGGGTAGTCGTCAGCAACAACCACCTTGGCAGCTCTCAAGGCCACTCCACTTCCACTATCGTGCCGGCACCGGGAGCTGACGTGAGCGCGAAGCGCCCGCCCGCCGCGCGCGAGCGTTCTTCCATGCTCACGAGGCCGAAGCCCACCCGGGGAACCGTCGATGGGTCGAAGCCGTTCCCGTCGTCGCTCACGCGGAGCACCATGCCGCCCTTCGAGCGCAAGACTTCAACCGTCGCCGTCGCGGCGCAGCCGTGGCGAGACGCGTTGTACACCGCCTCGCGCACGATCGACACCAGTGCTTCCCTGCGGTCCGGGCCGACCGGCACCCCGGGGTCAACCGAGACGCGTACTTGCGTTGCGTAACTGCGTGCGGCTTGCCGCGCGGTGTTGGCGAGGTCTTTGTCGAGAGGCCCCGAGCACTGGCGCGTCAGCGAAAGCACCGCCCGGCGCGACTCCTGCAGCGCGCGCTCGCTCGTCGTTGCCAGGTCCGAGAGCGACGCCTCGTCGGGCTTCGCCGACGACATTAGGAGCTTCGCGCGTGAGCTCAGGTACGCGAGGTCCTGTGCCAGGCCGTCGTGGAGGTCGCGAGCGATGCGCCGCCGTTCCTCCACGCGTGCCATGCGAGCAATCTCGGCCTGATAGCGGGAGATCTCTTGATAGCCCGCCATTGCCCAGGCGCACAATGCAGCCACCCGGAAGTAGTCCCCCCTGTAAAGCAAAGGCATAGAAAGAGAGGGGAAGAGGGCGTAATTGACGTAAACGATCGAGTCGAGCGCGCACGCGACCCCTACCCACGCGATGAAGCAGTCTTTTGCTGCGTCTGCCCGCCAAGCAAATGCCCACGCGGCCGCAAGAAAGCCAAAGGCGGTCAGAAGCTCGAGGGACTCTCGGGCGGGCCACCGCCCGAAGCCGTCCGTCAGCGGGGCTGCAGCGGGCGCAGCACTGACATCACCTAGGGCCACGGTCAAGCCGATCACAGCGCCGACCGCGGCAAGCAAGACAGCCGCAGCGGCGCCCCATAGCTGCCAGTGCGTGAAGCTCCTGGGGCGCGCCGAGCCGCGAGGGTGCCTCCACCAGTAAGGCCAGGAGGTGACCAACGCCAGGGCCAGGGCCCCCGCCAGGCGGGCGAAAGTCGGTGCCCAGACGCCGCCATTTTGGTCACTCAGGGCATGACCGAGCGCCTGCCAGGCCGGTTGGAGGACCCATACGAAGGTCACGACGCCAAAGAGCGCGAGGTCGACCGCGCGGTGCTGCAAACTGTACCGGCCCCAAGCGAGGATGGCAACGAGGGCGAACGTAAGGACGAGTGAAGTCTCTAGCGCGGTGCGCATACCCGTGACGCTCGGGCTGCGCGCGGTGACCTCGACGGTTGCGAGCAATACGGTAACGGCCAAACCAGCGAGCGCGGTGACGGCTACGACCCCGCGGGTTTGCCAACCATTGGGTTTCAGGGCCTCGTTGCACGGACGAAAAAGGACCGCATTGGGACTGTGGCCCTCCACCATGCTTGCCTCCCTCGCGGCCGGGCGAGCTCGTCGCCACTATCGGCGAAGCGCGCCGGTTTTCTGCAGCGCCCAGCCGTCATCCTACCCAGTCGGTCTCGTCTCGCGCCGACGTCGTATGCCGGCGGTGAGCACTTGACCACGGGTGGGTGGTCTTCGGGTAGGGCCAATGGTCCCAGATGCGAACCACGATGGCGGCCACCTGGCTCCCTCACTGAGGTAGCGGAGGACTTGGCCTGACGCCGGCTGCACACATTCTTCACCCCGGCTACACCTTGTCGTACCGGCGGGCCGCGATACTGAGTGGCGGTGACAGACGAGAAAAGGAGGGTATGCGATGAAGGCCTTGATAGGCGATCGGATCGCTGTCAGAGGTAGGCATGTGGGTGACGGGGGCCGTGAGGGCGAGGTCCTTGAGGTCTTGGGGCCCGAAGGCGCACCCCCGTACCGGGTCCGCTGGTCGGACGGGCACCAGGACATCTTCTTCCCTGGAGCGGACGCATTCATCGAGCACGCCACGACGCAGCCGGCGCGGCACTAAATGAGGCGGGCAACCATGAGGTTTTTGGTCCCCACGGCGGCGGTTGTCGCGGCTGTGAGCAGCCTGGGTATCGCCAGTGTCGCGCCAGTGCCCGCTTCCAGCGCGCCACCACTGCCGTCTGTCCTGACGTGCGCTGGCAAAGTCGTTGTGAAGCCGGCCAGCTACGTCCTTTCTTGCGCGGACGCCAACACCTATTTCACTTCGGTCCACTGGACCACCTGGACGAGCAGGTCTGCTACCGCGACGGCCATGTTCGTCCAGAACAATTGCGCGCCCAACTGTGCCGCCGGGAAGTTCATAAAGTACCCCGCGACCCTCACCCTTTCTCAGCCGAAGAACACAAAGCTCGGCCTGCTGTTCGCCATGGTGCGTTACAGCTATACCGTTTCGGCGGCCGACACCCTGCCGCTCACGAGGCTGTCGTCGGTCCGCTGAGCCCGGCGGAGACTTCGTCGGGGGTCCCCAGCAGGCTGTTCTCGCGCGGCTGGCTACGCTAGGGCGTGGTATCGCGCGGGGGACATCGCCGGGGGGTGGGGGGGTGACCGCCAGGCCTGGGTGATCGCGGGGCTTGGCTGCGGGGGTCGCCTTGGTCGGCGGGGGCAAAGCGGGGGCAAAGCGGTGACGACGAGGGACTGCGCCGCGCGGCTTGACCAGCCCGGACGGGTGCGAACTATGCTCGTGGAAATTACCAAGCGGAACTCTGCGGGGCGACGGGTCATGTTGCGCTCGTCGAGTAGGGTGGCGAAGCTCTGGGAGGCGGCGGGCTGGTGGTGACGGCGTTCACGAGTGGCGAGAGCCAGGAGGCGCGTGGCGACGGGGCTCGCTACTCCATCAGGCCGCTTTCGGCGAACGATGCTCGGGTGAGTGCGCGCCTGCACCGGGAGGTGCTCGGCGCGGAGTTCCTGACCCGCGCGGGAGTGGGCTTCCTCCGCCTCTACCACTTGGCTTGGTGTGAAAGCCCGGCAGGCCTGGCGCTGGCGGCCGTCGATGCTGGTGGCGACGTTATCGGAGTCCTGCTCGGGGCTCTGCAGCCTGCCGCGCACTACCGGTTCATGGCCCGGCGGCACGGCATCGGGATGGCGGCCCGCCTCCTGGGGCGCGCTGCAACGCACCCGCTCTTTGCCCGCGAATTGCTTGCCACGCGCGCGGCCCGCTATGCGAGAGGAGCAGTGCGACTTGCATCTCGGAGGCCTGGGGCCCCAAGAGGCCCTGAGCGTGGCATGAAGGAAGCGGAGATCACCCATCTCATGGTCGCTCCAGCCGCGAGGATGGCCGGCGTTGCACGGGGGCTCGTCCAGGAGGCGTTGCGCGTCGCTCAAGCAGCCGGGCTGGACCAGGTTGTCCTGGTCACCCCCCCAGAGCTGGCTGCGAGCGGCTTCTATGTGCACCTCGGGTGGCAGCCTTATGGGGAGGTCACTAGCCGGAGCGGCGAGCACTTCGTCCGCTATAGATGGCCGCTGGTGCGGCGCGCCGTCGCACCGGGCCGGGACGGAGGCCCAGCATCGTGCCCAGCATCGTGATGGTACGCTCAGTGACGTGCCCAGCTTCACTTTGGCGTAAGGCCACGGGGGGGAAAGTGGCCACCGATGAGTAGCACCCGCTTTAACTTGCTGCAGCGGACCTGGGACAGCAGGGCCCGGACATGGGACCACGGTGCTTCGCCCGGCCTCGAGCGGGTCGTGAAGGCTGTCTTGGACGCGACCGGTGCGAGCCCGGGCAAAAAGGTCGTCGACCTCGGCTGCGGGACGGGAAGCCTCGCCCTGCCACTTGCGCGCCAAGGTGCCGAAGTGACCGCTGTGGACATCAGCCCTGCCATGGTGGGCCAACTGCGCGAGAAGGCCGCATTGGACGGGCTTCACGGTGTGACATGCGTCGTCTGCCCGGTTGAGGACTTCGACCTGCCGTCGGAGAGCGTCGACTTCGTCGTGTCCAACTATGCGCTGCACCACCTGCGCGACCCTGATAAGGCGTTGCTCGTGAAGAGGGCCTTCGGTTGGCTGCGGCCCGGAGGTCGGCTCGTTGTCGGCGACATGATGTTCGGGCGGGGTGCAAGCGCCCGGGATTGGACGATCATCGGGTCCAAGGTCAGCGTCTTGGCACGACGGGGGCCGAGCGGCTGGTGGCGGGTGGCCAAAAACGTGGTGCGCTTCAGTTTCCGCTTGCAGGAACGTCCCGTCGACATGCGGACATGGGAGTCCTATTTCCGCCAGGCTGGTTTCAGCGACGTCACGGTTGAGCCCGTGGTAGCCGAGGCCGGGGTTGCGTTCGGCAGCAAGGGCCTTCCAACGTGAGAGGATGCTCACGGCCTTCTTAGCGTCCGGTAGCCGTCGCCCTCGATACTCATAGCAACAGGTCCGCAAAGGCTATTGCCTCCTCTCTCGCGGCCCTAAAACGTTTCCGGTCCGAGGTTTCGGCTTCCGAGGCGCACGTGAGGGCTCCAGCATCGGCTGGAGGAGTGGCGCCTTCCGCACCGGCCACCGCGCTCCGGTAACTACGGCTCATTGCGGATGCCTGCGACGGCCACGGCATATGCGCTCTTCGCTGCCCCGAGCGAG
>JAJYMM010000008.1 GCA_021787035.1 Actinomycetes bacterium
GCGACCTCGAGGCCGTTGGGGTTTATGACCGCCGCCAAGTACAACGCCATCGGGGTGACAGCGACCGCAACGCCTGCGCCGAGCAGGGGCGCCCCCCGGCAGCGCCTGAGCGAGGTGACTGCGAGGGCGATCAAGGCCGCCGAGAGCGCCCCGCTCACGAGTCGGGCCGCGTAGATCCCCTTCGCCGACACGAGCACCAGTGTCGGTAGGCCCACAAGGGCGTAATAGAGCGGGGGGTAGCGCCCGACATAGGTCTGCGTGGGCACCTCTTTGGTCGAGGCGTTGAGGGGTGCCTGGCAGCCGGCGGGGACGGCCGGTTTGAACTGGAAGCACCCGACGTCGTTCGCCAGGTTTGCGAACACCTCGGGGACACGGACCGTCACTTCGCTCTTCTGCGCGTTCGTCGGGTGGGCCAGGGGTGTGCCGAGGAGCTGCCCGCGCACGAGCGAGACGGCCCTGTCGAGGTGTGCGGGCTCGTCGGGGCCCGAACCGAGCGGGCTCGCAAAGCTCCAGGCCGCCACCGCGACGAACAGCGCCCCGAAGGAGGCGAGCCAGGTCCAGACAAGAGGCTTCGGCGCCCGCTCTTGGCGGTGCCTCGGCCGGCGGCCGAGCACAACTGCAGGCAACGGCCGCGGCGGTGTGTCCAGCTCTACGCCAGGCGCCCCGCCAGGCCCTATCGTGAGCTTTCGCGTGGCCGTCCGCTGGTAGGGCTCTCCCACTTCGGCGTCAAACCTAGCTGAGCGGCTGGGCGCCGTCCCCGTCGCCCGCGTTCCCCGCTTATGCGCCGCTGCTTGTCGTGGCCGGGCCGACGGCCTCCGAGCCCGTCGTGCTGGTGGCTCCCGCTGACGCGCCCGATCTAGACGATGCCGCCGGCGTGGTCGTCGTCGTGGCCATGGAACTTCCTGTCGTGGCGGGCGTGGTCGTTGAGCCGGCTGGGACCGTGGAGGTCGCAGCTGCCGACGTGGTGCCAGCGGCGTCGGGCGTTGTCGTGGTCGTACCCCCGGGCACCGTCGAAGAGGTAGTGGGCACCGGCACCACGGGCGAAGGGCCGAGCCCGGTCCAAACGGTGGTCGAGGTCGTGGAGGGCGGCACCGCCGTCTCGCGACGCGTGGTCGAGGTGCTGGTGAGGGTGTGGGTCACAGGGACGCTCGGCGGCGTCTCGGTCGCGGGGGGCGCAGTCGTTGGCGGAGCGGCCGTCATGGGGGGCGGAGCGGAGGTCGTAGTCGAGCGAGTGGGGGCAGACGTGGCAGGCGAGGACGTCGGAGGTGAGGTCGTATTGGCAGCGTGCCCGTTTGGCGTAGAGGCGTTCCCCGCGCCGGCGGGCTGGGCCACCGAGGAGCGAGGCGTGGAGGGCTGGGGCGTCGAGGGCTGGGGCGTCGAGGGCTGGGGCGTCGATGTCGTCGTGGCGGGACGCGTGGTTGTGGTCGTGGTCCTGGCCACGCCAGCCGTCGGGCTCTGGCGCTGGGCGGCGCCGGTCGTGGGCGCGGCTTCCAGCTCGTGAGCGAGCTGGGAGATCTCCTTGCCCTGTTTGGCGATCAGCTTTTCGAGCGCCGCGATCTCGTTGGCCTCGGAGGCGGCGGTGGCCTTGGCCGAGACGGTGCTCGCAGGGATCGAGGGCACGGGGCCGGCGCGGCCGGACTGGATCACCTTGGTCGCCTTGTTGATATCCGCCGCCGCCGCCGCCACCTTGTGTTGTGACGATGCCAGGCGGGCTTCGCTCAGGTACTTCTCTGCCGAAGCGAGGGCCATCTGTGCCTTCTGGTACTGGGAGGGGCGCGAGGGCGCGAGCGTGCGGTCGAGGCTGGCCCCCGCCGCCACGCCGACCAGAAGGGTTACCACAGCGGCCACGAGGAGCCTCGCCCGCCCCCTCCGGCGCGTCGCGCGCATCGCCAAGGCCGTGGCGCGTACCTCGGCCACCCCGTTTACGGGAAGTGGCGGTGGGGCAAGGGCGGCTCGCAACCTGGACGCAAGGCTGGCTAGCTCGCCGGCCTCACCCTGGCGGCCTCGCTGGCCGAGCGCCCTGTCGAGAGCGTCGGCGAGCGCCCGCTCGTCCCTTTGGGGCAGTTCGGCGTTCATGACGACACCTCGGGACGGCCGACTTGGGAGCGCAGAGCCTCGAGCGCTCGCATCTGCTGCATCCGGACGGCACCGGACCGCTTCCCCACGACCTCACCCACCTCTTGCGCCGAGAGCCCAGTGCATACCCGAAGCCAGAGGACCTCCTGGTCCGCTAGCGGCAGGCGGGCGAAGCCCCTGCGGAGCTCGTCCAGGTCCTCGTTTAGTACCGCGATGTCCTCGTTGGAGGGCTGGCCGCGGTCTTCGGTGTCGGGATGGTCGGCCACGACGACCACGCGGGCCCGCCTGCGGTGCTGGTCAGTCGATACGTTGCGGGCGATCGTGAAGAGCCAAGCCCGAAAGGCGTAGGAGTCCCCGCGAAAGCCAGACACCTTGGTGATCGCCCTCGTGAAGGTCTCAGAGAGAGCCTCACTGGCGTCGTCTTGGTTTTCTAGCCTCACCATCAAGTACCCCATCAGCGCTTTCCCGTACGCCCGGTATGCAACCTCCCAGGCGGCCGGCTCACCTTTTTTGGCAGCGGCGACGGCCGCATCCCCAACTGGAGGGACCTCGCTGGCCAGGGTGCCGTCCGGTGAGCTATCAAGGTCGCCGTCAGGGCGGTCGCGCCGGTTAAATGAAGGACGCACGAGCGATAGCGGCGTCACGCTGCCGGCCGGCCCCGCGCTTTCATCGCCACGCAAAGAGACGGCCTGCGCGCCGATTCTCCTCGAGCGCCTTCCCGCCGCGCCACTATGCGAGCCCCCCATGTGGGACGACCCTTCCACCGGCCCCAACGTTACAGGAGCCTGGAGGGGCTGTTGGTCACTCGCGACTAGAGGCCGAGGTCCCTATTGGC
>JAJYMM010000209.1 GCA_021787035.1 Actinomycetes bacterium
CGGCCTCTACGAGAAGGTCACGGCTTCGGTCGCCGACGAGGCCCGCGGCGTTCGCGAGTCCGTCACGGCCTCGGTGACCGACGAGACCGCTGCCATAAGGGTTTCGGTCGCCGACGAGGCCCGCGGCGTTCGCGAGTCCGTCACGGCTTCGGTCGCCGACGAGGCCCGCGGCCTCTACGAGAAGGTCACGGCTTCGGTCGCCGACGAGGCCCGCGGCGTTCGCGAGTCCGTCACGGCCTCGGTGACCGACGAGACCGCTGCCATAAGGGTTTCGGTCGCCGACGAGGCCCGCGGCCTCTACGAGAAGGTCACGGCTTCGGTCGCCGACGAGGCCCGCGGCGTTCGCGAGTCCGTCACGGCTTCGGTCGCCGACGAGGCCCGCGGCGTGCGCGAAGCGCTGACGGCCTCCCTTGGCGACGAGGCGCGCGCGGTGCGCGAGGAGGTAGGGGCGCTGCGCTCCGACCTCGACCACCTGGGCTCGGAGGTCGGGCTCCTGCGCCGCGACATGGTCGAGATGACGCGAATGCTACGGATGCAAGGAGATGCCTCAGACCAGGTGGCCGAAGTGATGGGGAGGACCCTGGCGCGCCTGTCGGCTGAGGTGGAGGCGCTCGCCGGCGCGCTCGACCGTTCGGGGCTCGCCTTCGAAGCTTCAGCAGATTGACCTGCTAACTTTCTTGCTTAGGCAATATCGCACGAGAGGAAAGGCCGTTCCTGGCTGAGCGCGCGTGATCTTCGACATCGTCTTGTTCGAGGGGGCTGACGAGCTCGACGTAGTCGGGCCGCTTGAGGTGTTGCGTCGAGCCGCCTCCCTGGGAGCGGACTTGTCCGCGAGGCTTTGCTCCGCTCCTGGCAGCGGAGCTGTGAGGGGGGCTTTCGGGCTCCTTTTCCAGCCCGATCGCGAATACGTGCCAGGCGAGGCCGATGTGGTAGTGGTGCCTGGTGGGGGCTGGGTGGCCCGCGGCGAAGTGGGGGCATGGGCGGAGGTGAAGCGTGGCGAATGGCCGAGGCTCCTTTCCGAGGCCGCGTCTGCAGGTTCGGTGGTTGCGGGCGTATGCACTGGTGCGATGTTGCTGGCCCATGCGGGCCTCTTTAGGGGGCGCCGGGCGACGACGCACCACGACGCGCAGGCCGACCTCGCTGCGCTCGGCGTGGATGTCGTGTCGGAGCGGGTCGTCGATGAGGGCACCGTGCTTACCAGTGGCGGCGTCACGAGCGGTATTGACCTCGCGCTGTGGCTGGTCTCCAGGCATTTTGGCGAGAGCGTGGCCGGCATTGTCGCCGACTGCTTGGAGTACGGCTGGACACCCCCCGGCCAAAGCCGGGCTGAGGTTGCCGAGGTGAGAGACGTCGCGTCAGAGGTTCCCCCGGCGACCACCGTGGTCGTCCCCTGATGCGCCCGCCAACCTCGGGCGCAGCCTTCGCCGTCCGGCCTTCGCCCCCAGCCGCTCCTTGAGGCTCTGGCCGGCGGATCCTTGGCGGGGCGACTTCGGGCCGCTAGCTTTGGCGGAGCGTGTTCCTGAAGTCGCTCACACTCAAGGGTTTCAAATCCTTCGCTGACGTTTCCACACTGGAGTTCGAGCCGGGGGTGACCGTCGTCGTCGGCCCCAATGGCTCGGGTAAGTCCAACATCGTGGATGCCGTGGCTTGGGTGCTGGGGGCCCAGGGGCCGCGGGCGCTGCGCTCGTCCAAGATGGAAGACGTCATCTTCGCCGGCACGGCGAAGCGGCCAGCGCTCGGCCGCGCCGAGGTCTCGCTCACGATCGACAACTCCGCCGGCATTTTGCCGATCGACTTCACTGAGGTGAAGGTCACCCGTGCTTTGTGGCGCAATGGCGACTCGGAGTACTCGATCAACGGAGCCCCGTGCCGCTTGCTCGACGTTCAAGAGCTCCTCTCCGACACGGGCGTCGGGCGCCAGCAGCACACGATCATTTCTCAGGCACAGCTGGACAGCATCTTGGCTGCGAGGCCTGAGGACCGGCGTGCTGTCATCGAAGAGGCGGCTGGCGTCTCCAAGCACCGCAGGCGCAAAGAGAAGGCCGAGCGTCGCCTGGAGGCCACAGAGGGTGCTCTTGTAAGGGCGCAAGATCTGCTGAGGGAGGTGCGCCGCCAGCTACGGCCCCTCGAGCGCCAGGCCGACGCCGCCCGTCGCTATGCGGGTCTCACGGAAGAGCTGGCTGCCCTACGGCGCCACCTGTATGGTCGGGAGTTCTCGGCGCTCGGCTCGCGCCTCGCTATAGCCGCCTCCCAGAAAGACGAGCTCCGGCGTTCGGCTGAGCTGGCGGAGAGCTCTCTCGCTGGTCTCGACGCCTCGGTCGTTGCGGCCGAAGCAACCCTTGATGCACAACGTGAGCGAAGCGCCGGAGCTGACCTGTCCGAGGCTGTCTCGACCGCCGAAGGGCTGAAGGGCCGGGCAAGCGGGCTCCTCGCCCTTGTGGCGGAGCGTTCCCGCAGCATCGAGCGCGAGCGGGAAGCAGGCATCGACAAGGACGTGGTCTCGAGCCTGGAGGCCGAGGCGGCTTCGCTGGTGGCCGAGCTGGCGGCTGCCGAGCGGGAAGCAGCCGACCTGCTGCCTCTTGAGGAAGAGCTCGTGTCTTCGGAGGGCGCGCTCGCTCGCGACAGGGAAGCGCTCGAAGCTGCTCAGGCTGCTTTTAAGCGCCCCAGCACGGTGAAGACGTCGGCTGAGAGGCTGGCTGAAGTTCGCGCCGAGCTCGCTGCGCTGCGAAAGGCGGGAAGCGGGGAGCAGCTGGGAGCCGTCGAAGACCGGGCGTCCACCGCTCGCGCGCGGCTCGGGCGCCTCTTAGATGAAGCTGAGCGGGCGCTGGCCGAGAGGGAGATGGCCGATGAACGGGCCGAAGATCTGGAGCGAAGGGCTGTCCGGGCGGCGGCGCTCCTGGGGGAGGCAGAGGAGGAGCTCGCCAGGGCTCGCGAAGAGCGCCGTGATGCTGACGCGGCGCGGCACCGGTGGTCGGCGCGCGCAGAAGCCCTGGCGCAAGCCCTAGACGAGGCTCGGGCGAGGGCGGGGGCCCGCCGGTTGGCGGGGGTGGAAGGGGTCGTCGGTGCGCTGGTCGAGCTCGTCGATGTCGACGAGGGCTTGGAGGCCGCTTTCGAAGCGGCCGCAGGAGAGGCACTCTCGGCAGTCCTGATGGCGGGCGAGGGGCCTGCCCGCGATGGCCTCGAGCGCCTCAATCGCGACGGCGCCCACGGCGCCGTGATCGCCCTCGGCCAAGGGGTGTCTCCTGGCATGGCTGCGGGCGCTCAAGGCGATCCTCGCGTAGAGCAGTTGCCTCCGGGGGCATCGTGGTTGCGGGGCCACGTGCGCTCGGTGCAGGAAGACGTCGGCGAGCTCCTGGACGGGTTGCTCAGGACCGCGGTCGTGGCGGAAGGCGGTTGGGAGGAGGCGCTTGGCCTAGCCATTTCGCACCAGGAGCTCGTTGTCGTGACCAAGGGCGGCGACCGCTTTTCTGGGGGCATTTGGCGGGTGGGCGCCCACGGCACCGGAGCGACCGGTGCGGCCCTTGCGGAGGCGCGAGCGGCTCTTTCGGCGGCCGAGTCGCGCTGCAGTGCGACTGAAGAGGCCGAGCGCGAGGCCCAGTCGGCCGTCGAGCGTGCTCGCGTCGCGAGGCGCGAGGCTCAGCAAGCCCTCGAGTCGAACTCGGCGGCCAGGGCTGCGGCGGCTCGGGCCCTGGCGCGTGTGCGCTCCGACATTGCGGAGGCCTTGGCGGGAGCCGAGGCCATCGAAAATGAGAGGGCTGTCCTGGCGGCGCGCCTGGAGGCGGAGGTAGCTCGTACCGGCGAGCTCGAAGGCCTCTTGCCGGGCCTCGAAGCGGCGGCAGGGACCGACGAGGCCGAGGCCCGACGGCTAGTAGAGGCGCGCGACCAGCTCGCTAGCCGCCAGACCGCGCTCGCGACCCTCCGAAGGGACCTCGAGGTCCGTGCGACTGGTATCGAGGAGCGACGAGGCGTCCTCGAACGCCGGCGGGCCGAGGTTGAGCGCCGGCTGGAGGGGCATCTGGCGGAGCGAGAGGCGGCGGGTAGGCGCCGCGTCCAGCTCGACGCCGCGAAGGGCGTCCTTGACCAGCTGAAAGGCTTCGTCGCTGCCAGGCTGGAGGTCCTAGAGAAGGCGCTCGCGAGGTTGCGCGAGCAGCGGAAGGCCGAGACGGAGGCGCTCAGGGCGGCGACACAAGAGGTCGAGTCCCGCCGCCGAGAACGGGCCAGCCTGGAGCGCGAGCTGCTTTCCCTCCGAGAGCGGCTGGCTCAGGTCGAGCTCGAGGAGAGCCAGCTGAAGGCTCGTGCCGAGGCTCTTACCGAGAGCGTGCGGAGGGATCTGGACTGCGAGCCCGAGGCTCTCGCCGGTGAAGAGTGCCCAGACCTGCCCGCTGGAACGTCTCCCGCCGCCCGGGCTCGAGAACTAGAGCGCGAGCTGCGCCTGATGGGGCCCATCAACCCACTCGCTCTCGAGGAGTACGCAGCCTTGGAGGAGCGTCACGGCTTCTTGGAGAGCCAGCTCCACGACGTCTCCTCTGCCCGGCGCGAGCTCGCAAAGGTCATAAAGGCAGTCGACGCCGAGATCATCACCGTTTTCCAGGCTGCCTACGAGGACGTAGTGGAGAACTTCGCGAAGCTCGTGGACATGCTGTTCCCCGGCGGGCAGGGCAAGGTCTTCCTTTCCGACGCCTCCAACATCTTGGAGTCCGGCGTGGACTTGGAAGTGAGGCCCATGGGCAAGAAGGTCAACCGCATGTCCCTGCTCTCGGGCGGCGAGCGGAGCTTGGTGGCCCTGGCGTTCCTGTTCGCAGTTTTCCGGAGCCGGCCGTCGCCGTTTTACATGCTGGACGAGGTAGAAGCAGCCCTCGACGATGTCAGTTTGCACCGCTTCTTGGACCTCGTCCACGAGTTTCGAGACGAGGCGCAACTGCTCATAGTCAGCCATCAGAAGCGGACGATGGAGGCCGCCGACTGCCTCTACGGCGTGAGCATGGCGCCCGCGGGTTCGTCGGTCGTCGTTAGCCAGAAGCTTGACCGGCCCCAGCCCGGGGAAACGAGGCCAGCCGAGATCGGCCGGTAGTCTCGACCGGTCATGCTCCTGATCCTGGTCATCGTCCTTGTCGCGGCGTTCCTCGTGGTCGCTGGTGGCGGGGCCCTTTTCGTTTCCTCTCGCACGGCCCGCCGGCGCCGAGTCGCTGCCCCCGACCGTGAGTCGCTCGCTCGCCCCCCGGCGCGCCCGCCCCAACCCCGGGCTCCTGGCACGCGGGTGCCGGCAGCCCCACCGGGAGAAGCCCCACCGGCAGAAGCCCCACCGGCAGAAGCCCCACCGGCAGAAGCCCCACCGGGAGGAGGCGGGCCCTCCGAGGCTCTTGGTGCCCCGGTTGTCCAAGCGGAGGTTGTTCTCGAGCCGGAGGCTGCTCGCGAGCCGGAGGCTGCTCTAGAGCCGGAGGCTGCCCTCGAGGCCGGGCTGGCCGAAGCTCTTGCGCCGGCTCGTCGACCCCATTTCAGGGACCGCCTTGGCAAGGCCCGCTCATTGTTTGCCCAACAGCTCGCTGGGTTGCGCGGGCGGAAACGGCTCGACGAACAGGCGTGGGAGGAGCTCGAAGAGGCCCTCATCCTGGCCGACGTGGGCGTAGGAACCACCCTCCGACTGCTTGATCACCTCCGTGCAAGGGCCAAAGAAGAGCACTTCGACTCGCCCGAGCAGCTTGTGGGAGCTCTCCGAGACGAGCTTGTGGAGCGCTTGGAGGGTGACCGCGAGCTCCACTTTGCCGGTCCCGAGGCCACAACCGTTTGGATCTTCGTAGGCGTGAACGGGGTAGGCAAGACCACCACGATCGGGAAGGTAGCAATGCGCGAGGTGGCCGAGGGCCGGCGGGTCGTGGTGGCGGCCGGCGACACGTTCCGGGCTGCCGCCGCCGACCAGCTGCAGCTCTGGGCCGAGCGTGTCGGGGCTGGCTTCGTGAGAGGCAACGAGGGGGGTGACCCGGGGGCGGTCGTCTTCGACGCCGTACAGCACGCCTCAGCTCGAAACATCCGCCTCGTCCTGGCAGACACCGCTGGTCGCCTTCACACGAAGGTCAACTTGATGGAGGAACTGAAAAAGGTCCGCCGGGTGGCCGACCGTCCGCCTGGGTCAGTAGCCGAGGTGCTCCTCGTGATCGACGCGACCACTGGTCAGAACGGCTTGGTCCAAGCCCGGCAGTTCGGGGACGCCGTGGGCGTGACGGGGGTCGTGCTGACGAAGCTGGACGGCACGGCCAAAGGTGGGATCGCCGTGGCTATCGCCGGCGAGCTTGGGGTTCCGATCAAGCTGGTCGGCCTCGGCGAGGCCCCAGAGGACCTGGTCACCTTCGATGCCCGGGAGTTTGTGGACGCGCTGCTTGGTTGAACAACGTGCCTCCACTTGAGCGCTCGCGACACGCGCGGTGCTGGCTCCCGCTCAACACGGCGCGCCAGCCAGTAGCCGAGCCCGCTGCACGCCGGCCCCGGCCCCCACGCTCAGCGGTGGTTTAGCTTTTTGAACCAGATCCGCTTGTAGCTACGGCTCATTGGGTGGAGCAGGAGCGCAAAGAGGGCACCGCCGAAGACGAGGTTGAGCAGAAGGCTGAAGGACCCCCCTCCCCCGTGGAAGAGCAGGTAGAGCAGAGCGAGGATGTTGAGGCCGGCCAGCACGACGCCCGCCCAGTAGCCGAGTGACTTCTCGTTGGCTATCCCGAGCCCCGAAAAAAGGGCCCAGAGAGCGAGGATGCCGAAGAAGGGGGCTCCGAGCAGCAGGTCTAGGAGCCACCAAACGGCGTTGAAATAGAGCAGGACGTTACCGTAGTAAAGCGTCTGGGGTTGGCTGCGGTCCAGCCAGCGCGTGTTACCCACTGCCATTCAGTTTGGCACCTGAACTGCCTCGAGCGTCAGCGGCTTGCCAGCGAGCTGGCCGCACGCCGCGGCGATGTCTGTCCCGCGGTTGTCCCTGACGGTGGCGTTCACCCCGCGGGAGGCAAGCAGTTCCTGGAAGGCGCCGGCACCCGCCGCTCCGGTCCCGACGCCCGGGTAGCCGGGCGTGGGGTTGAGGGGTATCAAATTGACATGCGCGGGGAGCGGGAGGGCTAGGGCAAGCGTGGCGAGCTCGCTCGCGTCCCGTGCTGTGTCGTTTACGCCTGCGATGAGCGCCCACTCGAAGGAGAGGCGCCTGCCCTTGGCTTGCAGGTACGAAGCGCACGCGTCCATGAGCACCCCGAGGGGGTAGCGCCTGTTGAGGGGCACCAGCTGGTCGCGCAGTTCGTTTCGGGCCGCGTGGAGCGACACGGCCAGGTTGACTGGCAGGGCCTCGCCGGCGAGGCGACGGACCCCGGGGGCCACACCGACCGTGGACACGGTGATGTGCCGGGCCGAGAGACCGAGGTGCGCATGTATGCGTTCGACGGCACCCCAAGTGCGGTCGTAGTTGGCGAGGGGCTCACCCATGCCCATGAAGACGACGTTCCCGAGCCGGCGCGGCAAGGCGGCCCTTCGCGCCGCGACCACTTGCTCTACGATCTCGCCGCTCGTCAGGTGGCGGCGGAAGCCACCCTGGCCAGTGGCGCAGAAGCTACATCCCATCGCGCAGCCGGCCTGGCTGGAGACACATACCGTGGCACGCCGCGGGTAGAGCATGAGGACTGTCTCCACGAGGGGCCCGTCGGCCAGTTGCCAGAGCCACTTGGTGGTCCCTCCGTCGACCGACTGGGACCTGGCCACCTCTTGGAGGGCGGGCCTGACGCGTCCTGCCAGTTCGTGGCGGAGGCCCTTGGGCAGCTCAGACATCTCCGTGGGCCACTGCCCCCTCTGCCACAGGCCACGCCATACCTGGTCGCTCCGGTAGGCCGGCTCGCCCGCGAGCAGGAAGGACAGCTCTTCGCGGGACATATCGAAAGCGCTCACCACGGGCTCCAGCGTACGAAAGCTTGGGCCCAGGCGGGCCAGGAGCTAAAATGTGTGGGTTATGAAGATATTGATCCTGGGGGGCGACGGTTTTTGCGGTTGGCCGACCTCACTACACCTGTCGTCCAAGGGCCACGACATCTTGATCGTGGACAACCTTTCTCGCCGGAAGATCGACATCGAGCTAGAGGTCGAATCCTTGACGCCGATTCGCCCGATCGGTGAGCGCTTGCGCGCTTGGAAAGCGGTTTCTGGCAAAGAGATCGGTTTTGTCAACTTGGACCTCGCCCTCCAGTACAACCGCCTCGTCGATCTGCTGCGGGAATTCGAGCCCGACGCAATCGTCCACTTCGCTGAGCAGCGGGCGGCGCCGTACTCCATGCGCGCACCCCACACCAAGCGTTACACGGTGGACAACAACGTGCGCGGGACCCACAACTTGCTTTGCGCGATCGTGGACTCAGGCGTGGACGCGGCGGTGGTCCACCTTGGGACCATGGGCGTCTATGGGTATGGGTGGTCTGGTTCGGCCCCCATACCTGAGGGCTACCTGGCAGTGAAGGTGCCGACGCCGGATGGCGAGATCGTCCGAGAGATCCTCCATCCCGCCAATCCGGGGTCCGTGTACCACATGACCAAGACCCTCGACCAGCTCTTGTTCGCGTTCTACGCCAAAAACGACGGCGTGCGCATCACCGACTTGCACCAGGGCATCGTTTGGGGCACCCAAACCCCCCAGACGGTCCTGGACGACCGCCTGGTCAACCGCTTCGACTATGACGGTGATTACGGGACCGTCCTCAACCGGTTCCTCATGCAGGCGGCGATCGGGCACCCGCTGACCGTTCACGGCGTCGGCGGTCAGACACGCGCTTTCATACACATCCGTGACACTGTCCGTTGCATCGAGATCGCCATCAACAACCCGCCTGAGGCAGGCGACCGGGTCTCGGTCTTCAACCAGACGACCGAGACCTTCAAGGTGATCGACCTTGCCAACCTGGTTTCCACGCTGACTGGCGCGCAGGTCGTCACGCTCCCCAACCCTCGCAAGGAAGCAGCGGAAAACGACCTGGTCGTCCGCAACGACCGGTTCTTGTCGCTCGGCCTCAACCCCACGACCCTTTCTGAAGGGCTCCTCGAAGAGGTCACGCTGATCGCGGAGAAGTACAAGGACCGTGTGGACACCTCGAAGATCGTGGCCCGTTCCGTGTGGGTGAAGGGCATGGAGGTGGCTCCGGACCTGCAGCTCTCCGCCACGTCGGAGCGAACCGGCCCTGCTGGCACGCCCGACGGGGAGCATATAACCCTTGAAGGTGTCGATGCTCTAGTTGACGTGGACGGCGTCGCAATAGATGGTGTCGACGGGTTGGCCGGCGACGCTCAGGCCGAAGTGAGGGCAGCCAAGCCGGGCCGGACGAAGCACTAGCCCGCGGGGGACCGGCGACGTTCTCTGCGGTCCCCGCTCGAGCCCCCGGTAGGTACCCAAAGGGCCGTCGTTGTTTGCGTGCCCGCCGCGAAAGCACGTTGGCTTGGCATGGCCCGTCAGGCGGGCGCTATCCGAGAAGGTGCTGGGGGAAAGGGTGCTGGGGGGACGTCGGCCGTATAGGCGCGGTCGATGTGGTTGACGACGAAGCCGAGGTCCACGTATGTCTTGACGGCGCGGATGTTGGTGGCGTCGACATAGAGCATGGCTTCGGCTATCCCCTCGCCTGACAGGTAGGAAAGGCCGGCGAGCGTCAGTTCGCGTCCGAGCCCCCGGCCCGCGAAGTCCGGGTCGACGGCGACCACGTAGATCTCTCCCACGCGGCTCGCTCCCTGCCCGTGGACTTTCGTCCAGCAGAAGCCGGCGAGTCGGCCCTCCTCCTCATAGAGGAGGAAACCCCTGGGGTCGAACCAGGGCTGGGATTGGCGCGCCTTCAGCGTCTTTGCCGTCCAGCCGCCCTGTTCGGGGTGCCTCGCGAACGCCCGGTTGTTGACCTCGAGCCACGCCTCTTCGTCGTCGCCGAGCCGGAACGGCCTCGTCGAGATCGTCGCCTTTTCTTCTGCCGGCAGCGGGCGGCGCATCTGGTAGAGGACCCGGCCAGGCGAGAGCCCGACGCTAGCGGCCAGCCTGTCCTGGACTGGGCTCGGCTGGTTGGCCCAAAGGTGGAGATGGCCGCCCCCCTCCTTGGCTACGAGCTCCAATGCGTTGCGCAGCAGGTCGCGAGCGACGGTGCTGCCCGGGACGCGATGATGGGGGTCGACTACCAGTTCGAGTGCCCACTGGAGACCTTCGCCGGCGCCGTCGCCCGGGTTGTCCCCGCGCGATAGCTGCGCGTAGCCGACCGGGTGAGGGTGGCTGGGCTCGAAGGCGACGAGCCCGGCGAAGCCCTCCCGGCCGCCTTGGACGAGGTCGAGCCACGCGTGCTCGCCGAGGGGAGGGTGCGAGTCCGACTCGGCTGCGGCCGAGAGAAGCTGGGAGAGCGCAGCGAGATCCTTTGGGCCGATGTGGCGCTTCACCTTTATGTCGGCCATGCCACGACGCTACTGGGCGTGGCTGGCAAGGCCCTCCCTACGCAGAGCTAGCGTGTGGGCGATGGCCACCACCTCGCGAAAGGCCGCGCCGGCGAGCGCCGATCTCGGGGGCGCCAGCTCGGGGGGTGCCAAGGCGGGCAGGTTGGGTGGCACGGGCCGTCCCCGGAGCGCTGCCGGGCGCACGAAGTTGACCGCGCTACGCCTCCAGGAGGAATACCCGGGGACCGCCGCGGAGCTGTGCGAGCTCGACTTCTCAAACGCCTGGCAGCTGCTGGTCGCTACGGTCCTCTCGGCGCAGACGACCGACGAACGGGTGAACTCGGTCACCCCAGCCCTCTTCTCTCGCTACGAGCGCCCGGAGGACTTGGCCGGTGCGAACCCTGAGGAGATTGAGGAGCTGATCAAGCCGACGGGGTTCTTCAGGAACAAGACGAAGTCACTCCTCGGCCTCGCCCGGGCACTTTCCGAGCGCTTCGCCGGCGAAGTCCCCCGTGACATGGCCGCGCTGGTGAGCCTTCCTGGGGTCGGCCGCAAGACTGCCAACGTGGTGCTCTCGGTCGGCTTCGGTCTTCGGGGCCTGCCCGTTGACACCCACGTCATCCGGCTTTCGCGGCTTCTCGGCCTAACGGCCGAGAAGGACCCGGACAAGATCGAATGGGACCTTGGTTCTGCGCTGCCGGGGAGCGATTGGGGAGCCTTCAGCCTCCGCATGATCCTGCATGGCCGGCGCGTCTGCATAGCCAACCGGCCCCGCTGCGCCGTGTGCGTGCTGGCCGACTTTTGCCCGTCGGCGAAGGTGCCAGTGGGCACGGTCGGGCAACTGGGCCGGGAGGGGCCGCCAAGCGTGGTCGGTGGCCTCGGCCAGGTCAGGTCTGGCGGCCGCGCCGTTCAACGCGGTGGTGCAACCAGCCGGTCTAACCGCCGGCTGGCGACGCCGAGAGCCCGCTCTAGTTCGAGCAAGTCCGTCCCGTAGCGCTCCTCGTCGGCGGAAGAGAGCTCCGAGAGGATCCGTTGGACCCTCTTGGTTAGCTCACCTAGCCCGCTCGATACTGCTGCCAGTTCAGCGCCGGCGCTCATGTGGCCCAGCTTGCCAGAATCGCCGGAGGTTCTGGGACGCGCCGCCACTAGGATCGCCTTGTGAGCCAGGTCGCCAGCATCTCGCGTACGTTGCCGCGGCCACGGGCGGGCCTCGGTCTCCGGGAGGGTTACCACTCCCCACAGGTCCCCGTCGAGGTGCGTCTCAACACCAACGAATCGCCCTACCCACCCCCAAAGGCATGGTTGGAGGCGTTGTTCGAAGAGGCCCGGCGGACGGACTTCAACCGCTACCCAGACCGCTCAGCGCTCGCTCTTCGAGAAGCGCTCGGAGCGCTCCACGGGGTCCACCCTGGACAAGTCTTCGCTGCAAATGGCTCCAACGAGGTCCTCCAGTGCGTGCTCCTTGCCTACGGGGGCCCCGGCGCCAAGGCGGCCATGTGGGAGCCCACGTATGCGCTCCACTCGCACATAGCTCACCTGACCGGGACGGAGGTCGTCTCGGGCCGGCGTGGCCCCGGCTTCTCGCTCGAAGCCAATGACGTTGTCCAACTGGTGGAAAGGGAGCGACCTTCGGTCACTTTCTTCTGTTCACCCAACAACCCGACCGGGACGGCTGAGGACCCCTCCACTGTCTCTGCAGCTGTCGCAGCCTCGGACGGCCTGGTCGTCGTGGACGAGGCCTATGGCCAATTCTCCTCTTGGTCTGCGCTTGAGCTGGTCGGCCAGGACGTGCCTCTCGTCGTCGTCCGAACTTTTTCAAAGACCTGGTCGATGGCGGGGCTCCGTCTCGGCTACCTGGTCGGCCCCACCGACGTGGTGGAGGTGCTTGAGCGAGTGGCGCTCCCATATCACCTGGACTCGCTGAAGCAAGCGGCTGGGCGGCTGGCGCTCCGCTTCACGAGCGAGATGGAAAGCCGTGTGGCCGCCATCGTGGACGAGCGCGAACGCGTCGCCGGGGAGCTTCGCCGCATGCCCGTCGAGGTATGGCCTTCGCAAGCCAACTTCCTTCTCTTCCGTCCTCTTTCAAGGCCGGGGCGTGAAGTCTGGGAAGAGCTCGTGCGACGTTCGGTCCTGGTTAGGGACACTTCGAGCTGGCCTGGCCTGGAGGGCTGCCTCCGGGTCACTATCGGTTCCTCCTCCGAAGACGACAGGTTCCTCGCGGCCCTGTCCGAGATCCTTGCGGACGACCTGACTTGAACGCCCGCACCGCTTCGAAGAAGCGCTCTACCAAGGAGACATCGGTCTTCGTGAGCCTCGACGTCGATGGGTCGGGCCGCGCCGAGGTGTCCACGGGCCTGCCGTTCTTTGACCACATGCTGGCCCAGCTCGCCCGGCACAGCCTCATGGACATGGAACTGATGGCTGAGGGAGATCTGGCCGTTGACCCGCACCACACGGTCGAAGACACCGGGATAGTCCTCGGCGAGGCCTTTCGACATGCGCTTGGCGACAAGGAAGGGGTGCGCCGGTTCGCGTCGGTCGCGGTGCCTCTGGACGAGGCGCTCGTCGAGGTCGCGCTCGACCTGTCGGGCCGGCCCTACCTGTCTTACGCCCTCTCCTTGCCCCCCGACGCCTCGCCGCTCGGGTCGCCAGGCTTCGAACCCCAGCTGGCGGAGGAGTTCTGGCGGGCTTTCGTGGTCGCTGGCGCCGTCACGCTCCACGTGCGGTCGGTGTCGGGCCGCAACACTCACCACCTGCTCGAGGCAAGCTTCAAAGCGGTCGCCCTCGCTCTTCGCGACGCTCTTCGGCGCGAGGGTACGGGCGTCCCGTCAACCAAGGGGTCGCTTGGCTCAGAGTGGCTTGGCTGAGAGTTGCTCGGCCGGTAATGGGCCGTTGGTCGCGGTCATCGACTACGGCATCGGCAACCTCCGCTCTGCGCAAAAGGCACTGTGTTGTGCCGGCGCTGATGCGCGCCTCGTGAGCAGCCCCGCCGGGGTGCGTGCGGCCTCTGGGGTCGTCCTGCCCGGCGTGGGGCACTTCGGGCGCTGCAGTGAGGCTCTCCTCGAGGCCGGCTTGTGGGAGGTCGCTGTCGAAGCTGCCTCAAACGGCCGGCCCTTCCTCGGTATCTGTGTCGGCATGCAGCTGCTTTACGAAGGCTCCGAGGAAGCCCCAGGCGCTCGCGGCCTCGGGATCTTTCCGGGAAAGGTCGGCCTGCTCCCGGCCGGAGTAAGGCGGCCTCAGATGCAGTGGAACCTGCTTGGCGTCCGTCCCGGTAGCTTGTTCCTGGCCGGGCTCGAGACGGACGGCTGGGTATATTTCGTCCACTCTTACGCTGCCCCCGTCGGGGACGAGACCGTGGCGACCTGTGACTACGGTGGCCCGGTTGCGGCGGCAGTGGAGCAGGGTGCCGTTTGGGCCGCCCAGTTCCACCCCGAGAAGTCCTCCGCCGCCGGCCTCGCAGCCCTGGGCAACTTCGTGAGAGCCTGCGGCTAAAAGTCATGGACCTCTACCCGGCCATAGACCTTTCCTCTGGAAGGACCGTCCGCCTCGCCCAGGGGGATTTTGCTCGCGAGACCGTTTACGGGGCCGACCCGATTGACAGGGCCCGTGCCTTCGAAGCGGCCGGCGCCACGTGGTTGCATGTAGTTGACCTCGAGGCGTCGCGGACCGGCTTACCCGAGAACAGGGCCCTCGTCACGGGGATCGCTGCCGCGGTAAGGAGCAAGGTCCAAGCCGGTGGTGGCGTGAGGAGCGCTCAGGATGTCGACGAGCTCCTCGGAGGAGGCGTCAGTCGGGTCGTCATGGGTACCGCCGCCGTGTTGAAGCCGTCGCTTCTCGCTGAGCTTGCAGGGCGCTGGCCGGGCCAGGTGGCGGCGTCCGTCGACCACTACGGGGGAGAGGTCCGGCTGAAGGGCTGGTTGGAACGGAGCGGTCACAATGTGGTCCGGGTGGTGAGCGATCTCGCGGACGCCGGGGCTGCCGCCGTGGTCGTGACCGAGATTTCCCGCGACGGGCTTATGACGGGCCCGGACATTCACGGCTACCGGGAGCTTCTTGAGGCGGTCGACGTCCCGTTGATCGCGTCGGGCGGCGTCGGTTCCTTAGACGACTTGCGCAGGCTGGCCTGGCTCCAGGTGAGGTCTCGGCGCCTCGCCGGCGTGATCGTTGGGCGCGCGCTTTACGAGGGCCGTTTCAGCGTGCCCGAGGCACTGGCAGCCTTGCGCGCCCCCGAGACGGGTGCTCTGACCAAAGCCGGAGACCAATGAGGCCCGGGCGACGAGGCCATGTCGATGAAAGCAACCCGATGAAGGCAGCCCGATGAAGGCCGTTCGCGTGGTGCCCTGCCTGGACGTGGACGCCGGGCGGGTCGTAAAAGGTGTGCGTTTCGCGGGTTTGCGCGACGCCGGTGACCCGGTCGAGCTCGCCAAGCGCTACGACGCGGAGGGAGCAGACGAGATCGTCTTTTACGACATCACTGCGTCTGCCGAAGGCCGCGAGACGATGTACGAGGTCGTAGCTCGCACTGCAGAGGAAGCCTTCATCCCGCTCACCGTCGGCGGTGGAGTGCGTTCGCTTGAGGACGCTCGCCGGCTGCTCCGCCTCGGTGCCGACAAGGTGAGCGTCAACTCTGCGGCGGTTGCCCGCCCTCAGCTGGTGAGGGAGATCGCCGGCACCTTCGGCGCGCAGTGCGCGGTGGTCGGGGTGGACATCCGTCAGGCGGCACCAGGGCGATGGGAGGTCTACACCCACGGGGGCAGGGTTGCCACCGGCATCGATGTCCTTCAATGGGTCCAGCGTTGCGAGGAGCTGGGCGCCGGCGAGCTCGTCCTCAACTCGATGGACCGCGACGGGACCAAGCTCGGCTACGACCTCGAGCTGTGCCGGAGCGTCGTCGATGCGACAGGTGTACCGGTTGTGGCGAGCGGGGGAGTGGGTTCGTTGCAGCACCTGGTGGACGGCGCCGTTGTCGGCTTGGCTGACGCCGTTCTGGCGGCTTCCATATTCCACTTCGCAGAGGTGACGATCGCGCAGGCGAAGGCGGCGCTGGCGGCTGCTGGCGTGACCGTCCGCCCGCCCAGTACAGGCCCAGCCAGCTCGGGTGCGGCGCCGGTCTCTGGCCGGGCGCGCTAGGTTTCCCTGGATGGCTGCTGACGAGACCACTGGGGAACCGCCCGGCCCTCCCAGGCGCTTCGGTTCGGCCAAGCAGGCCATCCAGATGCTGACGGACAGGGTGCTGGTACAAGTGCCGCGATCGGAGGGCGAGCGCAAGTCCAAAGCGGGGATCCTGATACCGGCTACGGCTGAGGTGCCCCGTCGGCTTGCTTGGGCGGAGGTCGTCGCCACCGGGCCGCACGTCCGGTCCATCAAGCCGGGGGACCAGGTCCTGTTCAACCCCGAGGACCGCTTCGAGGTAGAGGTGCAGGGCGAGAACTACCTGATCCTTCGCGAGCGCGACATCCACGCCGTGGCTGCCGAGCGCGTGGACGACAGTACCGGCCTCTACCTTTAGCATTGTCAGTATGCGTGTTGCCACGCCGATCTCCCCGACCGCCGAGCAGCTTGCGGAGGTCACCTACAACTCCGATGGCCTCGTGCCTGCGATCGTCCAGGACCACGCGACGGGTGAGGTCCTGATGATGGGTTGGATGGACGAAGCCACGCTCCGTGAGACCCTTGAAACTGGTCGCACGGTTTTCTGGTCGCGGAGCCGCAAGGCTCGCTGGCGTAAAGGCGATACGTCTGGCGACAGGCAGTGGGTCCGTGCCGCGTACTACGACTGCGACGGGGACACCTTGCTTTTCATGGTGGAGCAAGAGGGCGCCGGTGCCTGCCACACAGGGCACCGGACATGCTTTTACCGGAGCTTCGGGAGCCCCGGGAGCTTGGGCGGCGCGTCCCGGGCGGCCGAGCCAGCCGTCCCGTGAACGAGGCCGTCCACCCGAGCCGCGAGGAGTTTGTTCGCCTCGCCCGCGACTGGACCATCCTGCCTGTCTGGAGAGAGGTCCTCGCCGACCTGACGACTCCTGTGGCGGCCTTTGCCCGCCTAGTTGGCGACGGGCCCGGCTTCCTCCTGGAGTCGGTCGAGCACGCGGGCACCTGGGGCCGGTGGTCGTTCATAGGGAGGCGGCCTTCCGCGACGCTCAGGCTTTCGGACGGCCAGGTACGCGTGGAGGGCAACCTCGCGGTGCCCCTGGCGCTCGAGGGCGGCGTGCTCGGCGCGATCGAAGCCGTCCTTTCACATTACAAATCGCCCGTTCTCGAGGGGTTACCTCCCTTCTACGGAGGCCTTGTCGGCTACCTCGGCTACGACGTCGTGCGCGAGGTCGAACGGCTGGTGTCCTCGCCCCCAGACGAGCTCGGTTACCCCGACGCCATCGTCTCGGTGGTGGGGGAGGTGGCCGCCTATGACGCCTGGCGCCAGCGCGCGACCCTGGTGGAGGCGGTGCCGGTCCCAGCGGGAGCCACCTCCGGCGAGCTCTCCGCTCTTTATGACTGGGCCGTATCGCGCCTCGACGAGCTCGCTGCTCTGGGCGCCAACCCGGTCGACGAGCCGGTGATCGCGCCTCCCGAGCGCGACGGCGGCGCGTCGGCAGTGGTGCGGCGTACATCGCCGGAGACCTACGCCGCCAGCGTCGAGGTTGCCCGTGAGCACATCTACGCCGGCGACATCTTCCAGGTGGTGTTGTCACAGCGTTTTGACCTCGATCTGGACGCAAAGCCGCTCGACCTCTACCGATCTCTCCGCCAGGTCAACCCGAGCCCCTATATGTACCTCCTCCAGTTCCCCGAGCTGTCGGTCGTGGGGTCCTCCCCGGAGCCCATGGTCCGGGTGCGTGACGGGCGCGTCATCTCCCGGCCGATCGCGGGGACCCGCCGGCGTGGCAAGAGCGAGGCCGAGGACCGCCTGCTCGCCGCCGAGCTGTCCGAGCACCCGAAGGAACGAGCCGAGCACGTCATGCTCGTTGACCTCGCCCGAAACGACGTGGGACGTGTCGTCGAGTACGGTTCGGAAACGGTCGACGAGCTCATGACCCTCGAGCGGTACAGCCACGTGATGCACCTGACTTCTCAGGTCTCGGGGAAGTTGCGACAGGGCCTCGGGCCCGTGGACGTCCTCCGGGCAACCCTGCCCGCCGGCACGGTCTCTGGCGCCCCAAAGGTGCGGGCCATGGAGATAATAGACGAGCTCGAGCCGGCGAGGCGCGGGCCCTATGCCGGCGTAGTCGGCTACATCGATTTCTCGGGCAACCTTGACACAGCGATCGCGATCCGCACCATGCTCGTCAGCCCGGATGGGAGGGCCAGCGTCCAGGCAGGTGCGGGCATAGTTGCCGACAGTGTGGCCGCGCAGGAGGACCAGGAGTGCGTCAACAAGGCCGCTGCCCTACTCGCCGCGGTCCCGGGTGCGAGGCGGATAGCCGAAGTGAGAGCCGCTCGTAATGGGGCTCCGGCTGCTGGCCCTGGGGGCGGCGCCGGAGAACAGGCGCTCGAGGCCGGTCACCTAAGGGCCGGTCACCTAAGGGCCGGTCACCTAAGGGCTGGGCGCCGAGAAGCTGAGTACTGAGAAGCTGAGTACTGAGAAGCTGAGTACTGAGAAGCTGGGCATTGGGGAGGAGGACAACGGTGGCCGATGGCGACGGCGGTTACTCTGCAATTTTTGAGGGCGCGGCCACCTTCGAGTGGCAGCGCGACGTGGTGCGGGTAAGGGGCCCGGAAGCCGAGCGCTATTTGCAGGGCCAGCTCAGCCAGGACATGGCGGTCCTGGGGGAGCTCGGGTGGGCCTGGTCGCTCGTGCTGCGGCCGGAGGGCAGGCTCGTCGCGCTCGTGCGGGTAAGTAAGCGCGGCCCCGAGGAATACCTCCTCGACACCGATGCTGGTGTCGGGCCTGCGCTTGTCGAGAGGTTGCTCATGTTCAAGCTGCGAACGAGGGCAGACGTGGAAGCAGTCCCCTTGCAGGTGGCACCCGTGCGCGGCCGAGATGTCGGCGTCGGCTCTCCGGGTGCCGGCGAGGCCACGGTAACCGTGCCTTTCCACTGGGGTGGGCTGGCGGGCTACGACTTGTTCGGGCCGGTGGGTGGCCCGGCCCCAGAGCTCCCCACTGGCACCGTCGCCGCCAGCCCCGAGGCATACGAAGCGGCCCGGATCGAAGCCGGGTTCCCTCGCCATGGTGCTGAGCTCGACGAGCGCACCATCCCCGCCGAGGCAGGTCTCGTGTCGGTCGCGGTCAGCTTCACCAAGGGCTGCTACACGGGCCAGGAGCTCGTGGCACGGATCGACGCTAGAGGAAGCAACGTGCCCCGCCGCCTCTACGGGCTCTCGCTTTCCGGGCCCGCTCAACCTGGTGCTGCCCTGTACGAAGTCCCGGGGGCGGAAAAGGCGTTGGGCAGCTTGACCAGCGCCGCCCGGTCCCCGCGCTCGGGTTGGGTCGGGCTTGGCTATGTCAAAAGGGGCGTTGAACCGGGCCGGACCGTCTACGTAGAGGCTGAGGGCGGGGTGGAGGAGTGCCAGGTCTGTGAGCTGCCAATTTACGCTCCGCCAGCCCCTCCCGACCGGTAGTCAGGCGTGGAAGGCGCACCTGCGCCGGCCGCCCCCGCGCCGGCCGCTCAAGCGCGTTCCTCGCGCAGAAGCTTCGATGCGCTGGTGATGTACGCCTTCGTCGTGCTCGGCTTGCCCGACGGGACGATCGGGACGGCATGGCCGGTGCTCCGTAAGGGCTTTGGCGCCCCCCTTGCCGACCTGGGGATAGTGCTGCTCGTCGGGACGCTCGGGTCTCTGGCCAGCTCCTCGGTGGCGGGCCTGTTGTTCGGGCGCTTCGGGACCAGGCCCATGGTCATGCTCGGCGCCACCGCCGGTGCCCTCGGTGCCCTAGGTGTCGTCGTTTCCCCGAGCTTCGTCGTGTTCGTGGTCTCGGGGACCCTGATCGGCATTTCGGCGGGGCTTCTCGACAGCACCTGCAACACGGCGGTTGCCCTGACGGGCCGGAACAGGTTGCTCAACATGCTGCACGGCTCGTACGGCATCGGGACGACGGTGGCACCCCTGATAGTGACGGCGGCGTTGCTTGCAGGGTCGTGGCGGGCATCCTACGGCGTCGTGCTCGGGGCCGAACTGGCTCTCGTTGTGGCATGGTGGGTCGGAGGCCGGGTGGCGCCGATCGGTAGGCCTGGGGCAACGGCGCCGGCGCCAGGCCTTGGGACCGATGGCACGGCGCTCCAGGCAGGCGGTAGGGCGGCAAGCAGCCGGCGCCGCCTTGCTCTCGTGGTGGGCCTCGGGCTGGCTGTGTTCATGGTCTACACGGGCTTTGAGGTATCGG
The DNA here is from genome assembly GCA_021787035.1 of Actinomycetes bacterium. Lineage (GTDB taxonomy): Bacteria > Actinomycetota > Acidimicrobiia > Acidimicrobiales > Palsa-688 > JAJZYO01. Next base: position 19,718 of record JAJYMM010000209.1, read on the forward strand.
CAGGCCAGTGGGAGCCGAGCTTCGACCGGGGCGTCCTGCACATGGGGGCCGGGGCCACAGGACTGGCCACCTTCGGCTACTGGGGGGCCCTGACAGCGGCCCGCTTTGCCTTGGCGGTCCCACGGCGCCCCCTCTCGCCCGTCTCGATCGTGCGGTGGGGCTGCCCCGTCGCGTTAGGAGGCGCCGGCCTCGTGTGGTGGCGGCCAGCGGCCATCGTGGCACTCCTCGGGCTCGTCGTTATCGGCGCAGCGCTGGCGGGCGTCTTCCCGGCTTTGATAGCGCTCACGCCATCACGTGTAGGCGCGGGTTTCGCGCACCACGTGATCGGTTGGCAGATAGGCGCAGCCGGCCTCGGAGGTTCGGCGATCTCGGCGATCTTCGGCCTGATCTTCCAGCGTTTTGGCTTGGACGAGCTTGGGCCGGCGCTCGTTGGCGTGGCGGCAGCGTTGGTCGTCGGCAGCATCGCTTTGGACAAAGTGGCGGCCTGAGATGGTGCCTCCGCACCGGCCTGCAACCCTCGTCGTAGTCGCCGGTACCGGGACCGACATTGGCAAGACATGGGTTGGCTCGCAACTGGCCGGCGAGCTGCGCCTGCGAGGGTTCACCGTGGCCGCCAGGAAACCCGCGCAGTCCTTCGACCCCGCCGTCGACCATCCCCTCGACGCGGAGCTGCTCGCCGCCGCCACTGGGGAAAGCGTGACCGACGTTTGCCCGCCCGCGCGCTGGTACGCGAAGCCTATGGCCCCCCCCATGGCGGCCGAGTCCATGGGCCTCGCGCCCTTCACGCTGCGCGACATCAGAGACGAGCTACGCTGGCCGCCCGCTACCGACGTGGGCATCGTCGAGCAGGCTGGTGGCATAGGCGCCCCGCAGGCCTCCGACGGCGACGGGGTAGACATGGTCAAGCTGCTCGAGCCGGACTTGGTCGTGCTGGTCGCGCTGCCTGGGCTCGGAACCTTGAGCAGCGTCTCCCTGGCGGTGCGGGCGCTCGGGGGCCGGCGCCTAGTCGTGTACATGAACCGTTTCGACCCCTCTGACGAGCTCCACTCCGCCAACCTGTCATGGCTGCGAGAACGCGCCGGACTGGCCGTAGAAGTGTCCGTCAGTTCGCTGGCCGGGGACGTAGCCGGCCTACGCGACCCCCTAGGAGGCTTCGGCTGAGATCGACCAGGCCACCCTGACCGATCCGCCCGGAGGGACGCGGAGCAGGCCGAGGCCGTTGTTGAAGGCGTTTGGGGCGCACGTATAGGGCTCGATCGCGAGCGCCCGACGCCTAAGGGCCGGTGCCAGCGTGTCCCCGCTGTAAAGCTGCACGTAGTTGACCGCCGGCCCGAAGGAGCAGGTGACCGTGACGCTCCTGTCAGGGGAGGCGAACTTGACGGCGACGTTGCCGTCTTGGTCGCGGGCGAGGCCGGCGAGCGTCACGTCGAAGTGCGTTGGCCCGACCGGCCGGGGCTCCCGGAAGTCGAAGGGTGTACCATCCACCGGCTCGGGCAACCCGACCGGGTTCAGGACGTCGTCAACCTTCAGGTAGTGGTCCGCCGCGACCTCCAAGACGGCGTCGTCGACAGTCTCGGTGCCGACCGTGAAGTAAGGATGGCACCCGTAGCCAAAAGGCGCGGTTCGATCGCCGACATTGGTGGCCGAGAGCGCTACCTCGAGGCTGTCGGCGAGCCAGGCGTAGGACTGCTCGAGGTCGAAGCAAAAAGGGTAGCCCTGCCGTGCCAGCATTCGTGCGGAGAGGGTGATGCGGTCGGCATCTTGGTCGCTTCGCGACCAAGTGAGCCAACGGGCGAAGCCGTGGATGGCGGCGTTGGCCACATGGTCGTCCACGGGCAACTGGTACCCCTCCCCGCCGAAGTCGTAGTAACCCTTGGCAACACGTCCCGGCCAGGGAACGAGGATCTGGCCGTGGCCACCGTTGCCGCCGAAGCCGTCATCGTTCGCAGGACTGAGCAACTCGGTACCGTCCCAGCTGACCCGGAAAAGACCGGCGCCTTCCTCGGTGACGAGCGCCGACCGGCTACCGCTCTTTACTTCGAAAAGCCGCCCGGCGCGTCCCAAGGCCTCAAATTGGGTGTTCGGCATGGCGGAAAGGTTAGCTGTCATGGGCCGGTTGACCACGCTGGCCGGCGTCCGCGAGGATGCAGGCATGGGAGCGCATGGCGATCTGTCCTGGTTGGAGGCGATAACGGAACAGGCTCGCGGTCTTGGCCGGCCGTCGCGCGAGCAAGCTCTCGCGGTGTTGGCCGCAGAAGAAGACGTGTTGTTGGACGTGGTGGCCGCGGCGGCGAGGGTGCGCCGGGCCTTCTTCGCCAACCGCGTCAAGCTCAACTACCTGGTGAACATGAAAAGCGGGCTCTGCGGCGAGGATTGCTCTTATTGCTCTCAGCGGCGCGGGCCCTCCACGGGGGTACTGCGCTACAGCTGGCTCGACCCAGAGGCAGCGGCGAAGGAGGCGGAGATGGCCGCTGAACGTGGCGCCAAGCGGGTCTGCCTCGTGGCCAGTGGAAGGGGCCCGACGGAGCGCGACCTCGACCGGGTGTCGAGCACGATCGCTGCCGTGCGTGCCCGCCGGCCCGAGCTGGAGGTCTGCGTTTGCGTGGGCATCCTCGGGCCCGGCCAAGCCGAAAGCCTGCGTTGTGCCGGTGCCGACGCGTACAACCACAACCTCAACACCGCAGAGTCCCGGTACGGGCAGATCTGCACCACTCACGGCTTCTCTGAGCGCGTGAGCACCGTGCGCTCCGCCGCAGATGCCGGCCTCTCTCCTTGTTCGGGCGTGATCGTTGGGATGGGGGAGACCGACGAGGAGATCGTGGACGTGGCGTTCCGCCTGCGAGAGCTGGAGCCAGAATCCGTGCCGGTCAATTTCCTCATGCCGTTCCCGGGTACCCCCCTCGCCGGGCGTAACGACCTCACGCCGGCCAAGTGCCTGCTAGTGCTCGCCATGTTCCGGTTCGTGTTCCCTGATGTCGAGGTCCGCATCGCCGGAGGCAGGGAGATGCACCTGCGGAGCCTGCAGCCCCTCGGCCTCCACATCGCCAACTCGATCTTCCTCGGTGACTACCTGACCTCGGAGGGAGCGCCGGCGCAAGACGACCTCCAGATGATCGCGGACGCCGGCTTCGTGGTCGAAGGCCCGGGTGAGTCGACCCTCCCGCCGCACCGCCGCCCAGCCGTGCCGGCGCTTCGCCGGCGCGGCCCGGGGAGCGAACTGCCCTCCAATGCCTGAGCGAGGTCCCTCCGCAGCGGCGCCTTCGGGGCGTCCTTGGCGCTTAGCCGGCGCCCGGCCGTCTAGTGCCGACTGCCTCGGGCGCGCCGGGCGCTTCGCGCACGGGGAGGCCGAGCGGCGCGGCGCTCCTTGACGCCCTGCGGCCCGCTGGGCTGGCTGGCTGGGGAGCGGAGAGCGTCACGACTATCCGGGTGCCACCGTCAGGGCGTGTCGGCGATTCGGCGACCACCCTGCCTCCCATCGCGGTGACCAGCTCCTTTACGATCGCTAGGCCGAGCCCGGAGCCGAGCTTGCGCGACGCTGCCGAAGAGGACTGGTACAGCCGCTTGAACACGTTGTCCAAGTCTGCAGAAGGGATGCCCGGCCCGTCGTCCTCGACGGCGAGAGTGGGCTCGCTGGTCCCCGGGGCGTAGCCGGTCACAACGGTGACCCGTTGCCTCGCGTACTTGAGCGCGTTTTCCACGACGTTCGCGACGACCTGGCCCAGGCGGTCGGGGTCGGCGTAGCAGAGAACGGAGGTGGGACGGCCGGCGGCGGCGAGCTCGATCTGCAGGCCGAGCGAATCTGCTGCTGGCTGGAAGGCCTCGACGGTGCTGTTGGCCACCTCGAAGAGGTCGATCTCGGTGCAGGACAGGCCGAATGACCCGGCCTCAAGTTTTGCCAGCTCGAGCAGGTCCCCTACCAGGCGTTCAAGGCGCCTGGCCTCGGAGAGGACCACTGCGGCGGAGCGCGGGACGTCGTCGGTGGCCCCGTCGGCAAGTGCTTCCGCGTAGCCCCGGATGGAGGTGAGCGGCGTACGCAGGTCGTGGGACACCGACATGAGGAACTGGCGCTGTGCGCCGCGGGCGCGCGCCAGGCTGTCTGCCATCTGGTTGACGCTGTTCGCGAGAGAGACGAGCTCGTGGCCTTCTTTGGACGGCACGGGGACCCGCGCCGAGAGGTCCCCAGAGGCGATACGGCCCGTGACGGCCTCGACCTGCTGGAGGGGGCGTGCGATGCGCCGTCCGAGGCGGGTGGCGGCTAGGAGGGAGACGACCACGGTCGCCGCGGCGGCGATGGCGAACCACGTGCCGGCGCTGCCGACGCCTACGGGTGCCCGCCTGGTGAGCACGACCACCAGGTTGAAGAACTGGCACCCAGGGCATCCTGGGCCCCCGGCCGGCAGCGGGTTGGTGGTCGAAAAAAGGAGCGCAGCCCAGGCCAGGCTCCCTCGGTGCCCTTTCACGGGGATGCTTGCTATGAAGCCTTCCTTGGAGACGAGCTGCTCCTGGGCGACGCCGCCGGGCAGGACCACTGGCTGCTTGGGGTCGAGGAAGTTGTAGAGGGTGGGGAGGCTGGTGCCATGCGACTGCACCCCGTAGATGGCCTCTCCTTGCAGGTTGAGGGGCTCCTTCAAGAACCTGAGCATCTGCTGGAGGACTGAGTCAGTGTTGCGGGGGTTGCCGGCGGCCACCTCCTTTTTGATCCCGTCGGCGAGCTGGTTTGCCTCCACGGCGAGCTGGGACTCGGTCTTGGAGACGCTGTTTAGCGAGGTGAGGCCGAGAGTGGCCAGGCCCGCGACGACGAGCGCGGCTACCACCAGGGCAAACATCGTCACGCTTATGCGCCGGCGCACTCAATCCTCATCCCAGCCGGTAGCCCATTCCCCACACCGTGTTGAGCGGGAGCGAATCGCCGAGCTTCTTTCGGAGCTGGCGGACGTGGGCATCTACCGTTCGGTCGTCGCCGTACCACCCTGCGCCCCAGACGCCGTCCAAGAGCTGCTGGCGGGACAGGGCGCGCCCCGGCCGTTCGGCGAAGAAGGCGAGCAGTTGGAACTCCCTCGACGTGAGCGCCACCACCTGGCCGTCGACCCTGGCTTCCCTCCTCGCCAGGTCGACCTCGACCCGGCCGGCCGAGAGCAGCTCCGGCTGTTCGACGGGCCCCTCCGAACGGCGCAGGATGGCCTTCACCCGGGCAACCACCTCCCTTGGTGAAAAGGGCTTGGTCACGTAGTCGTCTGCCCCCATCTCCAGTCCGAGGACCCGATCGACCTCGCTGTCGCGAGCGGTGAGCATGAGCATCGGGAGGGGGTTGGAGGCCCGCACTCGCCGGCATACCTCTAGTCCGTCCATGCCGCCAGGGAGGCTCACGTCGAGGATCGCCAGGCGCGGGTGCTCGCGCTGGATGGCATCCAACCCTGCTTGCCCAGTCGTTGCCTGGAGGACCCGGAAGCCCTCACGGCGCAGGTACATGTCAAGCAGGTCCGCGATGTTCGTGTCGTCTTCCACAACCACTATCGTTCCCTGGTCTTCTGCCACATCTGCCAGCTTGTCACCAAAGTGTTCCGACGGAGTGGAGGATAGGCTGCTCGGCCCCCAAACTCGGGTGTGCCTCACATGGAGGGCCCTCTACGCTGGGGTTGGATGACCACGTACCTCGACCGGATACTCGAGTGGCACCGACGGGAGGCTGAAGAGGACAGCCGCGACCTCGCTCAGCTTGTCGCGGCGGCCCGGGAGTGCCCTCCGGCCAGGGGTTTCGCGGCCGCCCTCCGGCAAGGAGAGGGTGTAGCCGTAATTGCCGAAGTGAAGCGGCGAAGCCCTTCCAAAGGCCAGCTCGCACCCGAGCTGGACCCGGCTCTCCTCGCTAAGGCTTATACAGCTGCCGGGGCGGCGTGCTTGTCGGTGCTGACGGACTCCGAGTTCTTCGGTGGGTCGCCGGTGGATCTCGCCGAGGCTCGTTCGGCCACCGAGCTGCCGGTGCTTCGCAAGGACTTCACGGTCTCGCCGGCCGATGTCTGCGATGCTCGGATCATGGGGGCCGACGCGGTGCTCCTCATAGTCAGCGCCCTCACAGATGGCGAGCTGGCCGAGTTGCTCCAGCTGGCGCGCGAGGCCGGGATCGAAGCTCTCGTCGAGGTGCACGACGAAGCCGAGGCCGAAAAGGCACTGTCTGGGGGTGCGCAGTTGGTCGGCGTCAACCAGCGCGACCTCTTCACGTTCGAGGTTGACAGCGCGCGGGCGGTGCGTGTCGGCTCGAGCCTCCCTGCCGGCGTCGTCAAGGTGGCGGAGTCGGGCATCCGTACGAGGGGGGATGTAGAGCGGCTGGGGGCGGCGGGCTTCGACGCGGTCTTGGTGGGCGAGGCACTCGTCACCGCGCCCGACCCCGGGGCGGCCCTCGCCTCGCTCCTGCGGTGATGATCATCAAGATCTGCGGGACCACGTCTGAGGAAGATGCTCTGTTGGCTGTGGCCATGGGTGCAAACGCCGTCGGCTTTATCTTCGCCCCCTCGCCACGGCAGGTGTCGGTGCAACTAGTGGCGGACATCGTGAAGCGACTCCCGAGGGAAGACCTCCTGACCGTCGGGGTGTTCAGGGACGAGGCGCCGCGCCGCGTGGTCGAGGCTGTGTACTCGGCTGGTCTGCACGCCGCCCAGCTCCATGGGCACGAGACCCCAGAAGAGACCCGCTGGGTGCGAGAGCGTGTACCGATGGTGATAAAGGCCCTCGCGGGCGGGGACCCCCGCGTCGCTCGTGCCGCCGATTACGGAGCGGACGTCGTCATGCTGGACGCGCCGAGCCCGGGGTCGGGCAAGGTGTTCGATTGGGCCGTGGCCGGGGACCTCCCTGACGGCCAGCGCCTCCTCTTGGCGGGCGGCCTGACGCCGGCCAACGTCGCCGCTGCCGTGGCCAAGGTAAGACCGTGGGGGGTTGACGTGGCCTCAGGCGTGGAGGTTTCGCCTGGTCACAAGGACCCGATGAAGTTGAAGGCCTTTATCGAGGCCGCTCGCCGGGCCGAGGAGCGTTTGCTGGCCGAGACGGGGGCCGATGTTGTCGCCGAAGCCTCTAGCTTTAGCCCCTACGACTGGGCCGAGGACGAATGAGCGCGCGAGAGTGAGCCGGAGAGTGAGCAGTGAGCCCCTGACTCCTGAGCCAGTGCCAAACGAGCCAGTGCCAAACGAGCCAGTGCCAAACGAGCCAGTGCCAAACGAGCCAGTGCCAAACGAGCCAGTGCCCCAACGGACGGACGGTCCGGTCGAGCGAGACTTGATGGGAGTACCGGACGAGACCGGTCGGTTCGGGAGCTTCGGGGGGCGCTTCGTCCCTGAGGCGCTCGTGCCTGCGTGCCAGCAACTGGAGCAGGCGTTCCGGGCCGCCTGGTCGAGCCCGGCGTTCCGTGAGCGCTATCACTCGGTCTTGAGCGACTACGCGGGTCGGCCAAGCCCGCTTACCGAGTGCCACAACCTCTCGGAGCGCCTAGGGCTCCGGGTGGTCATGAAGCGCGAGGACTTGAACCACACGGGCAGTCACAAGATAAACAATGTGGTCGGCCAGGCACTGCTTACCCTCGAGATGGGCAAAGGGCGGCTGGTCGCTGAGACCGGTGCCGGCCAGCACGGGGTGGCGACCGCTACGGCGGCGGCGCTCTTCGGCCTCGAGTGCACCGTGTACATGGGCGAGGTCGACATGGAGCGCCAGGAGCTCAACGTGTTCCGCATGAGGCTGCTCGGAGCCGAGGTCCGCTCGGTGCGCTCCGGTAGCCGAACCTTGAAGGACGCCGTCAACGAGGCGCTCCGAGACTGGGTCGGCACCGTGGGGTCTACTCACTACTGCGTGGGCTCGGTGATGGGCCCGCACCCCTACCCGTGGATGGTGCGCGAGCTCCAGGCCATCATCGGCCAAGAGGCGCGCGAACAGTGCGAGCGCGTGCTCGGCGGGCCGCCAGATGTTGTGGTCGCCTGTGTGGGCGGAGGGAGCAACGCGGCCGGGACGTTTTCGGGGTTTATAGGGACAAACGCCCGACTGGTCGGGGTGGAAGCGGCCGGTGGCGCGGCGCTCGGGCCCAAGGGTGTCCCCGGCATCCTCCACGGGATGCGTTCTTTCCTCCTCCAGGACGAGTTCGGCCAGATAGAGGAGGCCCAGTCCATCTCTGCCGGCCTCGACTACCCGGGCATAGGTCCCGAGCACGCCCACTTGGCAGAGGTCGGGCGTGCCGAGTACTCATCTGCGACCGACTCTGAAGTGCTCGACGCCCTGCAGCTCCTTGCCAAGACCGAGGGCATCATCCCTGCTCTCGAGCCGGCGCACGCCCTTGCATGGCTAGTACGTGCCGCGGCGAGCGGGGAGGTACCCGCAGGCTCGACCGTGCTTCTCACGATGTCGGGGCGCGGCGACAAAGATGCCGAGCAGGTCATGTCGTTGTTGCGTGCCGCCGGTGGGACGGGGGGTGGCGCATGAGCGGGCGAGAACCCCATGATGGCCCGCGGGACCTCGAAGCCGCGCTGCGCGCCGCCCGGTCGAAGCACAAGCTGCTCGTGCCTTACGTAACCGGGGGCCTCCGCGACGATTGGGTGGAGATGGTGCTGGCGATGGCCGCTGCCGGGGCCGATGCCATTGAGGTAGGGCTTCCCTTCTCGGACCCGATGATGGACGGCCCGACCATCCAGGAGGCTTCCCACCTCGCCTTGGAACGAGGAAGCACGCCGGCGTCGGTCCTTTCCGCTTTGCGAGGGCTGGACGTGGGGGTGCCGCTCGTCATCATGACCTACGCGAACATCGTTGTGCGGGCCGGGACCAGGCGTTTTGCAAGCGAGCTTTCTGCGGCGGGTATCAGCGGTGCAATTGTGCCAGACATGCCTCTCGAGGAATCTGGGCAGTGGGAGCGCGATGCCGCATCCCAAGGGGTCCAGACCGTTCTCCTGGCCGCTCCGGTCACCCCCGACGACCGCCTCGCCGTCCTCTGCGAGCGTTCGCACGGCTTCATCTATGGCGTCAACCTGATGGGCGTGACGGGGGAGCGCCCCAGTCTCGCTTCTAGCTCGGGCGTTCTCGCCCGGCGGCTGAAGGCTGCTACAGACAAGCCAGTCGTGATGGGCTTTGGGATCTCCGGCCCAGACCAGGCGGTGGCGGCATCCCAGGATGCGGACGGCGTGGTGGTCGCTTCGGCGCTAATGAGGACGGCCATGGACGGCGCACCGCCCGATGATGTGGGTAAGCAGGTTGCCGCGATCCGGGCAGCCCTGGACGGGGCGGGGCACGAGATGAGTAGTCCCAAGGGATAGCCGAGGCTGGACCGGCGTGGTAACCACGTGGCCACACGCCCAAGAGACGTCCAAGAGAGCCTTGAGCTCCCTTCATGAGCGCGGAGCCGTTTTTCCCCTGGGACTTCCCCGTGTCGGGGGCAAGGAGGTGAAGCCCGGGGAGAACTGAGCGGAGAAAGCGTGAAGCACGCTTGCCCCCGATGCCTGAACAGCCTGGGGTGGCGAGCTATAGACCTAGGGCCGGTAGTGGCAGGGCACATCTTCCGGTGTTCATGTCGCTCGAGAGCGATTGGCGCCACGTGGTGGCGACGCCGGCGATGCGAGCCTGCGAGCGGCGCTGGTGGGACGTCGAGCCAACTTTGCAGGGGCTTGTCGCAAAAGACATCGTCGAGCAGGTTCAATGGGAGCCCTACTCGCCCCTTCCACAAGGGGCAAGGTTGCTTTCCGCGCTCCTGCGAGTGGCTTCCTGCCGCGCCGCGTCTCGATGCCTCGTGCAGGCGCTGCTGCCCCGTTTGAGGATGGAAAATGTCTACACGCCGACTTTTGGCCACGGGGTGGGCGGGAGCTGGCGCTGCCCTGCCGACACGGCGGCCGATTTCGTCGCCGAGTGCTTCACTGCGATCCGGCGCCACGCCGGGGAAGACCGCCCCGACGTGTCGAATCTGGTCGTAGGCGAGGCAGCGCGCCGGCTGCGCACCGCCCGCCAAGCAGAGCGGCGTCACGAGTCGAGGACCGTCGTTCTTGGTGCGGGCCATGTCCCCCAGCTGTCGTGCGGGTTGCTGAGCGCTAGGTCGGAGGCGGAATGGCTCGCCAGTGCCGTCGTTGAAGCGCTTCGGGTGGGTCGGCTGAGCGGGCAGCAGGCAGCGCTCCTCTACGCGACGAGGGTCCAGGGTCTGGCGGCGAGCGAGGTCGGCCGCCGGCAGGGCCTGGCGCCAAAGGCCGTCTACCACGCTCTGTCTAGGGCAGAGCAGGCGCTGCTTTCGAGGGCAGCATGACCGCCTCCCGTTCCGTCGTCTCCCGTTCCGTCGTCTCCCGTCTTTTCTCCACGGCACCCCTCGGAGACCAGCGAGACCGGCACGGGTTCGCGTCCCGTCGCCAGCTCGTCCACGAGGCTTCCGTCAAGGCGGCCCGACGGCGAGCCCCCCAGACCCGTCCCTCTCTTGCAGGTTCCCGGCTGTCCGCCGTGCGCGCCGAGGAGGTGGGCTACCCGCTCGGGAGGGCTCACCCGAGCGGGGTAGAGCTCTGGCCGAGCTGGGAGGCATCGCTCCGCCTCGTCGCCCCGCCCGGTGAGGGCAAGACCTTCCGAGTGCTGGCGCCGATCTTGAGGCAGCACCCCGGGCCAGTGCTCGCCACTTCTACCAAAGCCGACCTGTTCGAGCTGACGACCGTTGCCAGGCAGCGCTATGGCCCTGTGCTCGTGCTGGACCCAGACGGGCTCGCCCCCGCTGCCCTGCCCGTCCGTTGGTCGCCGGTTGCAGGTTGTCAGCGTAGCGAGGTGGCCGAGCGGCGTGCTTCTGCATTGCTCGCAGCAGGGGCGGACGACGGGGACGTCCAAAACGGCGCCTTCTTCAGAGACTCTGCTCGTGACTTGCTGAAGGCCTATTTGCACGCCGCTGCCATCGCTGGGCTCGATGTACGTGCCGTCCTCGAGTGGTCGCGGCGGCCCGAGGACACGACGCCGAGGGAGGTGCTCACCTCGTCTCCTTTCGCAGCACCGGGGTGGGCGGATCTGGTGGAGCTCCACACGGGCGGGGCCGCCGAGACGACTTCGGGGGTCTTGCGGTATGTGGCTAGGGCACTCGCCTGTTTCAGCCACGAGGCCGTCACTGAAGCATGCTCGCCCCCACCGGGAGAGGAGCTCGACATCGAGCAGATCCTGGCGGCGCGAGGCACCGTCTACTTGCTCGGAAAGGGATCGCGCCTTGGGGCCGTGGCGCCGTTGATCACGGCCTTTGCCGACGAGGTATTCGATTGCGCTGAGCGCTTGGCGGCCCGCATGCCGGGACGGCGGCTCGACCCGCCGCTCCTCGGTTTGCTGGACGAAGCACCGAGCATCGCCCCCTTGCCCACGCTGCCCGAGCTGTTGGCAGACGGCCGCGGCCGGGGGATCGTAGTTGTGTACGCAATGCAGTCGTTCTCCCAGGCAGTGACCCGATGGGGCGCCCAAAAGGCCGAGACCATGGGTAATGCCACGTCCGTCACGGCTGTCTTGGGCGGTTTGACCTCCCCGAACGACCTGTCGGACCTCGAGCGTGTCTGCGGCTTGCGCCGCACCCGGCGGGAGTCCACCCACCGGGGCGTGAGAGGCCAAGGTGGGGGCGACCAGTCGCGCACGACGACCTGGGAAAGCGAGCCGGTGCTCCGAGCGGACCAGATCAGGACCTTACCGGCAGGGACGGCCCTCGTGCTTTGGAGCAGGCTGCCACCGGTCCTGGCTCGGCTGCCGTTGCTGTCCGAGCGGCCGGAGTGGCCGGATGTAAAAGCCGAGGAAGCGGCGGCCAAGCGCGCCAACGACGAGGCGCGCTCGGCCTCATGGGCTCATAGGAGGTAGCAACGATGCACGACTGTCCACCCCCGTACCGACCCTTCCGCGGGGCCGACCCTCCCCACTTCGTGGATAGGCCGAGCGAAGAGGACCTCGGCACGTCAGGGATTGTCGGGGCTGCTCTCGATATCTACCAAAGCGGCCCGCGTGACCTGCGCTTCCATCGTCTCGTGGCTGGCGGCCCGGCCATTGGCAAGACTGCCTTGCTCCGCGCTCTTTGCCGTCACGTCGAGGTTCGCCTTGGATGGGCAGCCATTTTCCATCGTTGCCTGGCGAAGGAGCGCGCGATGGGCTCGCTGTCTTCGGAGGTGATCGCGAGCGTCAGCCGGCACTGGAAGGAAGTCCGTCCCTCGAGGCGCGCTCTCGCGGTGGGAGGGTCGTCGTGGGCGGACCTGAAGGGGGTCCTTGAGGGATGGGGGCGTGCGGCTTCGCTGCTTGGCAGCGGCATTCTCGTGGCTTTGGACGACGTCAACGTGCTTGGTGCCGGCGAGGCGGAGTCCTTCGGCTACCTGGCGCGCCGTCTTGCCTTCGAAGGCCTGCCCGTGGCGCTGCTATTGAGCGGGGACCTCTCGCTGGCCCAGCGCTTCGAGCGCTCGGGTTACTTCTCTGGCACGCTCTGGGCGACGGAGCTCGCTCCCTTCGACACGGGCGAGGCTCGTGAGGCCATCGTTGTCCCGGCGTCAGAGCGCGGCGTCGAGTTCGAGGAGAGGGCGCTCGAGGCGGCTTGCGCTGCGGCCGGTGGTTCGCCTCTCGAGGTCCAGCGCATCGGCTTTGCGAGCTGGGCTGCTGCGGGACGCCGCGATCGAGTGACGCTTGCCGATGTCGCCGCTGCCGCCGGGTTCACGACTGGGCGCGCGGGCGGGGGTAGGGTCGCCATGGCAGCGGTAGCGCCCAGAGTGCGGCCCCTCCGAGAGTTGGCGGCGATGGCACGGTGATGGGCCAAAATGGCAGGCAGGATCGCCGCCAACGAAGGCTTTCCTGGTGACCGGTACCGACCAGCGCCGGGTGGCGTGCCGCTATCCGAGCTCTTCGCCTGGGTCATAGGGCGTGCCGGCGCGGTCGGCGGCCAGGCCGGCCCCGACCTCGCTCCCCGAGCTTTCCCCAGCTTCCGAGGGAGGCACTTTGCGCTTGCGCTTTGCCGCTGACTTGCCCTTCTTCTTGTGGCCGGACTTCGGGGCGACTTCTCGGGCAGGTCGCTCGAGCGCGGCGGGCCGAGGGGGACTGGTGGGGCATACGGCGCCGAGCCAGGCACCCAAGACAGCCGCCAATTTGTCCTGCTCCAGGGAGTAGATAAGCCGGTTGGCGTCGCGCCTTTCGGTCACAAGGCCCGCCGATCGCAGCACCGCCAGGTGACGTGAAACCGATGGCCCCGAGATCGGGAAGAGCGATGCTATCTCCCCCGCCGCCATCTCCCCCCTGCTTAGAACCTCGAGTACGCCCCGCCTGGTGGGGTCGGAGAGGGCTTTGAACACGTTGTCGTGAACTGTTGAAAGCTCGCTGGTAGCCATCTTGGAAGTTCGCCAACTAGCTAATTGGCCAGGTTGAGCTTATCTGCCCCGGACACGGAGGCTTGGAGTTGGAGAGCTGCTTTTTGGTCAGAGACCTAGGGCGGCGCTACATGAGGGCCACGGGCTCCAGCCTTGGAGGGCTTGGAGGCGTTGCGCAGCCTGGTCCTGCATCCAGTAGGGCTCCAGGTCGGGCCGGCCCGGGTAGCCGAGCTGGGTCCAGGTGGACCAAGCGAACTGGTAGGCACCGTAAAAACCATTGCCGGTGTCCGCCTGGTAGTTGTCGCCAGATTCGCACTCGCGCAGCATGAGCCAGGCCCCACCGGCCGGGGGAGGGTAAGCGCCCGGACCTGTTGAGGCTGGCCCTGTTGAGGCTGGTCCTGTTGAGGCTGGCCCTGGTGAGGCCGTGGAGGTACCGGCCGGGGGGTTGACCGTCGTCGGTGGGCCAGCAGTCGTGGTCGTGGTCGTTGCCGGTGCGGTCGTGGCGGTCGTTGCCGGCGCGGTCGTCGTTGACGCGGTCGTCGTTGACGCGGTCGTGGTTGGCGCGGTCGTGGTTGGCGCGGTCGTGGTTGGCGCGGTCGTGGTTGGCGCGGTCGTCGTTGGCGCGGTCGTGGTTGTAGTCGTTGTGGTCACGCTTGTTGTCGTGGTCGAGGCTGTAGTGGTCGTCGTAGTCGTGGAGGTCGGTGCTGGCTTGATAGTGGAGGTTTTGGCGACCCGCGAGCGCAGCGTCGTCGTCGACCGAGCGGTTGACGAGGGGAGCTCGGTAGTCCTGGTGTCCTGCTTGAGGACTCCGGCGCTTGTCGTACTTGCGCTCAGCGTCGAGCCCGCCTTGCCGACGGACAGCCTCGGGTCGGTCGTCGCCGAGCCAGGCGTCGCGCGCGTCGCCGTCCGCCCTGGCTCACCTGCTGTTTTATGAGTATCGGCCAGCGCAACTGGCCTCGTGCCCAGACGGTTCGCCGGGTTTGTGACTGTGGCCGACGTGAGGCCCATCGAGGTGGCGATGGCCTTTACGACACCGTTGCCGACGGGAGGGCCGGCGCTCGCTCGGTGCTTGGCCGCTTCTGCCGCTAGTTCGGAACGCGCACGAGCGATCAACACCTCGAGCGAGGCCGCTTGGCCCAGGGCGCCGCGCCTGGCCACGCCTGCCTGCCTCTCCGCTTCCAGATCTCGCGCCAGGTCTCGCTTGTAGGCGCCTAGCACTCTTGAGAGCCCAGCCTGCTCCGCGCGAAACGTTGCGAGGGTCCCAGAGAGGTCACCCACCGCAAGCCGCTCGTAGATTGCACGGTCCGCCTGAGCCACGTACTCCCCTGCGCCCGCGGCGCTGCCTGATGCGGCGGGCACGCCACCGACATAGGCAACCAGGGCTTCTCGCCGGAGGAGCAACTGCGTGTGCCAATAGCTCACTTCGAGGCCCCGCAGTCCCGCCCGTGCTGTAGCTGCCTCATCTGCGGCGTAGGTTGCGCTGGCTACATCGGCCTGGTAACGAAGGGCCAGTTGATGGGCCCGCTGCGCCACCGCAACCTCTTTCAGCTCGAGCTGGGAGAGCCGCACCGTCGGGCCGCCGAGAGGGCTCGCCGATGACGCGGTGGGAGGGCCGAGGAGCATGGCGGACGCGCTCGCGGTAGCGACGGCTGCCGCGAGGCGGGCACGGACTCTAAGAGGGCGTCCAGCCGCCCGCAGCGCCCCAACTGCCCACATGGGCTGGCGGCACGCCACGACGCTGGGACCTTAGCGGCTCCCCGCACGTGGCGCCAGTGGAAACGGCTCGCCCGCAAGCCTACCAGCCTGTTTGCCCAGTCCTACGTCCTCTCGACAAGCCCTTCATCGTGGTCCGAGCGAGGGCTGTTCAGGGGCCGGGCCAGATCAAGGAGCGACCCCGGTAGATGGCGTCTAGGTAGCGGGGGTCAACTATGGAGGCGAGGTCCAAACTGTGCCTGATCAGGTGGGAACGGACCATCAGCTGGTAACTCGGCAGCCATTGTGCGGTGTCCTCATAGCCCACTCCATGGCCGGGGAGAAGCGTCTTCCTTACGATGCCGGACTCCACCATCCAGCGCTGGACGTTTTGGTGCACGTTGTAGCCCACCTGGTACTTGGCGGCGTCCCGCACGCACGTCGTCGCGTGCGAGATGCAGAAGCTGAAGGCCTTGAACGTGGCCCTCAAGAAGTCCTCGACCGTCCCAGGGTGCGCCTTTGCCCATGCCCGATTGACATCGAATACGTTGAAAGCACCTTTTATGCCAAATGAGGCAGGATCCCACTCCCGTACCTTGTAGCCGGCGTCGCTCAGCTGTACGGGTTCGTTGGACTTGTAGGCAGTGAGCCCTTGGACCTGACCACGAGGCAGGATCGTGGGGTCGTAGCCGACGGCCACCTCCTTCAAGCTCGAGATGCGCACACCGGCCTTTTGGAGCATCGCGGTGATGTCGGGCGGCATGGAGCCCTTGTAGCCGATCGTCTTGCCATCGAGCTGGCGCAGGTTTGTGATGGAGGGCATTGTGAGGAGGACGTCAATGGTCGCGTTGCCATAGGTGGCGATCGCGTCGACGGGGATGCTGGGCGTTCCAGCCACGTCGGCGATGGCGTCCTCGGGTGACCCGAGCTCGGTGATCGTCACCTTGCCGGCGTCGACGAGCTGCGCCGACGAGGTCGGGTCCCCGTTGCCAGGCTCGAAGCGCACCTTTAGGCATAGGTCGGAGTAGAAGCCCTGTGCCTCGGCCGCTATCGGGTCGAGGATCCCAACGGAGGCCTGCCAGCTGAAGCCCGTCAGGTAGGTGATCGTGCCTGCCGCCCGGTTGGCGGCACAGCGGGACCTGCTAACGAGCACGGCTGCCCGTCTAGGCGTGGCGGCGGTGGCACTCGCAGCGGGGAAGAGCGTGGCGGCACAAGCGGCAACTGACGCAAGTGCGCAGATCGTACGGACGAGGCTGTGGCTCATCCGGCGGCGCGCCATTGGGCGGCGGTTCGTTCGGTTCGGGCTTAAACGGCTGTGGCTCATACGCCGGGGCACAGTACTGGCCGGCGACGGCCTCGAGCGAGGCGAGGCCAGGATGTTCATTCCTTGAACCCCCTCCAGCGCAGCACCTTGTCTTCGGCGACCAAGACGAGCGCGGTCAGCACCAGCCCGAAGGCGGCGAGAGTGATGATGCCCGCCCACGCGTAGCCGAGTTGGGCGTTGGCCGATTGTTGCTCGATGAAGGCGCCGAGGCCACCTGAACCCTGGGCGACCATCTCCGCGATGGCCGCCCCCACCACGGAAAGGGGCACTACGACGCGCGCCGCAGCGAACAGGTAAGGGAGGCTTGCGGGTAGCTGGAGCCGCCACAATGTCTCCCAGCGGGAGGCCGAAAGGCTTTGGAACACCTCGAGCGCGCGCGGGTCGGCCGAGCGCAACCCGGCCAGAGCGTTGATGAGGGCCGGGAAGAACGTGATGATCGCCGTCATCACGATCTTCGGGGCGTGGCCAAAGCCAAGTACCACGGTGAGCGTTGGTGCGATCGCGAGCAGAGGGCTCACGTTGAGGGTGACCGCGAGTGGGAGCACTGCCCTGGTGAGCAGGCGCGATTGGTCCATGGCAACGGCCAGCAAGACGGCGACCGCGTAGCTGATGGCAACGCCTGGCACTGCCTCGGCCAGGGTGTCGCCGCCGTAAACGAGCAGCGTGCCCAGGTGGCCCCCGAGGTCTGAGCCGACCTGTCCGATCGTGGGCAGCAAGAAGCGCTCATGAGTGGCGACGAGCTCCCAGACGAGGACTACGGCGCCGAAAGCGACCAGTGGCGGGGCCCAGGCCCCCAAGCGGAGGTGGTCAGCGAGCCGTCGCAGCGAAGGCCTCCCTCAGCAGCGCGCGCAGCTCGCGCTCTAGTTCGTGGAACGCTTCGCTGTCCTCGATACCCTCTGGGCGAGGGCGCGGGAGGGCGATGTCCACGGGTTGGCCCAATTTCCCCTGTCTCATCACGGAGACCTGGTCGGAAAGCACGACCGCTTCGGTGACGGAGTGGGTCACGAACACGACCGTCGGCCTCTCGGCTTGCCAGAGGTCCAAGAGGAGATGGGCCACGTGTTCGCGTGTGATCTCGTCAAGAGCACCAAATGGCTCGTCCATGAGCAGCACTGGCGGTGCGAAGGAGAACGCCCGAGCGATTGCGACCCGTTGGCGCATGCCACCCGAGAGCTGCGCTGGGAGCCGGTCCATGGCATCGGAGAGCCCGAGGAGCCCGAGGATAGTTTCGGGGTCGCGCGGCTGGCACTCTGCTCTCCGGTTCAGCTGAAGAGGGAGTTTGACGTTGTCGAGGACGCTGCGCCAGGGCAGGAGGGCCGGCGACTGGGGCACCCAGCCCAGGTGCTTGCGGCGGCTTGCCTCTGCTGGTGGTTCGCCGAAGACCGATACCTGGCCAGAGTCGGGCTTGGTCAGGCCCGCAAGTACGCGCAGAAGCGTTGACTTGCCGACCCCGCTCGGCCCGACGATCGTGAAGAAGCTCCCACGGCGGATGGCGAGATCTACTCCGTCAAGCGCTGGCGTGCTCATCTTCGGGAAACGCTTTGTGACCTTGGAGAGCAAGATAAGGCCCGCTTCAGGGCCGTCTCCGGCAGCGGCGGCCCTCGCCTCCTGCCCGCTCGGCCCCGGGCTGAGTGCGGTGTTCCCTGTGGGGGTACTAGCGGCGGCGCGCATGGTCGAGTGCCACCATATGGGGCCCAAGGTGGCTGAGATGCACCGGTCCTACCCAGCTTGGGTTTGCGCCGGGTGCCCGGCCATCGCCTCAGTGGAGCTCGTGGTAGGCGCCGTAGCCACCAGCGGCCAGAGCCGCAGCTACCATGCACAGCATCGCTACAGACAAGATGATGTCCGCCCTTTTGGACACAAGGCCGTAAATGCCCGTGGCCTGGGCAATTACCAGCAGGGCACCAGCCACGTAAAAAGGTGTCATTTGCTATGCGCCACGAGGTCGCGCGAAGGAACGGCCATCTCACCCGAGGATAGTCTTCCGTTCGACACGCCTGGTGCCACGAGGCGTGGGGAGGGTTCGCCACGCCGCACTCGGCGCCGTGGTCGGGGGACCGAGGGCTTGCCCACCGGTACCTCGCCCACCGGTACCTCGCCCACCGGTACCTCGCCCACCGGTACCTCGCCCACCGGTACCTCGCGCGTGCGCGTGAGCGGGATGCTCCTGACAGGTGGTGCGAGCCGGCGAATGGGTTTTGACAAGGCTTGCCTTGAGGTAGGAGGCGTGCGCAATGCCGTGCGCCTGGCCGGCGTCCTCGCTCGGGTGGCCTGGCCTCTGGTGGAGGTTGGCGTCGGGTGTTCCGGGCTCCCCTCCGTCTTAGAAGAGCCCCGAGGCGAAGGACCGCTCGTGGCCCTTTGCGCCGGCGCTGAATGCTTAACTGGGCTCGGCTGCACAGGGCCGGCGCTCGTGCTGGCGTGTGACCTCCCCTTCATGACCGCCGGGGCACTGGCGGTCCTGGCCCGCTGGCCGGGCGGTGCGAGTGCGGTCCCAATGGTCGGTGGACGGCCGCAGCCCCTTTGTGCGAGGTGGTCGTCCTCGGACCTGGCCATTGCTAAGGAACTTGTGGCGGCGGGGGAGAGGTCGATGAGGTCACTACTTGGGGCGGCAAGCATCGAGGTGCTCGACGAGGCCAACTGGTCGGGGCGCGCGCGCCGTCTCTTCGCCGACGCCGATACCCCCGAAGATCTGCACCGCCTCGGCATCGCCGCCCCCCAGTAGGCCCGCCCCCCAGTAGGCCCGCCCCCCAGTAGGCCGCGCCTCCGTGGCCATCAGGGGCTAGAGGTGAGGCTCTCTGCTGGTGGTGGCGTGTTGTTTTCGCCACCCACTTCGTCTCCCACTGGCAATACGACCTCGACACGTGTGCCGCCCCCGGGCGGGCAGGTCACGTCGATGGTGCCACCATGGGAGGTCACAACCCTTTTCACTATGGCCAGACCGAGCCCTGACCCTGGCATCGAACGGGCCGACGCCGCCCGGTAGAAACGCTCGAAGATGTGCGGGAGGTCCTCGGGCGGTATGCCGGGCCCTTGGTCAGTGACGACCAGGTGCCAGCCGGCCGCGTCGGTCCACAGACGGACGATGACCTTGCCGCCCGCGGGGCTCCACTTGGCGGCGTTGTCGAGGACATTGACCACAGCGCGTTCGAGCATTGCCGGCTGCGAACGTATATAGCCGGGCTCGAGCAGGGACTCGAAGTGGACTGACATCGCACGCCGCTGCGCCCGCTCGACGGCGTGGCGGACCAGTTGGTCGAACGCCACAAGTTCTGGTTCCGTCTCTTGCCTTTCCTCATCTCGGGCGAGGTCCACCAGGTCGCCGACCAGCGTCGCGAGCTCCTGCAATTGCGCATCCACGTCGGACAGCAGCTCGTCGCGGTCCGCTGGCGGGAGGTCCTTGGTGCGCATGAGGACCTCGATGTTGGTCCGCAGGCTCGTGAGGGGTGTCCGGAGCTCGTGACCGGCGTCGCTCACCAGTTGGGCTTGCTGCTGGCGCGAGGCCGCAAGGGCACCGAGCATCGCGTTGAAGCTCCGTGCGAGGCGCCCGAGCTCGTCATTGCTCGTGTCTTCGATCTTCTCGGAGAGGTCCTGGGTCTCGGCCACTCGCTCGGCGGCGAGGGTCAGTTCTTCGACAGGGCGCATGCTCGCCCGGCCAACCGCCCAGCCGAGCGCGGCGGCCAGGGCCACACCGCCCACGGCCACCAATATGAGGGCAAGGCGCAGGAACGCGAGCGTGTTGTCGACGTTGGTGAGGTTGAACCCGACCATGACCACGACACCTGGAAAAGTGGACGGCACCGCCGCCACGAGGTACGGCCGGCCATCACTCGCGGTGACGGCTTCGAAAGGTGGAGTGGGGCCGTTGGCGCCGGCCTTGAGGGCCTCCTTCACCGCGGCCGACTTTGGCAAGTAGGCATGGCTCCACGACGCGCTGCTTTGGAGCGAGACCACCTGATTGGACGTGACAACCTGCACGTAATCGCTCCACTGCTGCTGGAAGTGGTACAGCTGAAAGGGATCCACGGCGGGTCCGGTAGACCCCATCTGGACCAGCTGGGGAGCCGAGTCGGTCGCGGCGCTCAAGCTCGATGCCGCCTGTTGCTTCATCTGTCCGCTCACTGCCACATACGACGCAAGTGCCGCCATGGCCACGGCAACGCCGACCGCGGCCGCTACCAAGGCGCTCACTCGCCCGCGGAAACTGATCTGCCGAAGCCAAGCGAGCGCGCCAGGCGAATCAGGCCCACGAGGCGTGGCGCCATCCCGGTCGAGGACGCCTTCGCCGTCTTCGGGTAGGTTGTCCGGCTCCTCGGCCCATTCATCGGTGGGCTCGGGAGCCACCTCCTGCTCGCCGGCCGGGCCTGTCGGCCACGGCGGTTCTGGGCCTGACTTGCCGTTGCCATCGGTGCCGGAACGGAAGTGCCCAGCCCAGTTCAGCTCCATGGCGGGAAGGGGGCCTGTGCCATTGCTCACCCCCGCATCTCGGCCGGGAGGCGCATCACGTAGCCGACCCCCCGCACGGTGTGGATGAGCCGCGGCTCGCCGTCTGCTTCGGTCTTGCGCCTCAAGTAACCGATGTAGACCTCGAGGCTGTTCGAGTTGAGCCCGAAGTCGTAGCCCCATACGCGATCGAATATGACTTCACGGGGCAAGACCTGCTTGGGGTTGCGGAGGAACAGCTCGAGCAGCAGGAACTCCGTCCGCGTCAGCTCGATCAACCGCTGGCCGCGGCGCACCTCGCGGGTCCCGGGGTCGAGGGAGAGGTCAGCGAACCGGAGGATCTCGTCATCGGCGGTGGGTGCGCTGCGCCGGAGGAGGGCGCGGAGCCGAGCGAGCAGCTCTTCCAGCGCGAAAGGTTTGACCATGTAGTCGTCGGCTCCGGCGTCGAGGCCGTCAACGCGCTCGGAGACAGCCGACCTCGCCGTCAGCATGAGCACCGGTGTCCTGTCCCCCGCGGCCCTAAGGCGCCGGCACATCTCGAGGCCGTCGAGCCGAGGCATGGCAATGTCCAATACGATCGCATCGGCGGGACGCTCCGCGTGCGCCGCCAGCCCGGCCATCCCGTCTTCAGCCAGCTCGGCTGTGTAGCCCTCGAACCGAAGGGCGCGCTCGAGCGCCTGGCGGACCGCAGGCTCGTCGTCAACCACCAGTACCCTCATCAGACCATCCTCTGCTATCAGGTTAATTGTGCCTGAGCCGTCTGAGAAGCTGCTGAAGGAGCTTTGAAACTTGGCTGGTGATCGCGGCGCTGCCCAGCGGGGCGGGTAGCTTTGCGTCCAGTGACCCAGTTTATGGTCGAACGCCGCCTGATGGAGGTCTCCAAGCGGCTGGCCAAGGCGAGGGAGGAGCTGGCCGTGGCCGAGGAGCAGGCTGACGCCCTCGCCGATCTGGCCGAAGACGCACGGGTCCGCGCTCTTGTGTCAGAGACTCCTCTAGCTGGGCGCGAGTCACAAGAAGCGCGGCGGCACGCTGATGCCATGGCAGGGGCACGCGACCAGTTGGCGGGGCAAGTCAGCCGGCTCGAGTCCGAGCTCAACGAACTGCTGGACAAGCTCACCGCTGACTAGGGCGGCACCCGGCTGCGGCTGGCCCAGTACAGTTGAGGGCGCAATGGGCGCGCGTGTCGTGATAGCCGAGGACGAGGCCCTCATCCGCCTCGACCTGAAGGAGACCCTCGAAGAGGAGGGCTACCAGGTCGTGGGCGAGACCGGCCGGGGCGACGACGTCCTCCCGCTCGTGCGCGAACAGAGGCCGGACCTTGCGATCTTGGACATCAAGATGCCGGGTCAAGACGGGCTGGCTGCCGCCGCAGCCATCACTTCTGAACGACTAGCAGCTGTTGTCATCCTCACCGCGTTCTCGCAGCGGGAGCTGGTTGACCGTGCACGGGAGTCCGGGGCGCTGGCTTACCTTGTGAAGCCCTTCCAGCGCAACGACCTGGTGCCTGCTATCGAGCTCGCTCTAGGCCGCTTTGAGGAGATGAGGGCCCTCGAGTCCGAGTACAAGGACTTGGAGGAGCGCCACAACACCCGCAAGCTGGTCGAGCGGGCCAAGGGTGTCTTGATGGACGAGTTCGACATGAAAGAGACCGACGCTTTCAGGTGGGTACAGCGGCGGGCCATGGACGACCGGACCACGATGAAGTCCGTTGCCGAGGGGGTACTGTCGGGGGAGCTTCGCCCAGACGAGCATTAGCCCCGGCTAGGAGGTCCTACAAGACCGAGGTGCGGCCTTGCACGACCAGGCTTGCGGACGCCGCGGCGGGCGTGCTTTCTGGCGGTAGTCCGGCTTCCTGCTCGCCGCTGCGGTCGGCCCCCTCGCCGGTACTGGTCGTGACCGGTACGCAGTAGAGCAAGCGCGCGAGCGCCGGACCCAGCTCTACTGTGTCCCCGCCCACATCGAGGGCGAGGCTCCCGTCGGGGCCACGGGCCGCCACACGGCCCTCTTTGCCGGGGATAAAGCCGTGCTCGTCCAAGTAGACGAGCGCTTCGTAGTCCAGCTCGACCTGCTCGGACACCCTCCTCAGCTGGACAAGGTCGCCCGGTCGTGCATCGGCCAGCGATGCCACGGGGTCGATGGGGCGCCCGGAGCCGGGGACCGGGTTGCCGTGGGGGCAGGTGGCTGGGTTGCCCAGGATCTCGACCAACCTCTCTTCGACGTCGTTCGAGATCACGTGCTCCCAACGGTCCGCCTCGGCGTGGACCTTGTGCCAGGGGAGCCCGATGACGTCGGTCAAGAGGCGCTCGGCCAGGCGGTGCTTGCGGATCACGCTCGTAGCCATGCGACGGCCCGTTTCGGTGAGCCGCAGGGCGCGGCCGTCGATTTCGATGAAGCCAGCCTCCTTCAGGCGGTGCACCATCTCCGAGACGGTGGGTGCGGAATGGCCGACACGCTCGGCTAGCCGAGCTTGGATGGCGGTATGGCCCTCTTCTTCGAGGGTGAAGATCGCCTCCAAGTACTGCTCGTTGGGCGGGTGCAGGCCGGGACGGTGGTCGTTGGGACCGCTCGGCTGCCCATCGTTGGATGACCAGTGAGAGCCATTAGTAAGCCCATTGGCAGACATGAGCCATAGGCTAACCAGAGACGCTTGCCCGGGGTACGGCCTCTCGGCACAACTCAGGGAGGCCTAAAGTCCCACATTACTTCGGCCATGCGCCTCCGGGCCTGGCCAAGGGGCGCTTTGCGCTCGGGTCAGGGACAGCTGGCGCTGGCGTGCTGGTAGGACCGGTCCGAAGCGGCCTGGCGATGCAGCTTCACCTGCCCCGACGCCCAGCCGCGGTGGCAGACTCTAGGGGTGGCGCTCCTCATGCTGCTCGACGGCAACTCGCTCGCTTACCGAGCGTTTTTCGCTCTGCCCTCGGATATGGCCACGGCCTCGGGCCAGGTAACCAACGCCGTGTACGGGTTTACGTCCATGCTGGTCAACCTGCTTAAGGACCATCGGCCGGACGCCTTGGTGGTCGCCTTCGACCGGCCTGAGCCGACCTTCCGCCATGAGATGGTCAGCGATTACAAAGCCAATCGCTCCGAGGCCCCAGACATCCTGCGCCAGCAGCTCGGCCTTGTTCGCCAGGTCGTGGAGACCATGCGCGTGCCGGTGGTCGAAGCGCCTGGTTACGAGGCCGATGACGTGCTGGGGACGCTCGCGACCAAGGCGGCCGCGGCGGGGGACGACGTGATCGTCGTAACCGGTGACCGTGACACTTACCAGCTGGTCGAGGACCCGCATATCAAGGTGCTGTACAACCGCCGCGGCGTCTCCGATTACGTGCTCTACGACGAAGCCGGCATCATCGAACGCACCGGGGTGACGCCCCGCCAGTACCCCGAGTATGCCGCCCTCCGTGGTGACCCGTCCGACAACCTGCCAGGTGTGCCCGGAGTGGGGGAGAAGACGGCAGCCAAGCTGATCAACACCTACGGGACTCTCGACAACCTCTACGAGCACTTGGACGAGCTCTCGGCGCGCCTGCGCCAGTCCCTCGAGGTTTCGGAAGTGTCGGTCCGCAAGAACGCGAGCGTTACCCCCCTGGTGAGGGACCTGCCCATCTCGCTTGATGCCGACCAAGCCGCCTTCGGAGGGTGGGACGAGGGAGAGCTCCGGCGGCTCTTTGAGTTCTTGGAGTTCAAGACCCTCTGGGACCGTTTTGTGGAGGCAGCGGGCAAGGAGGCGGCGGGCAAGGAGAAGGGGTCGCCCAGCGCTGAGACCACGGCGGCGGGCAATCAGCTCGCGGTGCGCGCCGAGCGCTTCGACAGTGCCGCCAGCGCCTTGCGGTCCCTGCGAGAGTGGGCCGGGGGTGGGTCTGCGCTCGCGCTGGCAGGGTCATGGGACGGCCCGGAAGGCCGCTCGCGGCTCGCCGGCTTGGCATTCGCACCGCTCGCCGGCGCGGCTGGCGTGGACGGGCCTGTGCCGGCGTACTGGCTCGGGGCCGAGCTGTTCCTGGACGCCGGCGTGAGAGACTCCTTGCAGGGTCTACTCGGCAGCCCCGGAGAGAAGGGCGGCCCCGGAGAGAAGGGCGGCCCCGGAGAGAAGGGCGGCCCCGGAGAGAAGGGCGGCCCCGGAGAGAAGGGCAGCCCCGGAGAGAAGGGCCCCGGGGGTGGCGGCACCATCTCGGCCCATGATGCCAAGGCGCTCATGAGGAGCCTGGCGGCCCTAGGAGTCGACTTCTCCGGGCTCGGGCTGGACACCGCGATAGCCGCGTACCTGGTCGACCCGGCCGGGGACAAGTACGTGTTGGAAGACCTGGCCGCTCGTTACGCCGGCCTGGCCCTCGCCGCAGCGGGCACCACGCCGTCCGGCCAGCTCGATCTCTCGGGCGGCCCGGACGTGGCCGAAGTGGCCTGCCAGCGAGCCGCCGCAGTCGGGCAGCTGGTTGGCCCGCTCTCCTCGGCGCTCGCTTCGCGAGGACTGTCGAAGCTGTACGACGAGGTAGAGCGGCCCCTAGTGCGTGTTCTCGCGAAGATGGAGCTCGTCGGCGTCCGCGTCGACGTAGATGAATTGCGGCGGCTCGGAACGCAGCTCGCCGAGGAAGCTCGTGCCCTCGAGCGCCAGGTCCACGACCTTGCCGGCGAGACGTTCCAGGTCAACTCGGTGCCCCAGCTGCGCGAGGTCCTCTACGCCAAGCTCCGCCTGACTCCCCAGAAAAAGACCAAGACGGGCTACTCGACCGACAGCCAGACCCTCGAGAAGTTGCGCGAGGAACACCCGATCATCCCCGCCATCCTGCGCTACCGTGAGGTCGAGAAGCTCCGCTCGACCTACACCGACGCGCTGCTGGCGGAGGTCGGTGCAGACGAGCGCATCCACGCCACCTTCAACCAAACGGTCGCGCGTACGGGGAGGCTCTCATCGGAGGCTCCCAACCTCCACAACATCCCCGTCCGGGGGGACGAGGGCCGCCAGCTGCGACGAGTCTTTGTCCCGGCGGAGGGCATGGGACTGCTCGTGGCCGACTATAACCAGATCGAGCTCAGGGTCATCGCTCACCTGGCCGAGGACCCCGGTTTGGTCGAGGCGTTCAGAAGCGGTACCGATATCCACCGGATGACCGCGGCGCGGATCTTCGGGGTCGAGCCGTCGGGGGTTACCGTGGCGATGCGTTCCAAGGCAAAGATGGTCTCCTATGGCCTCGCCTATGGCATGGAGGCCTACGGCCTCGCGCAGAGGCTCGCCATCGAGGTACCTGAAGCCGAACAGATCCTGAAGGCGTACTTCGAAAGTTTCCCTCGCGTAAAGGCTTATATGGAGCGCGTGGTGGCTGATGCCCGCGACAAGGGCTACACGGAGACGCTCTTCGGTCGCCGCCGCTGGATCCCTGAGCTTTCCTCCCAGCGCTACCAGGTGCGCATGGCCGGAGAGCGCCAGGCGATGAACGCCGGGATCCAGGGCCTGGCTGCTGACATCTTCAAGGTCGCGCTGGTTCGCCTGGACGCGCTGTTATCTGAGCAACACCTGAAGAGCCGCATCATCCTCCAGGTGCACGACGAGGTCATTTTGGAGGTCCCCCCCGAGGAACACGACGCGGCATCTGCGGCCACCCTGTCCGCAATGACGGGCGCAGCAGATCTGCGGGTCCCCCTTGAGGTCAATGTCTCCTGGGGCAAAAGCTGGGCAGACGCCAAAGTTTGATTTAGTCCAACCAAGGCTAGACGCTCTGGCGGGTGCCCCTGGAGGCGGTCACGGGGTGCACTTGGCGTTGGGTGGCGGCGGCGGGGCCGCTGCCACGTGGCCGGAAGCGATGTCGGACCAAGGCGGGAGGTGCTTCCAGATGTAACTCCGGTACAGGTCGCAGCTCTGGGCCGGCTGTTGTCCCGTCAGTCCCACGACCCAGTTCACGAGCGCCGCCTGTTCGCTCGGCAGCAAGAGCGGCTGGGTCGGCGCCTCAGGTGCGACCACGATCTCTTGTATGTCAAGGTCGTGGATGAAAAGGGCGGCTTCCTCGCGCACTTCTGGCGTCAGGGGGGGGACAAGGGGGCCTTTTGCCAAGACATTGCCCGCCGTGAGCATGACGTTTTGCAGCCCGACGTCTCCTGAGTTGGTGCCGGTCATGCCGGTGTCGCTTGGCATCATGAAGCAGAAGTTGGACTCGGCTATCCAGCGCAAGTTGAGCTCATTGGTGGCTGGCATGACGAGGGCCACCGGTGGGTGGGCCTTGTTGTTGGAGCCGCCCGGGCAGGCGAGCCCACCGACGTAGGCGTTGTAGAGGGGGTCGAAGGAAGCTGGGTAGTTCGTGATCGGGAACAAGAAGGCCAGCCCCACTACGCAGGCCGCCCACCCGCCGGCGAGAGCCGGGAGGCGGAAGCGCCGGAGCCGGTGTAGCTCCTCGAGCCCGAGGGCGAGGAGCATGCCCGCAAAGAGCGTCATGATCGACGCGAAGCGGTCGGGAAGGACGTTTTTGTACGGGCCGATCTTGGCCAGGACGTCGAAGGGCATCGGGATCCCCGTGTCGCGCCCGTGGATGTGAAGGGTCTGGCCCAACGAGAGGATCGCGGCGGAGGCGCCGGCCACGAAGGCGACCCAGGTGACCTTGTGGCGCCGACCTATGACAAGCGTCAGGAAGATCAGTGCGACTATAGGGATACCGAGGTAAGCCCCTTGCTCGACGCCGTTGCCGCTGAAGTGCGCGCTTATGTGGAGTGCGGCCTTCGGGGCGAGCTTGATCATATTGGTCGGGACGACGAAGTTGAGCAGGTCACTCAGGTAGACGTCCTGGGGGTGAGGGCTTTGGACGCGATAGGGGCCTAGGAACTGGACCGCGAGGAACGGAGCCGAAAGTACGACGAAGACGACGGCCGCGGCTCCAGCTCCGCGCAGCGCATAGCGGACGCGGCCGCTCACCTCTTGCCATGAGATCGCGCAGAGCGCGACGAGTGCGATCGCCGCCACTACCGCCTCCAAGGCCAAGATCTCTTCCCCGGTAAGGATCTGCGCCCACGCGAGCAACCCGAGGGCAGCCCCCTCGAGCCGGGGGGAGCCTCGCTGCACGGCGAGGAGACGGTCCAAAAGGATCAGGAAGACTGGGGCGCTCATCAAAAGCGTCTGTGCGAGGTGCCCCTGGGACTGGGCGACCATGTAGGACGAGTACCCGAAGACGAGCGCACCGGCAAACGCTGGCGCCATGCCAGTCCAGCGACGGAAGGCGACGTAGGCGAAGAATGCCGACAGTGCCGGCGCGAGCGTCGCCAGCAGGTTGTATGAGAAAGTTGCGCCGAACGCGACCGTGAGCGGCGATACGAGCAGGCTCGGCAGGATGACCGAGGTGTTCCACATAAGGTTTATGCCGCTTGGGAAGTTGACGTAATGACTTATGAGCGGGTCGTGGGCGTGGCCGAGGGCGAAGGGCATCCACGAGAGGAACCAGTCGTACTCGTCTGCGTCGCCGGCGCCTCCGATCTGGGTAGAGAAGGGGTGCGCCCAAGCGGCATGGAAAAGTGCGAGCGCCAAGCCAAGGAAAGCCAGAAAGGTGACTACGAGCTCCCAGGGCCTGCAGGTGCCCCTGGCCGCTCCTTCAGGGTGACGAGCGTGAGCCGGGGTGTGGGCTTGCCCGGGCATGCGAAGTTCCCTCTGGTTGGCGCCCTCTCCGGCAACGTCCTGAGCGGTGAGGGCCTCTCCAACGGTGGCCTCTCCGACGGTGGCCTCTCCGCCGGCGGACGAGGCTCGAGATGGCGGTGCCGTGGCCTCGCTCACGGCTCCCTCGTTGGCGTGGCTGCGAGCTCCGCGTCCAAGCGCATGTAGTCGCCGTAACCCAGGAGCTCGTACAGCTCCGCTCTCGATTGCATGTCTTCTAGCAAGC
This sequence comes from Actinomycetes bacterium, assembly GCA_021787035.1. Taxonomy (GTDB): domain Bacteria; phylum Actinomycetota; class Acidimicrobiia; order Acidimicrobiales; family Palsa-688; genus JAJZYO01. Next base: position 48,316 of record JAJYMM010000209.1, read on the forward strand.
CCTTTTGTGTCCCAACCGTAGCCATCTCGCGCAGCCCCCGTGCGGCCGCAGCCATCGCAAGGCGTAGCAGCGTCACAGGGTATATCGCCACGTTGACCCCGATCGAGGCCAAGGTCGCCGACGTGAGCAGGTCGCTCTTGCCGAACTCGGTCATGTTGGCGAGGATCGGGGCATCGAGGGCCTGGCGTACCTGCTCGAACTCTCGGGCGTTGGTTAGCGCCTCGGGGAAGATCATGTCGGCGCCAGCGTCGAGGTAGGCCTTGGAGCGCTCTATGACGCCGTGGACCCCTTCGCTCGCCCGTGCGTCGGTGCGGGCGCAGATGACGAAGGCTTCGTCGCGGCGCGCCCACGCTGCCGCCCTGATCCGCCGGCACATGACCTCGGTCGTCACGACCTCCTTGCCGTCCAGGTGGCCGCAGCGCTTGGGGTTGACCTGGTCCTCTATGTGGCACCCAGATGCCCCCGCGTCCTCCAGGACGTTCACCGTGCGCGCCGCATTGAGCGCTTCGCCGAAGCCAGTGTCGGCGTCGACCAGGGCCGGAAGCGAAGTGACACGGGAGACCTCAGTTGACATCCGTCCGAGCTCGCTCTGAGTGGTGAGGCCGATATCAGGCAGGCCGAGCGAAGCCGACACGACCGCGCCCGACACGTAGACGCCCTCGAAGCCGAGGCGCTCCACGAGCATGGCCGAGAGGGGGTTGAACACACCCGGGAAACGCATGAGCTGGCCCGAGGCCAACCCGGCTCGCAGCGCCCGCCTGCGCGCGGTGGCGGTCGTGGGGGAGTGGAACATCAGAACAGCCCTTGGCCCACGGGGCCACTCCCTCCCGCGGTTGCACCTCGGCGGCCGGCAACGTCGCTTGGCGTGGGCGAGCCGAAGGTGAGCCCGCGGACCTCTTGTTTAGAGAGGTCGCCCAAGCGGCACGCCAGAGCCAAGAAGTCCTCCTGGTCCTGTTCCGGCACGGCTCCTCTGGCGAGGCGCCTGAACTTCGAGATGTACTCGGCTCGCCCGAACGGCCTCGCCCCGAGGGGGTGGGCGTCGGCGACGTCCACTTCGTCCTCGATTGCTCCTGTGCCCTCGCTCTCCACCACAACGTGGCCTCCAAAGGCCCTTCCCTTTAGGTAGCGCTCGGTCCATTCGGGCCGCTCTTCGGTGCTGATCTTGCGCCACAGCGCTACAGTCGAGGGCCTAGCTGCCCGTTCCCGCTCATAGGACTCCTCGTGGTCCCAAGCGCCGTCTTCGAGTGCCACGGCGAAGATGTAGGGGAGCGAGTGGTCGAGGGTTTCCCTCGATGCTCTGGGGTCAAACTTCTCGGGGTCGCCCGAGCCGGTGCCGATCACGTTGTGAGTGTGATGGCTCGTGTAGATCGTGACGCGCTTCACGGCCGAGAGGTCGCCAAGGCGCCCGCGGAGGCGCCGAGCCAGGTCAATGAAGGCCTGTGCCTGGTACTCGGCCGAGTGTTCCTTGGTAAAGGTCGAAAGGATGGCCCTCTTTTGTTCCCCGGTCTCCGGCAATGGCACCTGGTAGCGAGCGTCGGGCCCGTCCAAGAACCAAGCGATGAAACCGTCCTCACCCTCGTATATAGGCGCTGGGGAGGTCTCACCCCGCATCGCCCGGTCAACCGCTTCGATCGCTACTTTGGCGGCGAACGCCGGAGCGTAGGCTTTCCAGGTCGAGATCTCACCCTTCCTCGACTGGCGCGTCGTGGTCGTCGTGTGGAGGGCCTGGCCGATGGCGTGGTAGGTGACCTCCGGCGCCAGGCCGAGCAGGGTCCCTAGGCCTGCGGCCACCGATGGGCCAAGGTGGGCGATGTGGTCCACCCGGTGGGGATGGAGAGCGATGCCCCGGCAGAGGTTGACCTGCACTTCGTAGGCGGTCACGATGGCCCTGACCAGGGCGGCACCGTTGCGGCCGGCGTGCTGGGCGACCGCCAGCAGGGCCGGGATGTTGTCGCCTGGGTGGGAGTACTCGGCGGCGAGGAACGTGTCGTGGAAGTCGAGCTCACGTACGGCCACCCCGTTGGCCCACGCGGCCCACTCAGGCGAGACGGCGCTGGCCGCCGGACAGCCCCAGATGAGGGCTCCGGGTGCGAGGTGGTGGTGGAGAGCCTGGGCTCGTGCGTTTGCCACCGGCCGGCGCCCGAGCGCGGCCGCGGCCACGCCGGCGTCATCTATCAGCCGGTTTGCCACCATCTCGGCCACTTCTGGCTCGACTGCGACGGGGTCTGCGGCCAATAGCGCGAGCTTCCAGGCGAGCTGCTCTTCGCGGGGGAGGGCCTCGGCGCTCTTGTGAGGGCGGACCTCGTACAGCTTCACGGCAGGCCGGCGCACTCCACCCGAGCAACGTTACCTGCGGTCAGCCGTCCTCGTGGGGGCGCTGGCGCCAATCAGCTGTACGGTGACCTACGGCGGAGCCCTGAGAGGCTGCCCGCGGGTCGCTATAGCTTGGGGCTCGAAGTGGCAGACCTCCGTCCCGAGCTAGGCGTGCCCCGACCGGTGTTTTCGGGGCCGGTGACCTTGGACAGCGACGTCCCTGCCTCCGCCCTTGCGGTCTACGCTCACCCTGACGATCCTGACCTCTCTTGCGGGGGGACGCTCGCTGCCTGGGCCGCGAGGGGCTGCGAGGTCCACGTGTGCGTTTGTTGCGAGGGGGACAAGGGCTCCTCGGACCCGTCCAGTTCGCCGGAGGAACTTGTGGCGCGCCGCAGGGCCGAGGTCGCCGCCGCCGGCCGCCATCTCGGTGTCAGCGCGCACCACTGGCTCGGGTACCGCGACGGCGAGGTTGATGACTCCCCCGAGCTGCGCAGGCTGCTCGTAGCGCTCGTGCGCAGGCTGCGCCCTGGTGCGGTGGTGGGCCCCGACCCGACCGCCGTGTACTTCGGTCCGAGCTACATCAACCACCGGGACCATCGCGCCGTCGGCTGGGCCTTGCTTGACTCCGTGGCCCCAGCCGCTGCAAGCCCCCACTACTTCCCCGATGCCGGGCCGGTCTTCCAGGTGCCGGCGCTTTACCTATCGGGGACCCTCGAACCGGACTGTTGGGTCGACATCAGTTCCGCGATCGACGCCAAGGTGGCGGCCGTGGCCTGCCACGCGAGCCAAATCGGTGAGGCGGGCGAGTGGTTGCGCGACGCCGTGCGCGAAACGGCGGACAACGCAGGCAGCGTGGTTGGCGTCAGGTACGCGGAGGCGTTCCGTAAGGTGCGGCTCGGATGAGCGGCCGCATCATCGCGCATGTCGACATGGACGCGTTCTACGCCTCGGTCGAAGTGCGTGAGGACCCCTCGTTGGCGGGTAAGCCAGTCGTCGTGGGTGGGACGGGTGGCAGGGGAGTGGTCGCGTCCGCGAGCTACGAGGCTCGCGCCTACGGCATCCGTTCGGCTATGCCTGCCGGGCAGGCACGCCGGTTGTGCCCGAGAGCAGTGTTCCTACCGCCGCGCTTCGATCTTTACAAACAGGCCAGCTCGAGGCTCCACGCGGTGTTTTTCGAAGTGACCCCGCTCGTTGAGGGCATCGCGCTCGATGAGGCTTTCCTTGACGTGAGCGCGGCAACTTCGCTCTTTGGGCGCCCAGAGGCCATCGCGGCGAGGCTGCGCCGGCGAGTGAGCGAGGAGCTGGGCCTGTCGTGCTCAGTCGGCGTCGCTCCCAACAAGCTGGTCGCCAAGCTTGCTTCGGAGGCCGCCAAGCCGCGTGCGTCTTTGACCGGCCCGTTGCCAGGTCAGGGCGTAGTGGTGGTGGCCGAGGCCGACCTGCTCGGGTTCCTTTGGCCGCTGCCCGTCGGTGCCCTCTGGGGCGTCGGGCCGGCGAGCCGAGAACGTCTCCACAGGCTCGGGGTCGCGACCGTGGGCGAGCTGGCTGCGCTCCCCGAAGCCACGCTGGTGGGCGCCCTCGGCAAGGCCGCGGGCAGGATGCTCCACGAGCTCGCATGGGGGCGAGACAGTAGGCCAGTTGTCCCAGAGAGGGCGCCAAAGTCGATCGGGCACGAAGAAACCTACGAGACCGACCTCCGGGACAAGGCGGACCTCGAGCGGCGCTTGGCAATGATGGCCGACCAGGTAGCCGCGCGAGTGCGGTCCGCGGGCATGGTGGCCCGCACCGTGACGGTCAAGCTCCGGTACGGGGACTTCACGACCTTGACGAGGAGCCGCACGTTCCCTGCTCCGCTGGACAGTGGGCCCGCGCTCGTGGCGGCTACGAGGCCACTGCTCAGGTCACTGTCGGTGACGGAAGGCGTCCGCCTCTTGGGGGTGAGCGCGTCAGGTCTCCTGCCCAAAGAGCACGCGCCAGGACAGCAGCTCCAGCTCGACCTCGGCTCGGTTGTTAGCCGAAGGGCCAGCGACCCCGGTGCCGGCGACCCCGGTGCCAGCGACCCCGGTGCCGGCGACCCCGGTGCCAGCGACCCCGGTGCCAGCGACCCCGAATGCCCAGCTCCCAGCCAGGGGCTCGCGGCCCAGCACTGGGAGGAAGCTCTCGGTGCTGTCGACGCGGTGCGTGCGCGCTTCGGCGAGGGGTCGGTGCGGCCAGCAGCGGCGCTGCCCGGCCGTGGGGAGCGGCAGATGTAGCCTCATGGGCATCGTCCCGAAGAGGAATGGAGCCGGGGGGCTCCGGTCGAGGTGGCCGGGGCCGGGCAGGCTGGGCCTCTTGGCGCGCCCGGTCCTGGCAGTCGCGCTCGTTGCCTGTGGTGCCGCGTGGGCCGTTGTGCCCGGCGAGGCCTCTGCTGGCGCAGCCGGGAGCGTCCCTCGGCAGGCAGGCGATGCGCACCCTTCCTTGGGGGCGGCGTTGCCCCGCGACGAGACCCTCTACACGACTGGGAACGCCTCGCTCGCGCCCAGGAGCTTCAACCCCCTCGATCGTTCCAGTTACACGGGCACCCTGGGGCTGCTCTATGAGACGCTGTTTTTGTACGACCCGATCAGCAACAAGATGGTGCCCTGGCTCGCGTCTTCTGGGTCATGGTCCGGCCCGTCGACTTACACGATCGAGCTCCGACCGGGCGTGGACTGGGTGGAGAGCAGTTCTGGGGCCGCGGTCGGGACGCTTTCGGGGGCGGATGTCATGTTCTCGCTCCGCCTGGCTATGGCCGACAAGGCGGACCCGTGGCACGAGGACGTCGGGAGCGTGCAGTCGGTAAGCGCCTCCGGTGACCTGGTAACGGTCCACTTTGGAGCGCCTGTCAACTATGCGGAGTGGCACGACTACCTCTGGCACGCGCCGGTACTCCCGGCCGCGGTGTGGTCCAAGCTCCATGCAGCTCAGGCGGCCACCGCCACCAACCTTTCACCGATGGCGACCGGGCCGATGCTGCTCTACTCGACGAGCAGCGGGGGAGCCTGCTACCGCGACAACCCCCACTGGTGGGCAAAGAACGCGCTCGGGCTTGCCTTCAAGTTCAACTATCTCTGTGACCTCGTCAGCCCGGCGAGCGGCAAGGGCTTGGCTGAGCTGCTGGACGGGAGCATCGACTGGAGCAACCAGCTGCTTCGCGGTGTGACCAACCTCGCCGCGTCGCGGGGCGCCGGCTACGGCATCAAGACTTATTACTCGGGGCCCCCGTACATGATCTCGGCCGCGACCGCCTGGCTGGAGATGGACCTGGCTCGCTCGCCTATGAACAACGTCGATTTCAGGCGGGCCGTCGCGTACGCGCTCGACCCCGGGGCGGTCGCGCAAGGGCCCTACACGGGGACTGTGGAAGTAGCCGGCGCAACTGGGCTCCTGCCGGAGCTGTCGTCGTGGGTCGATGCCCGTGCGGTGAAGAAACTGGGGTTCTACTTTTCCCCCTCCCTCGCCAAGAAGTACCTGGCGAGGTCCGGGTACCGGGGGCAGAGCCTCGTGTTCCTCGTCCCCCAGGGCCAGGTGGATCTCTTGGAAGCCGCTCAGCTGCTCGCCAAGCAGCTCGCTAAGGTCGGCATCTCGGTCTCGGTCCACTCCGCACCGGAGGCTGCCCTGCGCAAGGACATCAACAGTGGCAATTTCGACATGGTGATCAACTCCCAGGTTGGCCTTTCTGCGACGCCATGGCAGTACTTCGAAACGGTGTACCGCCTCCCCATACCAGCGGCCCTCGCCGCCGGCGACAACACCGAACGGATGTCGGACCCTGGCGCCTGGGCCCTCGTGCAGCAAGCGGCCCGGACCCCGCTCACGGACAGCGCGACGCTCGGACGGCTCTACGACACCCTGCAGTCGGATTTCCTCGACCAGTTGCCCGAGATCCCCTTGTGGTACACGGGCGCCTGGTTCCAGGCGAGCACTCGGTACTGGCAGGGCTACCCGTCCTCCATCACCAGCTCTGATCGCTACACCCCCGTCATGTGGCCCGGCTGGCTCGGGTCTACGACGACGGTGCTGGCGCTAGCTCACCTGCGGCGACGTTAGCCGCCAAGGCCAAGGTCTGGGCGCGCACGACTGCCCCGAGGACCTGTTTTGGGCCGCCTGGTGTAACTTGGGATAGGAGGCACGGCTGGGGAGGCACGGCTGGGTTAGAGAGGCACGCAGGCATGGCCAACGGAGAGGGAGTGGTTGCGAGAGGGGTGTTGCGCGGTGCCATTGTCGGAACATGAGCAGCGCGTCCTACGCCAGATCGAACGCCAGCTACAAGAGGAGAAGGGCTTCGGGCGCCCGCTGCGCGTACCGGCCGACGCCAGGGGTGCCGCGCGCAACGCCAAGCGTGCGGCCCTCGGGTTCTTCGTCGGTTTGGTGGCCCTGCTCGCCTCCTTCGCTTCTTCTTGGGCGGTCGGACTTGTCGGTTTCGTCATCATGCTGGCAGCGGCGGCCGTGTTCGTCCAGTGCATGCGACGTCTCGCTCGGGAGCGCTGGGGCCAGCCTTCAGGCACTGATGCGGGCCCGTCGCCTGACGGCACGGGCCGGCGTTCGGGCGGGAGGAAGTGGAGGCATGGGTGGGCAGCTGGCCAGCACGACGACGAGCCGGGCTAGCGCGCTAGCCGAGCTCGAGTGAGCTTCGTCCCTTTGAGGTTGCACGTCCTGCTTGCCGACCGGGGTACTCAGAACCCCCAGGGAGGCACGCTCAACCTACTGAACGCCGGCTGGTCCGTCACTCAGCTCAGGCGCTTGGCTGGCCCCTCCGCCCCTGCTTGGGCACCGCTCGTGACGGGGCCACAGGTGGTCGTCGTCTTCCTCGAGGCGGAGCTGGCCATGTGCAACCGGCCCATCCTCCTAGAGATCGAGCTCGTGTCGGAGGACGGCGACGTCGTCCATGTGCCTGGACCAGCGGCCCCTCAGCCAGTCCGCCTCGAGCAGAGGCTGATCGTGCCCAGCCCTCCGGGCGTTCCGACGGGGTTCCCCGGCAGGGCAACGGCCATGATGGAGCTACCGACGGGCCTCCCGCTCGCGCCCGGCATCTACCGCTGGCAGGCCAAGGTGGACAAGCGTGAAGAGGAGGCTTGGTCCGCCCACTTTTACGTCGCCGCTCCGCCCGAGCCGGCGACCTTCGGGCTACCGCGGGCAGCAGGGGACGGATGAGCGTTACGGGCCGCGCCATTGAGAGGGCAATGGGTATTTCGCCGCGCTCGGCGGCAGCAGTCGTGCGCCGGCCCGACCTGTGGGCGGAGGCTCTGCGTCAGTGGAGGGCGCTTTGCAGGCCCCGATGGTGGGCCGGGTGGCCGCCCCTCCCAGTCCCGGCCCGCCCGTACCTCGCCTTCCGTAGGGAGGCCATCTACGGTTCAGCACCCTCCGAGCTCGCGCCGGGCGAGGTGGTCAGCTACTTAGCGTGGTGCCGCAGGATGCGGGCGTTGGTGCGCTAAGTTTCACTTGGTGCCTCCTTGCCCTATGACGGATGCCGGCAGCCTCCTACGGGTGCCGCTGATACAAGGCCCGCTCATACAAAGGTAGGCCGAGGGTATGTCGCGAGCGCTCGTCCTCAACGCCACCTACGAGCCGCTCTGCGTCGTGCCCACCAGGAGGGCCATGGTCCTCGTGCTCCAGTCCAAGGCCGAGCTCCTCTCTGGGACGGGCCGTGTTTACCACGCGTCCCGGTTTTCTTTCCCAGAACCTTCCGTTGTCCGCCTTGCTCACTTCGTGCGGGTCCCTCACCAGGCGCACGTGGCGCTCAACCGTCGGGCGATCTTCGCTCGGGACGGCCACCGGTGCCAGTACTGCGGAGCGCAAGCAGAAAACATCGACCATATCGTGCCTAGGTCCAAAGGTGGCCAGCACACTTGGGAAAACGTCGTTGCAGCCTGCAAGCGCTGCAACGCAAGGAAGCGCGACCACCTCCTCGAAGACAGCGGCATGAGGTTGCGGCGCCCTCCCTCGGCCCCCAAGGGCCGCCAGTGGGCGTTGGTGGCGCTCGGTGCCGTGCTGCCGGACTGGGAGCCATATCTTGGCCTTCGCGGGCACGTGGTACAGATCGGTACCGCTGACGGGTCGCTCTCGTTGGCGGCCCAGGCGACGCCGCTATCTGCTTGAACTGCGTCTTTCAGTGCCGTCAGGGCGGCTTTCGGGTGGAGCGAGCCACCGGCACGGTTGCCGAGCTGCATGCCTCGTCTGCTGCCATGGTGGCCTCAGATGGTGGTGGCGGTGCGGCCGGCCTGGCGCGTGCGGCCCGAGTTATGCAGCCGACCGACAGTGCCCTTGTCCTCGGGAGCTCCCAGGCATCGAGCGTTGCCGACGCAGCCGCCTGCGCTAGCGCCGGGGTCGAGGTGGTGCGCCGGAGGAGCGGCGGGGGAGCCGTGCTGGTCGAGCCGGGCTCGCAGCTCTGGGTGGACCTGGTGGTGCCAGCGGGTGACCCGCTCGGCGATGACGACGTAGGGCGTGCGGCCTGGTGGGTGGGGGAGGCGTGGGCGGCGGCCCTCCACGGGGCCGGCTTCGCCTCCGCGGAGGTCTGGAAGGGCGGGCTGGTCCGCCGACCCTGGTCCTCGCATGTTTGCTTCGCTCTCCTCGGTGCCGGGGAGGTGACGGCGGCAGGCGGGCCAAAGGTCGTTGGCGTGTCCCAGCGCCGGACGAGGCTCGGCGCGCTGTTCCAGTGCTCGTGCCTGCTTCGCTGGCAGCCGGGGGCGCTTACCGAGCTCCTTGCGCTTTCACCCAAGGAACGTGCGAGCGCGGCGCGCGACCTGGAAGGAGTGGCGACGCCTGCTCCGCCAGGAAGCGGCGAGCAGCTGCTCGAAGGACTGCTCGCCGCTCTGGCGTAGGCGGGGCCACCGATGTTGGCCGGTCCCGCAGCGGTCGGTCAGCGCGATGAGCTTGTGGTAACGGATCTCGGCAGGGCAGCCCGCCCTGCCTCGAGGCGCGCTACTGGCACCCTGAAGGGCGAGCAAGACACATAGTCGAGCCCCACCTCGTTGAAGAAGTGGATGCTCTCGGGGTCACCCCCGTGCTCGCCGCAGACGCCGATCTCGATGTCGGGCTTGGTGGTCCGAGCGGCGGCCGACGACATCCTGACCAGAGCACCGACCCCCTCTTTGTCCAAGGTCTCGAAGGGCGAGGTGCCGAAGATCCCGAGCTCCATGTAGAGGGGGAAGAACGACGCTTCGCAGTCGTCGCGAGAAAAGCCCCAGCTGGTCTGGGTCAAGTCGTTGGTCCCGTAGGAGAAAAAGTCGGCCGAAGCGGCTATCTGTCCCGCTGTGAGGCAGGCCCTCGGTAGCTCGATCATCGTGCCTATGACCTTCTCCAGGTGCACCCCGGTCTCCTCCGATACGGCTGCGATCACTGCCTCGGCTTCCTCGCGCACGTGCTCGAGCTCTTGGACGGCGCCCACTACGGGTACCATCACCTCGAAGACGGGGTCGCCACCTGCCTTCCTGCGCTGTGCTGCGGCCTCGGCTATTGCGCGGACTTGGAGCTTGATCAAGCCTGGTATGGCGAGGCAGAGCCGTACGCCTCTCAGGCCGAGCATCGGGTTTTGCTCGTGCAGGCGGCGTACCGCTGGAAGGAGCCGCTCCGCTTCCTCGTCGACCTCGCCCTTGGACTCGGCGAGCGCGGCACGAACGGACAGCTGGGTGAGGTCCGGCAGGAACTCGTGAAGCGGTGGGTCGATCAGCCTGATCGTTACCGGTAGGCCGTCCATCTGTTCGAAGATCTGGACGAAGTCGCCGCGCTGGAGCGGCTCCAACTCGTCGAGGGCCGCTTGGCGTTCGTCCTCGGTTTCGGCGAGGATCAGCCTTTCTACCAAGAGGCGCCGCTCCCCGAGGAACATGTGCTCCGTACGGCAAAGGCCAATGCCTTCGGCGCCGAAGTGCCGAGCGCGGCGCGCGTCGGACGGCATGTCCGCGTTTGCCTTTACGGCAAGGCGGCGGCGCGCGTCGGCGTGGCGAAGGATGCGTGTGACCGAGGCGACGAGGTCTCTCGTCTCGGCGTCGACCTTGGCAGCATCGAAAGTCCCTTCGAAGTACTCGACGAGTGGCGAGGGAACGACCTCCACGTTGCCCTTGTAGACCGCGCCTGTCCTTCCGTCTATCGAGATCAGGTCACCCTCGGCGATAACGGTGCCGTCAGGGGCGCTGAAGCGACGGCCGGCAATATCGATGTCGAGGTCCTGGGCGGCTACCACACAGGTCTTGCCGAGCCCTCGGGCCACAACGGCCGCGTGGCTCGTCCTACCACCCCTGCGGGTCAGTACGCCCTTGGCGGCGACCATCCCTGGCAGGTCGTCGGGATTGGTCTCGTTGCGCACCAAGATGACTGCCTCGCCTCGCTCGGCCCACTGTGCCGCCGTAGCCGAGTCGAAGACGACCTTGCCGACCGCGGCGCCGGGGCTGGCTCCCTGGCCTGTCGCGAGTCGGGAAACGGAGTGGTTCTCCGAGAAGCGGGGGAACATGAGCTCGGCGAGCTGGGCGCCGTTCACCCGGGCGAGCGCCTCGTCCATGCTGATCACGCCCTCGTCGACCAGCTGGGTAGCGATGCGGAAGGCGGCGGCCGCGGTGCGCTTGCCGACGCGGGTCTGCAGCATCCAAAGCTTGCCCTTTTCGACGGTGAACTCGATGTCGCAGAGGTCGCGGTAGTGGTGCTCCAAGACCGCCATGATGTCGAGGAGTTGGCGGTAGACGGGTTGGTTCAGCTCTTCTAGTGCCTGGAGGGGTACCGGGTTCCTTATCCCGGCCACGACGTCCTCGCCCTGGGCGTCTTGGAGGTAGTCGCCGTAGACGCCGCGGTCTCCCGTAGCTGGGTCGCGGGTGAAGGACACCCCGGTTCCCGAGGAGAGCCCGAGGTTGCCGAAGACCATCGATACCACGTTGACGGCTGTGCCGAGATCCTCGGAGATGCGTTCCTGGCGGCGGTAGACCCGGGCGCGCTCGGTGTTCCAGGACTCGAAGACGGCCTTGATCGCGGCGCCGAGCTGCTCGCGTGGTTCGGTCGGGAACTTCCTTCCAGTCTCGTGCTTCACGATCTCTTGGAAGACGGTGACGAGGTGCGCCAGATCATTGACGCCGAGGTCCAAGTCCGAGGTGGCCCCTGCTTTTTCTTTGAGGTCGGTGAGCGCGTTTTCGAATAAGGCCCCATCTACGCCCATAACCGTCTTGCCGAACATCTGGACCAAGCGCCGGTAGGAGTCCCAGGCAAAGCGTTCGTCGTCTGCCTGTTTTGCGAGCCCGTAGACCGAGGCGTCGTTTAGGCCGATGTCCAAGACCGTGTCCATCATCCCCGGCATCGAAAACCTGGCGCCGCTGCGTACAGAAACGAGCAGCGGGTCATCGGGGTCGCCCAGTCGTTTGCCCATCGTGGCCTCGAGGCTGGCGAGGTGCTCGTCTACTTCGGCGTCGAGGCTGAGGGGGACGGTACCGGTGGCCAGGTACTCCCGACAGGCTTCAGTGGTGATCGTGAAACCTGGCGGGACGGGGAGGCCGAGGTTGCTCATCTCGGCTAGGTTTGCCCCCTTCCCCCCGAGCAGGTCGAGCATGCCGCGGTTGCCCTCGGCGAAGTCGTAGACGTACTTGGCCATCTGGGGCCCTCCTTATTCAGTTTTGATTAGCGCCAGTGTCGAACCGGCGCCATCATGGGGTTAGAGGCGAAAGACCCCTCGCCGGGGGGACCAACTGCTCGTTGGGCCGGCACATTGGGCTGCGACGGGCACCCCTTTGGTTGGCCAGTCGACGCGCGAGGCCCCCATCTGGTCGGCTGCGCGCCTGGCGGTGTTACTCTGGCGCTGTGCCGAGAGCTAGGGGCGACTCGCCCCCAAGTACGCGGGGCCTCACGGGCGCGCCCGTTGGAGGCCGTCGGGTTGGAGGCCGTCCGGTTTCAGGTGAGGACAGGGCTTCCATGGAAAGGGCCGAAGACGGCCAGGGGGGCCAAGGCGCGCCCGAAGTCCTCGGCCTTGCTGGCTTGATCGGTACGGAGGTGACGGGTGCATCCGGTCCTGTCGAGGGGCGCCTTATGGATGTCATCGCCAGGCTCGGAGGGGAAGGAAGCTCCCCGGGCTGGCACCCTCGCGTGACGGGCCTCGTTGTGAGCGTGGACGGGGGTGACAAGTTCGCTCACGCCTACCAGCTGTCAGAGCTCGGGTACGAGCGCACCAAGCTGAAGGTCGACCTGGCTTCGCTCGGGCCCTTCGTGCGCCGTCCCGGCGAAGTCCTACTTGCGCGCGACTTGCGTTCGCGCCACCTGATCAACCTCGCTACAGGCCGGCTTGTGCGGGCCAACGACATCCTCCTCGCCAATGCTGGGACGTCGTGGCAGGTTGCAGGCGTCGACACGAGCTCGCGGCCGGTGCTGCGGAGGCTCCTGCCGCGCAAGCTCCGCCGTCCCGACAGCGAGGACAGGGTCCTTGACTGGTCCGAGGTCGAGCCCTTCGTCTCCCACGTCCCAACCGCGCGCCTGCAGATACCTTTCCGCAAGCTCCGCCGCCTCCACCCTGCGGTGCTAGCCGACCTAGTCGAGGCGGCCTCGCACGAAGAGGGCGAGGAGATCATAAAAGCAGTCAGCGCCGACCGAGAGCTGGAAGCCGACGTGTTCGAGGAGCTCGACACGGAGCACCAGGTCGAGTTCCTCCGAAGCCGTTCGGACGAGGAGGCAGCCAGGCTGCTCTCGGCGATGGGCCCCGACGACGCTGTCGACCTGCTCACCGAGCTCGACCAGGAGCGCCGGCTCCCGATCCTGGAGAAGGTGCCCGAACCGGCGCAGGCAAAGATGCGTGCCCTGCTCAGTTACAACCCAGAGACGGCGGGGGGGCTCATGAACCCCGACTTCGTCTCTGTAGCTTCCAGCGCCAGCGTCTCTGATGCGCTCGAAGCCGTGCGAACCTCCACGAGCCCGCCCGAGGCTTGCGCTGTCGTGTTCGTGACGGGCGAAGGGGGGCGCCTCGAGGGCACCGCGTTGGTGGTCGACCTGCTGCGGTCGCAACCTGGCGCCAGTGTTGCAGCTGCGACGCGCGAAGGCGGAGTGACACTCTCGCCGGACGCGGACATCCATGAAGTGATCCGCAAGATGACTGACTACAACCTCGCCGTCGCGCCGGTGGTGGACGCGGCCGGGCGCATGATAGGCCAGATCACCGTGGACGACGTCCTCGAGATGGTGCTCCCGTCTGGGTGGCGGCGCCAGTACGGCATGGTCGCGCCCGAATAACGCGGGCCCGATCGTCAAACTCGATCGTCCAAATAGCGCTGCCTCGCCACGGACGGCCGACCGGCGGCAGCCCTCGTCGCGGCGTGCAGCCTCCTCGCGCGCCTGGTCCCGACGGTTGGGGCGCGCCGCTGTGGTAAGGTAAACCTTGCCCGCCGCCCAGGTGTCTCGCGGGGAGGTGGGCGAGCCCCTGGCAGTTTCTCCCGATTTCGGTGGTTGCTGCACGGGGTTAGCAGTTGGTCCGCAGAGCAAAGGAGCCGAACTGAGCGCCGACAGAGGGTCGCCTCACCAACCCAAGGCGCGCACGTTGGCACGGGTCAAGGCCTAGTAGGCGGGCCCGGGGCGGGCGTGTGCGCCTGAAAACATTCGTCGCACGTAAGCCCACGAGCCCGGGAGGTCTACCGGCCATGGCCCAAGAAATGTTGGAATCTGCAGCGTCGGTGCCGGCCGAGTCGGCCGTCCTCGACGAAGCCCATGTCGGCGACATCCGCGGGGCGCTTGGCACAATTAGCCAGCACGACACAGGAGCGCGGCGCGGGTGGGGCGCGCGCCTGCTCACGTTGGCCGCGATCATCGGCCCGGGGATCATAGTCATGGTCGGCGACAACGACGCCGGCGGCGTGGCCACGTATTCGCAGGCGGGGCAAAACTACGGTTACAGCCTCCTTTGGGTGTTGCCACTCCTGATCCCGGTGCTCGTGGTCAACCAGGAGATGGTGGTCCGGCTCGGGGCCGTGACCGGCGTCGGCCACGCCCGGCTTATAAAAGAGCGCTTCGGACGCTTCTGGGGCTGGTTCTCTGTCGGCGACCTTTTCATACTTGACTTCCTGACGATAGTGACCGAGTTCATTGGGGTCGACCTCGCGCTCGGCTATTTCGGGCTCTCCAAGTACATATCTGTGCCCCTCGCTGGGCTGGGCCTGGTCGTGATGACCGCGAGCGGGAGCTTCCGGCGCTGGGAGCGCTTCATGCTCGTATTTGTCGCCGCCAATTTTCTCGTAATACCGCTTGCCATATTCAGCCACCCCAACGGCGGGCGGTTCCTGCACGGCCTAGTCGTCCCCGGGATTTCAGGCGGTGCCACATCGACCGCGGTGCTACTCATAATCTCTATCGTCGGTACGACCGTTGCGCCGTGGCAGCTATTTTTCCAGCAGTCCAATATCGTCGATAAGCGCATAACGCCACGGTGGATCAACTACGAGCGCGCCGATACCGTGCTCGGCAGCTTCGTGACCGTGGTCGGCGCCGTCTTGATGGTCGTCACGTGCGCGGCTGCCTTCAACGGCACCCGCTATCACGGCGGGTTCATCAACGCGGGAGGCGTGGCCCACGCCCTTGGGACCGTGCTCGGCCATTCTGCGGGTGCCCTCTACGCCCTCGTGCTGCTCAACGCCTCGATCATCGGGGCAGCGGCAGTGACCCTCGGCACTTCGTACGCGTTTGGCGACTTCTTCGGCGCGCACCATTCGCTCCACCGGAGCTTCTGGGAGGCCAAGGGCTTCTATGCGAGCTTCGCCGCGCTGGTGGCCGTCGCCGCGGGCATAGTGCTCATCCCCGGCGCACCCCTCGGCACCATCACCCTTGGCGTGCAGGCCCTCGCCGGGGTCCTGCTCCCGTCGGCAGCGGTGTTCCTCCTCTTGCTCTGCAACGACCGCGACGTGCTCGGGCCATGGGTCAACCGGCCCTGGCTCAACGCCGTGGCGGGCCTGATCATCGGCATCTTGCTCGTCATGTCGCTCATCTTGGTTGTCACGACAGCCCTGCCGAGCGTAAACATCGGCACCCTCGCCGAGGGCCTCGGCGGCGCCATGGTCGTCGGCCTCGGTGTGGGCGGCGCGTACCTGGCCTTCCGAGGACCGCAACCGGCGACGGCTGGCGGTCCACCCGTCGGCCTCTCGGAGCGGGCAACGTGGCGGATGAAGCCCCTGGCCCTCCTCGGTCGGCCGCCCTGGAGCCGCTCGCGCCTCCTCGTCATGTGGTCCCTACGGGGCTACCTGGTCGTCGCCGTCTTGTTGTTGATCGTGAAGGCGGTGGAGCTAGGCGGCAAGCCCTAGGCTGGCCTCTTTGGCGCAGGCAGCCCCGGGCTGGGCCCACCTGCCCGCGGGGACGAAGCCCGGACTTGGCGCCCGGGCCGGAAAGCGAGCATCCCCGTCGCGATGCCAGTATGGTCTAAGCGCGTGAACATCCCCGAGGATCTGCGCTACAGCTCCGACCACGAGTGGTGCCGCCAAGAGGGCGACCACGTGCGAGTCGGGATCACGGACTATGCCCAGGACGCGTTGGGAGACATCGTGTACGTGCAGCTGCCCGAGCCCGGTGTTGCCGCTGTGGCTGGCCAACCCCTATGTGAGCTAGAATCCACCAAGTCGGTGTCTGACGTCTACGCGCCGCTGGACGGGACGGTGGTGGAGGTCAACAGCGACCTTGTCGATTCTCCGCAACGTGTCAACGAGGACCCTTATGGCGACGGCTGGATTTGTCTCATCAAACCCTCGTCGACAGAAGGGTTCAGGGCCATGATGGCTGCCGATGACTATCGCAAACTGATAGAGGCGTGAGGCGTAGTTGTACTGCAACCGCTGTGGGCACGCGAACCCCCCCGGGGCGAATTTCTGTTCGTCTTGCGGGTCCCGCTTGGAGCGCGCTAGCAGCGAGCCCGAACCGGTCACTACCGCCCTGGCCCCGGTCATCGCCGTGCCTGGAGAGGCAGGGGAGCCCTTCCAGCTCGAGCCGAGCGATCTACTACATGGAGTGCCGCCGGCGGGCGCAGTACTCGTAGTGACGCGTGGCCCAGGAGCTGGCTCGCGCTTCGTGCTCTCGGCTGACGGCTCCTTGGTCGTGACGATCGGCCGCCACCCTGACAGCGATATCTTCCTGGACGACATCACCGTTTCGCGCCGTCACGCCGAGGTTAGCTACAACGATGGGACCTTTTGGGCCCACGACGTCGGCTCGCTCAACGGCACTTACCTCAACCGTCAGAGCATCGACAACGCGCCCCTGTCCTCCGGCGACGAGCTGCAGGTTGGCAGGTTCAGGCTCCTCTTCCTAGCGCCGGGCATGCCCGGGCAGGCCTGAGGAGGCGGCATTTTGGCTGGCCGTTCTCATTTGTCCATAGGAGAGGTGCTGTCGCTCCTCCAAGACGAGTTCCCAGACGTGACCATCTCGAAGATACGTTTCCTAGAGAGCCAGGGGCTCGTCGACCCCGAGCGCACCCCGTCGGGTTACAGAAAGTTCTATGAGGAGGACATCGAGAGGCTGCGCTGGGTACTGCGCCAGCAAAGGGACGCCTTCTTGCCTTTGAAAGTGATCAGGGGCCGCCTCGAAGGCCAGGAGAGCCTCCCCCTCGGCGACGTGGTGGCGGGTGATGGACAGGAAAGGCCGGTAGCCGCCGGCGTGGGCGAAGGCGTCGGCGAGCCAGCGCGCGAGAGGGCCGGGGCCTTGCTTGCCAGTAACGCGCAGGGCCCGGCAGGGCGGGGGCGCAAGGTGGCGGTGGGGCCTATCGAGGTAGGCCCAATAGGAGCTGGGCAGACAGAAGCTGTACTGGAGGAACATCAGTTCGATAGCCCCGGGCCAGCTGGGCCCAAGCCAGGTGGGCCCAAGCCAGGTGGGCCCAGTACCGGTGAGCCCAGTACCGGTGGGCCCAGTACCGGTGGGCCCAGTACCGGTGGGCCCAGTACCGGTGGGCCCGGTGCTGGCGGTGCCCTATCGCTAGGTGGGGGGACCGGAGAGGCCAGTACGGGAGAGGCCGGTACGGGAGAGGCCAGCACGAGAGAGGCCAGCACCGGAGAGGCCAGCACCGGAGAGGCCGGGCAAGTGCGCTCTGGGGCTGCGGGGGCCGGGCGGGCCGAAGCCGTGCGTGCGCAAGCTGGGCACGAGACAAGCAACGAAGGCACTGAGGAGAGGCGGCCGCCAGCCCCACGGGCTGGTTCGGGGCCCAAGGCGCCCGGCGCCAACGGGCAAACCGCCAACGGGCAAACCGCCAATGGGCAAACCGCCAATGGGCCCCGTGCCCGTGGTCTCGGCGGAGAGCCGGCAGGCGGCCGTGACGGCGAGCGTGCGAGCGCACCAGGGGGCCCGAGCCCCAGGCCGCCCGGAGGTGCTAGGGCAATAGCGGGAGAACCCGAGCCCGAACCACCGGGCGAGCGCCCCCAGGCGTCTCGCCGCCGGCGCCGCCCCAGCACGGGCTTGCCG